>NZ_LOFI01000007.1:0-84593 GCF_001469195.1 Pseudoalteromonas sp. 10-33 | reverse complement strand
GAAAAGCCCGAAGCGCAACACTGGATATCACCTATGCGCCAGTGACACTGAAAGTGCCTTACAATAAAAAAGGACACTCTCTCCCAGTTTACTATGTCGGCTGTGCAGAGCGAGGAAACGCTGAGAACGATTTAAGCTGGCACTTATTAACTAGTGAACCAGTCACCAGCAAAGAAGACGCCTTAGCCATCATCACCTACTATGAGCACCGTTGGCTTGTTGAGGAATACCATAAAGTCTGGAAAAGTGATGGCACGAATATCGAAAGTTTACGCCTTCAAAGCCAAGATAACATGGAAAGGTTGGTGACGATTAATGGGTTTATTGCGACGCGAATATTGCAACTAAAGTTCACCAATGAGCAGCCTGATTCTCCAAGTTGTGAACAACTGCTACCTCCGAAAGCATGGAAGTTATTGTGGTTAAAGAGAATAAAAACACCATTGCCTGAAACCGCTCCAAATATGTCATGGGCGTATCGAGAACTGGCAAAGTTAGGGGGGTGGAAAGATACCAAGCGCACAGGGCGTGCATCTGTGAAAGTGTTATGGCAAGGATGGCTTAAATTACAAGCCATCCTTGAAGGCTACGATTTAGCAAAATCTCTTGAGTCAGACTTGTGATCAAGAGACAGCTATTAGCGGCTTTTTTATTCGCATATCAAATATTGAGCTATGCATATATAGCACTGGCTTAACTATAAAAAATAGATTAACTTACTATTTTGCCAGCGGCTGTACTTCTTTATTTTCGTTCATCTCTAACTTTGGCGCATTCATTCCCTTTAATAAACGACCGAATATATCAGCACCAGTAATAATGCGCTTCTCATCACCCCATACCAACACAACGTCGTGATCAATAGCACCATCAAACGATTTATCGAGCGAATGATTTGCGCGTATTTTTAAAATAACTTCACTTAAACGCAGTGTTTCATCCGTTACAATAATAGGTCTGTGGCAAAAATGGTAAGGGTCAAAAGTATCTGGCTCAAATAATGCTGCTCGTAAAAAACCATCGGCATCAACCACTAATAACGGCCACCCATCGTTGTTAGTCAAAATTACCCAGTTATAGCCCGATTTGTGTAATTTACGTAAAAAGTCATTATCGGCTGATAATGTCAGTTCAGGAAAAATAGGTAAATCAAGTTTAGTAGGTAAAGAGATTATAGAATCTGGATCAATTATTTCCCCTTCTTTAGTTACACTGATTTCGTCTAAGCTAAAAAAGTTAAGTGCACCAATACCTTCAACATGTTGCACATCAGCTTCTTCTGCCTCAATGTGTTTTCGTATTATTCCTCTAAGCTCGCTTTCAGCAAAATAGGTAATACCTTCTTTGCCCAGCCATGCATCAAGTACCAAGGCCGTTGGTTTAGCAACAACATAAAACAAAACTTGATAAAACTTTATTAATGGCGAAAGCATACTCGCCATTTTTAATGCATTACGAGAAAAATAAGCTTGAGGTGTTATCTCACCAATTATCGTAATCGCAATCGTTGAGAATAAAAACGAGCTAGCGCCCATTAATACAGAATCAGAGAGTAACGTGAGTAAAACGTTAATACCCACGTTACCCCACAAAATGGTTGCTAGTAAAAAGTTAGAGTCGTTACGAAGTGCCATAACCTTAATTGCCGCTTCGTTTCTTTTTGAACTTTCCATTTCAAGCTGTAATCGGCTTAACGAAAAGAACGCCAAATTCAACCCCGAAAATATTGCCGATTGCGAAATACACAGAGCAATAGCACACCAAATCATGACATCAAACGTCATTTTATTTTCCTATTAAAAAGTTTATAGCAGCAACAAACTGCCTAAACCTAAAAAGGTCACAAACCCAACAATGTCGGTAACCGTTGTTAAAATAACAGAGCCAGATAACGCTGGATCTATTTTCATTTTGTCTAAAATTGATGGTATTACAACGCCCGCGAGCGAGGCCGCTACTAAGTTTAATAAAATAGCGACTGTAATCGTTACACTTAACATCAAATCGTTAAACCATAAGTAGGTAAGTAAACCAATTACAAATGCCCACACTAAACCGTTAACAGCCCCGACTCTTAGTTCTTTTTTAAGTAACGCATTGCGGTTTGAATCAGTCACCTGCCCCAAAGCCAAACCACGCACGATAACGGTTAATGTTTGGCTACCCGCAATTCCTCCCATTGAGGCTACAACCGGCATAAGTACCGCTAAAGCAACCACTTGCTCTATAGTGGCGCCAAATAAACCAATAAACCATGATGCTAAAAATGCAGTGGCCAAGTTTATACCTAGCCAAATACCACGGTTTTTAGCACTTTTTCGTACACTGGCAAATAAATCTTCGTCTTCTCGTAAACCACCGGCCTTTGCGGTGGCTTCATCGGTTATTTCTTGGCGAAGTTCGTAAGCAGAGGCAATTGTTAATCGCCCTAATAATTTATTATCTGAATTTACAACAGGCATAGCCATTTGCTCAGAGTGAATTACGACTTCAGCAGCTTCATATAAATCATCGTCTGCATGCAACGATGAAAAATCATGATTTGCTAGTGTCATTAAATTATCGTTATCGTGTGCTTTAATAAGATCGTTAATGGCTACTTCACCAATTAAACTGCCTTTGCGGGTCACTAAATAAATAACTTCGCTGTATTGCGGTACACCTTTGAATAAAAGTTTTTTTGCACCACCAGCAGTTAACTTGTCAGACACCTTTAAAATATCAAAACCTAGCCAGTGACCTAGTTGTTCTGGTGGGTATTGTTGTGCTAGCTCGTACTGCTTGGTTTGCGCTTCATCTAATTGCTTTTTTGCATAGTCGACAAACCGCTCTGGTATCACTTCTTCTAATTCAAGTAGCTCTTCTACATTTACTTCATCAAGTAATTTAAATGCATCACTGTCATCAAGTGTTTGCAGTAACCATAAACAACTGTCAGGGCTTAAATTTACAAAAATTTCATGCTGTGTATCTTCGTCAAGCAATTGCCAAATTTCGAGTCGCTGCTCTTTGGGTATTGCTTCAAACAATAACGATAGATGCTCTGTAGAAAGTGTGCTTTGTGCGTCGATCAACAGTTTATTTTTACGTTCTGTGGTGTCGCATTGCAGTAAGTCGTTTATGAGTTGTGGGAGTTGATCTACCGGGTACTCAATCATTAAAAAAACCTTAAAATTAAAAAGCACATTATTGACAGTTTACCTTCTTAATTAAAAATTGCAGAAAAAACGGTGCTTTAAATAAAGATGTGCGTGCTATTTTGCGCATTGTATGGGCAAAACAAAGGCAGTACTATTTATTTTTATATAAATTAAAAGTATGAAATTAAGGTATTAGAAAACAAAAGGGAAAGAAGTTGGGCAACTATGAATACTAAAGCATACAAGCATTATTTTGTATGCTTTAAATATGTGGGATTAAATTTCGATTAATAACCCTTTGTCTTTTTTTACTTTTTCAATAACCATATAAGTATGGTGTGTGCCTACACCGGGGATATCAACTAAGTCACCCAACACTTGCCTGTACTCTTCCATGTTAGATACACGTATTTTTAATAAGTAGTCGTAACCGCCTGCAACCATGTCACATTCTACAACTTGCTCCATTCTTAATATGTGTTCTTTAAATACTTTAAATACAGCAGTATTTGAGGTAACCAACGACACTTGAACATGAGCCACTAAGCTTTGGTTTAACTTAGCTTCGCTTAATTTAGCATAATAACCCTCAATATAGCCTTCTTGCTCTAATCGCTTTACGCGATCAAGGCATGGGCTTGGGCTTAAATTAACTTGTTTTGCTAAGTTAACGTTAGAAATTCTGCCGTTTTTTTGCAAAACGTCTAAAATTGCTAAATCAATGCGATCTAGCATGCGTAATCTATTTGGATTTGTCATACAGAATTTTATGCGGATAAGTTAAATTTATGCCCTGTAAATTATCGTAAATCGACAAATTTAACCAGCATATTCTGCTGAATTTTATTTAGAATGCACTCTCAATATCATTGGTATTTTATTGGTAATTAAATTTACTTTAAATCTTAACACTGCTAAGGGTTGCTTATGTTATTCAACGGCGATTTAACAACTGACTGTCCTATAAGACAAAAAATCCGTGACTTTTACCGCATAGACGAAAATGCGGTTATCGATCATATTTTACCGCTTGCAGAAGTAGGCGTTAAAGCACGAAGCCGTGCCTGGGAAAGAGCCCGCCAGATTGTTTTAAACATCCGTAAAGAACAAGATGGTCAAGGCGGTGTAGATGCGCTACTCAATGAGTTTTCGCTTTCAAGTGAAGAAGGCGTAGTGTTAATGTGTTTAGCCGAAGCGCTGCTTCGTGTACCAGACAAAGAAACCCAAGAAGCCCTTATTCGCGACAAGTTAGCAAAAGGTGATTGGAGCTCTCATTTAGGCAGTAGCGACTCTTTATTTGTAAATGCATCATCTTGGGGCTTATTAGTAACCGGTAAAATGGTTAACTACACAGATAAAACCAAAGACCAACAGTTTGGTATGCTTAAAAAGACCATTGGTCGTTTAGGTGAACCAGTTATTCGCAAGTCTGTAAACTTTGCAATGAAAATTATGGGCAAGCAATTCGTTATGGGTCGTACCATAAACGAAGCAATTGAACGTGCTGCCGACACAGAGCAAAAAGGCTATGTATATTCTTACGATATGCTTGGTGAAGGCGCGCGTACAAGTAAAGATGCTAAACGCTACTTTGACAGCTACATGAATGCCATCCACTCAATTGGTAAAGCGGCAAATGGCCGTGGTCCGATTAAAAGCCCGGGTATTTCTGTAAAGCTTTCTGCTATTCATCCGCGTTATGAGTTCACTCATAAAGATCGAGTAATGGCAGAAATTGTACCTAAGCTAAAAGAGCTTGCTCTAGCTGCAAAACAGTATGATATTGGTTTTACGGTAGATGCTGAAGAAGCTGACCGTTTAGATATTTCACTGGATATTATCGAAGCCGTATTTAGCGATAAAGAGTTGGATGGCTGGCAAGGGTTTGGCTTAGCTGTTCAAGCGTATCAAAAACGTGCGATTTTTGTTATTGAATGGCTAACAGAGCTTGCTACGCGTGTAGGTCGTAAACTAATGGTGCGCTTAGTTAAAGGCGCATACTGGGATACTGAGATTAAAACTACACAACAAGATGGTTTGGATCACTACCCTGTATTTACCCGCAAAGCCACAACAGACGTATCATACAAAGCCTGTGCAATTAAAATGCTAGAAGCACGTGATGTGCTATACCCACAATTTGCAACGCACAATGCATACACTGCAGCAACTATTTTAGAAGTGGCTAAAGGCGATAACACAGGGTTTGAATTCCAGCGTTTACACGGTATGGGTGAGTCACTATTTGACCAAATTGTAAGTGAAGAAAAAATTCAATGTCGCGTGTATGCCCCGGTTGGCCAACACGAAGATCTACTGGCGTATCTTGTTAGACGTTTGCTAGAAAATGGTGCAAATTCGTCGTTTGTAAATGCCATAGTTGATACCTCTAAACCGGTAGAAACATTGCTGCCAGATCCGGTAGAAACGCTGCAAGGACTTCGTAACAAATACAATACGCAAATTAAAATGCCAATTGATTTATACGGCGAAGAGCGCGCCAACTCTAAAGGCATGGACTTGACCGATATAAACGTGATTACCCCGTTTAAAGAAAACCTAGACAACTGGTTTAACGAACATCGAATAGATCAAAGCCAAGTCCCTGATGGGTCACTTGCTGTTAAAAACCCAGCAAACCATAAAGAAATCATCGGCCATGTAAAACTACAAAGTGGCGATGAAATGAAAACACTACTTGCTAATGCAGAAGCAGCGTTTGAATCATGGTCGCAAACCCCTGTAAAAGACCGTGCTAATTTATTACGCCGCATTGCTGATATTTTGGAACGTCATAACGACGAACTCGTTGCTATTTGTATCAAAGAAGCGGGTAAAGTAGCACAGGATGGCATAGATGAAGTACGTGAAGCAGTCGACTTTTGTCGTTACTATGCTGCACGAGCTGAAGAACTCTCAGAAGATGAGCGCTTTGAAGCACGAGGTGTAATCCTGTGTATTAGCCCATGGAATTTCCCACTCGCTATATTTTTAGGCCAAGTGGCTGCTGCCATTGTGACAGGTAACACTGTTATTGCCAAACCGGCTGAACAAACAAGCTTAATTGCTCTACGTACCATTGAACTTATGCTATCGGTTGGCTTACCTGAGCACGTTGTACAGCCTGTTATTGCACGCGGTAGTGAAGTGGGTAAAACAATTGTTCCTGATGAACGTATTCAAGCAGTTATGTTTACAGGTTCAACTGAAACCGGCACATTAATTTCTCAAACGCTTGCAGCACGAAACGATATACAAGTGCCATTAATCGCCGAAACAGGTGGCCAAAACTGTATGATTGTTGACTCAACAGCACTGCCTGAGCAGGTCGTTGATGATGTTATAAGTTCTGGTTTCCAAAGCGCTGGTCAACGCTGTTCAGCTCTGCGTGTGTTGTTTATTCAAGAAGACGTAGCCGACGGCATCATTGAAATGATTAAAGGTGCTTTGGCTGAATTACATATTGGTGATCCGTCATTGTTATCTACTGATGTAGGGCCTGTAATTGATGAAAAAGCACTTAAAAACTTAACCGAACATGTTGAGTATTTAAAAGGCAATGCAACACTTCATTACGAATGTAAAATTCCGGATAATAGCGAAAATGGTGCGTACTTCTTTGCGCCACGTTTGTACGAAATAAAAGATCTTTCTGTACTTAAGCGCGAAGTATTTGGCCCATGCGTTCATATTGTTCGATTTAAAGCGAATCAACTTGATGACGTAATCGATCAGATAAACAACACAGGTTACGGCTTAACAATGGGTGTGCATTCACGTATTGAAGAGCGCTGCGAGTACCTTGCTAAAATGTCTCGTGCGGGAAATGTATACGTAAACCGTAATATGATTGGCGCAATTGTTGGTGTGCAACCATTTGGTGGCCGAGGTCTATCGGGCACGGGCCCTAAAGCCGGTGGTCCAAACTACCTACAGCGTTTGGTGAAAGAAAAAGCATCACCAGAAAACGTGCAAATGACGAACCTAACGCCTGATGAGCTTGATTTACACCACTACAGCGGTGCAAATGCCCAAGTAGAAAAGCTAATGGCTAACTCAATGCGCGATGAAAAAATTTGGCGAGCAACCCCGCTTAATGACCGTGTATCTGCTGTTCGTCAGCTACTTGCCAAAATTGCTACGGTAGAGATTATTGATGACCTAGCTGACGATTTAGCATTAACGCTAGCCGATGCGCGAGCACAGCTAAACCGCCTTGAAAAGCACATGCGTAAATTTACAACGCTGCCTGGGCCAACGGGAGAGTCTAATACTCTTCATTTAGAAGCACGCGGCTGTGTTGTTTGTTATGCCGATAAGAGCACGTCTTTTAACTTTTGGGCGTTATCTATCATTACTGCCTTGGCCGCGGGTAATACGGTAATTACAGTTGCCTCTGAAATGTTTTACGAAGAAGCCGAAGCATTCAGAGAGAAGTTTATTGCGACAGGTGTTGCCGAAGGGGTATTCCAAGTAGCTAAACCTAATCAGTTACAAGCTATTTTGGGTCATCCTCATTTGGCCGGCGCAGTTGTTGCAGCACGTTCGTCTCGTTTAGGTTACTTCAGCCAACAACTTGCGCAGCGTAAAGGCGCTATATTACCGGTGATCAGTTCTGAGTATTACGACACATTAATCAAACGTCTTATCACTGAAAAAACAATTAGTGTAGATACAACGGCATCAGGTGGTAATACATCATTGATGACGTTAGTTGAAGATGATGATTAATTGAGCTAATACTAATTACTTAATAAATATATAAAAGGCACTGTTAAGTGCCTTTTTTCTATTTAAAACGCGTAAAGTTTGTTACATTTAATACAGATTTGTTAGTTAAGCAGTGAAATTGAAAAAGCTCCCAGTTTCTAAATTACTCCCTGGAATGTTTGTGCAAAGCGTTACAAAACAAACGGGCAGAGTAAAAATTAAAAGCCAAGGTTGGGTAAAAACCCAAACCAGTATTGATAAGCTAATTAAAGCGGGGATTTTAGAAATTGAAATCGACCCAGACAAAACACTGAACCAAGAAGTCCCTAAAAAAGAACCAATCAAAGCTCCTTCTGCAAAAATAGAACGCGACCCTTGGCAAAAAACGCAAAGCGCAGCACAAGAAATGAATAAAGCTAAAAAGCTTTATGACGAAGCTAAAACACTGCAAGTAAAAGCTTTTAAAGATATAAAGTCAGGCTTGAATATCGATATAGCCCCATTTAGAGAGCTTGCTAGTGGGTTTATGGATTCAGTTTTTAGAAACCAAGATGCCCTAGCCTGCCTGACGCAAATGCGCCAAAAAGATGCCTACTTGCTAGAGCATTCTATAAACGTATCTATTTTAATGGGTATTTTTGCAAAACACCTTAATATTGAAAAAGACATTATTGTAGAGCTGACTACCGGTGCGCTGCTGCATGATATTGGTAAAATAAAAACGCCAGATGAAGTCCTCAATAAACCTGGGCGTTTAACCGAAGCAGAATTTGAAATAATGAAGCAGCATGCGGTTTACTCAAAACAAATTTTAGAAGAGTCAGGTTTAACGGGTATTGCAGTAGATATTGCGGGTATGCACCATGAACGTATAGACGGTACTGGTTACCCTTTTGGTAAAAAAGGAAATGAAATAAGCCAGTATGTTCGCATGGCCTCTATTGTTGATGTATATGACGCTCTTACTGCAGAGCGAGTTTATAAATCGGGCATGGAACCCATCAAGGCATTTAAAATATTAAAAGATGGCTGCCCAGATAGCTTTGACGGCGCTTTATTAACTAAGTTTATTCAGTGTATTGGAATTCACCCAGTGGGCACATTAGTAAAGCTTTCAAGCCAAAAGGTTGGGCTTGTGACAGAAAGTAATCCAGCGATGCCATTAAAGCCGATTGTTAAAACGTTTTATAGTGCAAAGCACAGCCGTTACACCGAAGTGCTTGATATTGATTTATCAAACAAAAAAATTGTGGACTCACTCGAATCAACCGTAAAGGCAGGCGATTTCAATATTGATTTAGAGCGCTTTTACAAAAACTCTGTATTACCTTAAATTGTCAGTATAAGCCCAGTATTACTCACTGAGCTTATACTTGTTTGTTACTCCGGCCAGTCTTGCAGGGCTTTTAAGCTAAACTCGTAACCGTCAAAATCAATCACGCTTTGCTCTGGTGTAATTTCTTTAACCATTAATGCACCTATGCTATCACCTTCGTGAAGCTCTCGCCCATTTAGCTTTATCCAGCGTTTATCTGCACTTGATGAATAAATATGTGCTTGGTATTTAATACTTGGTAGCATTGCTTGAAGGCCGTCTGGTAACAATTCGATAGGCTCTACCCGCGATGACGATTTTGAGGCTTGAGTTACCTCATAATCTTGGTTTTTATCGACATCTTGCACTGCCTGCGCAAACGCATTTTTAAGTGTAGTTGGCACAGCATCAAGCACAGGATCGCTTTTAGGTTCAGCTCGCGCTGCACCACTAATTGGCTTACCCAACACTTTATACTTACTCATATCAATACTTGTCGAAGACGTACTTTGAGTTTGCTCAACACTGCCTTGGTTATACGTAAACTGTGGGGGTGGATTCGGTTGACCTTGGTTTAGCTGATTATAGTTTTGCGTATTTAAAAGCTGAGGCTGATTATAAACTTGTTGAATGCCGTTAGCTGCACCTGTTGATGGCATCGGAATATACTGCCCCGTTGGCGTTAATAGCATTTGCTGAATACCCGTAGGTGTTTGCACATGTACTAATTGCCCTTCAATAGTTGCGGTGTTGCTTGGTAGCTGTTCAGGTTTAGGCTTTTCATTCACTTTAGCTTGTTGAGTGACGGGTAATGCTTCTGTTTCTAATTGGGTCGTTACTTGTTCATTACTTTGACTGATAACTACATTAGAGGGTTCAACAGAGCCTGATGATTGCATCCACTTACCAAAAGTAAATCCGGCTGTTATCGTAACAAAGGCTGCTAAGCTGCCTCCCAAAATAAAAGCGATACGGCGGTAACGAGCCAGTGCTTGTTGCTGTTTTAACTGCTCTGACTGTAAATCGTACTGCTCGGCGCTCATATCAGCTTGTTGAGATTGCTTTAATGCATCTAGTAAATAAGACATAAATCACCTAACTATAAAATAAAAGAAAGCCCAATACCTGAGGCAAATAGAGCGCAAAAGGCAAAGCAATAGATTAAAATGGATGACGATTTTTCAGGCTTATTCGTTGTCGCAACAAAGTCGGTAGGTAATGACTCTTGTGCAGATTGTTTTACTATATCAGCATTTACAACGAGTTGCTGCTTAGAGAACGTTCCCACTAAAGCACGTTCACATACTAAATTCATTAACCGTGGTACACCGCCTGTCATTTTATGAACCATCTGCATTGCGTCCATTGAAAATAAACCTTTGTCACACCCCGCAATGTGTAACCGGTGCTTGATATACGCGACTGTTTGGCCTTGTGTTAAAGGTAATAAGTGGTAACGCGCTGTGATACGCTGAGCAAGCTGTCTCAATTCATTACGCTTTAGTAAATCTTGAAGTTCAGGCTGACCTACTAGCACAATTTGCAGCAGTTTTTTATGGTCGGTTTCTATATTAGTTAATAAACGAAGTTGCTCTAGTACATTGGGAGCAAGTAGCTGCGCCTCGTCAATAATTAAAATAGTATGGCCACCCGCTTTGTTATTACTCTCTAAATGCTTTTTTATTATGTCTGTTAAACTTTTAAGCGTCGCATTTTGTGCGTCATAACTAATCTTCAATTCATCACAAATACTGGCTAACAGCTCGAGTTCTGATAGCGCAGGATTATGAATCATCGCTACTTGTGTATTTTCAGGTAATTGCTCTAGCATACTGCGGGTGATTGTTGTTTTCCCGGTGCCTACTTCACCCGTCAGTAATACAAAACCACCATCTTCTCCCAATCCATAGGTTAAGTGTGCTAAGGCTTCTTTATGGCGCTCGCTTAAAAATAAATAATGAGGGTTAGGCGAAATCGAAAAAGGTTTTTCGTTAAGGCCAAAATAGCTTAAATACACCGCGATGTTCCTTCGAAATTAAATCACCGTCTATAATGGCAAAAAAACGCGCACAGTAACATCGTTGTGAGCGCTTTATTGTTGAAATAAAGTAAATTTATGTAAAACAAAAAAGCGCAGCTACAGAAACAACTTCCGATAACTACGCTTTTTAATCAAACTTATTTGGTCTTTATTTTTCGTAGCGAACTAGGCGCAAATAAACATCACTGGTTTTAGGGCGTAAACTATTTAGCCCGCTGTCAAACTGATACGCCCAGGCCGAACTCATACTACTAACACCCGATGTGCTAGACCAATAGTTTTGAGATTTAGTGCCTAAAAAAACAACCTCATTTATACTTGGCTCTGTACAACTGTGCTCTAGAATACTGGCTAGCTCTTTAATATTAGGCACCTGCCAATCATCATAGTTTGCGGTTGTATCGTTAGTCGCTCCTCGTAAAGCTTCCTGCCACGTCACTGCAGGAGTGGATCCTTCACACAGAAGTGTTTCTGTATTATAGGTTTGAGAATAACTACAACGCTGCCACATTAAGCCGGTTTCAGTGTCAGATACTGTCCCATCGGTATTAACAGTAAACCTATCAGTTGGGGTTGTTGTGTCTGCACCGCCGTAACATGTTTGCGCCGCCACATTAAAACTAAAGCCAAAAACTATAAACGTATTTAATAATTTTAATTTCATAACACTCTCCTATCGGCTTCTGACTAAACGAACATACGCGTTGTTCTCTTTTGGATAGGCAAGATCATTACCGTTACTCATATCAATAATATAAGCCTGCGATAAACTGGTGCCATCCGCAGCAGTTTGAGATGTCCAATAAGGTAAGTTAACGTTTTCAATGGCGCCTGGTTCAGGCATGTTTGGGAAAAAAGCCGTGTCAATTAATACGCTTTGCCCTTGCTTACCATAATCAATTAACCCCAAAAGCTCTGTATACGTGGGGACTCGCCAATTTGTTCCCCCACAAAAATCGATGGCATTAACTGCATTTATATAGGTTTGTAAGCCACAACTTGTGTCGTTAGGGCATGTTGTATTTGCCGTACTATCTGCATCGGTAGTTGTGTCGCCAATGTCCCAATAATAGCTGTTTTGCGCATCCCGCAACGTTGTATTTGGTAAAGTACCAGAGGAAGGGGATTTAACTTCCCAAACAAGCCCAGTTACATTGTCACGAATACAGCTAAATACTTCACTGGAGTCATCTACCTCGTCGGCAAACTGATTAAGCTTAGTATAATCAAATGCGAGATTCCCTATGCCTGCTTTATCTATGCGGTTAGCAAAGCTGTCACGGCCGAGTTCTGCATCCTGCTCAGGAAAATCATCACTGTCGCAATTTATACGCTGCGTATTGTTGTAGCATTCTCCCATACCACTGTCGTTTATCAGGCCAAGCGCTTTTGGCGTTATATCAATAAACACCGTATCGGTATCGGTGCGTCCTTTCGAATCGGTAACGGTTACTTCAAAGCTAAGCGTGGTGTTGGTGTCCACATCGGAGGCAAAAAAGGTAGATACACACTGTTGGCTATCGCTCAGTGTTTCAGCATTCCCGGTTAATTGTTGCCACTCGCACTGATATGTATCTGTGACTGTTTCGCTATTGCTTGCATCTAGTGTTACCTGATCAAATTCTTCAACATTTTGATCATCCCCTGCATTTGCGGCAACTAATTCATTGGTTTTATTAAGGCTCATTGTGAATTGAGTACTGGCTTCCCCCCCCTCATCGTCAGTAACCGTTAAGCGCCAAAGCAAAGTTGTGTTTGCTTCTAACAAAGGATGAGTAAAGCTTAATGTTGAATCATCAAAGCTAGAAATATCTAACTCAAGGCCTGATATAAGTTCCCAAAAGTAGCCATTTACTATTCCATTTTCATCCGGATCGCTTGAGTCTAGAGCACTTAATATAATGGTATCTTGGTATACAGAAGGGAGTGTATCTGGTGCTGTTTGTGTTATTACAGCAATAGGGAGCTGATTATTAGAGCTAACCGAAATTAAAACGTCGTCACTTACTGTGCTATTGCCAGTGCTTTGATAGCTGACCCTTAGTACAATTTCACTGTCTGCTTTAACATCCGGTGCCGTAAGTGTTTGCTCTGCGCCTTCAAGTGGAAAGCCGTCTATACTTGGCCCGCTTACTTGCTGCCACGTAAATGTACCGTCAGCAGGTGAGCCTTGGGCGGTAATTGTAAAATCAATTTTTTCGATTACTTGTATGTCCGGACCAGCATTCACAGAGGATTCAATATTTGTGGTACTGTCACCACCGCCGCCACCGCCGCATGCTGTAATAAAAATGCAGGAAAAAAGAGGGATTAACGCTAACGCTTTCATTCGTAGCACCTTGTGTGTCAAATAATTACCATGAGGTAATCACAAGCAAAAAAGGTGCCACTAAAGCTTACATGTAGGCGTCTTGATGGATACGAACGAACAATTTAGTGCCAACTTTGCTGTAATCAACTTTATATTCACGACCATCTAACGACTGAATAAATACTAACTGTTTTTCTTCACCAAATACCTCAGCGCTGCTTATATATACCATTTCTAGGTAACGGTCTTTTGCGTCGCGTCTATTTTTTGGTAGCTCCTCTTTAAACGGCTCTAATCCGTTTTGAGTCACTTTAATTCGTGGCTGATTTTCAGCGTTAACAATCACTAAATCAAGTTTTTTGTCTTTATGTATTATGGTATTACGACCACTTTTTAAAAAGGCTCTTTCTTGGCTCATTGTCTTTTCCTACAGTCGCAGTTTAATCTTTAAGCTGCGACGCTATAAACTGATGTGGCTCGCGCTTCCACTTATTTAAATTAGCGCTAAAAGCCCAAATATCTGTATCTAGTACACTGGCAGGTAGTAATAAATCATACCCTGTTAGCAGCTTGAGGTGCTTAGTTCTGTTTGCAAACATTGCTATTAAACCATTATAGCTAATTCCGCGCGCAGATCGATGTTGTGTATCTTCTACTAACCATTCTGATGGGCAATTGCCATTTTTGCAATGATTTTGAACAACCTGCATAAAAAAATGTCGTTGTTCTATAAGTAATTTACCCGCAATTCTAGGAGTTATACTCATTAAAAACTCATCAATATCATTTAGCTTTAGCCCAACCGCGTTTAGCTCTAAATGCTCTGAGCCTTTTTCTACTTTTGGAACACCGCAAGAATGAAAGTTTTTATGAGATAAATACCAGCCCCCATATTTATGCCTATATTCAATAGCAGACTCGCTCAAAATTAAGCTGTAATAAGGTTCTTGGGTTTTTAAAAAACCCACAAAAATAGCTCCAAGGCAGGCACTGACCAAAAAAATTTCAACAATGCTAATAGTGCCTGATCTTAGTAAATTAAATGCCATAATAAATACTAAGCCAATAGCGCCTACTATTAATATTTCAATACCATTGCGTGCACCTTTCGCACGGTAATTAATACGCTTTTTAGTATGTTTATCCATATTGATAAAAAACCATATAAAATATAAACATAATAATAGCCCATAAAATCACTTTCCTGGCTGTCATACAGGCCTTGCAAGATGTTTTAAAATTCATATATTTATCGCTTTAATTAAACAAAAACCGGTACACATATTTAATATTACTTATTTTTACGCTTAACGCACAAAATTATGAGACACATAACAGACTTTATCCGGTCTTATTTCGTACAATACTTATAATTAATTTTCAGGTATGAAAACGATGTACTCTAGACAATCAGGCAAAGCTCTTTTTCCATTCATTATTACACTACTTTTAATATTTAGTGTTTATTTATACTTACCCTCTAGCCATGGCGAACAAGCTAATTTTTCTAACATGTCTACACAGGTTTCTGCACATACAGTAACTTCGCAAAAAAACGCTGTAATGATAGAAGCAATTGGTAGCGCACGCGCAAATCAAGCTATTTATATCAAAAGCGCACAAAACGACTACGTTACCGACATATTTTTCAAAGATGGTGACTTAGTGAGTAAAGGTCAAAAACTTGTGCAACTGCAAAGCAGACAAGAAGAATTGGCCGTTGAAGAACTCAGTATCAATTTACAAGAAGAAAAGCGTCAGCTTAACCGCCTTACAGAACTATCACGTACACAGTCTACAGCTAAATCGCTTTTAGAAGAGCAGTTATCTGTCGTAGACGCGACCAAGTCACAATTAGAAAGTGCTAAAACAACCTTAAGCGAAATGACCATTCGTGCACCTTTTTCTGGCTTATTAGGAAAACGCGAAATATCTGTAGGCGCTTATGTTAATAATGCAACCATACTCACTACCCTTGATGATATTAGTATTATAAAAGTAGACTTTAAAGTCCCTGAAAAATATTTAGCGCAACTTGCCATTGGTATGAAGGTATTAACGCAAAACGACGCTTACCCTGGTCAAACATTCACAGGAAAAGTAACGCATATTAGCTCACGTATTGACGCCGTAACACGCAGCATTGAAGTAACTGCTAGTTTTGCCAATAAATCGGGCCTATTACGCCCTGGGATGTTGCTAAATACGGCACTTGAGCTAAGTACAAGCCAAGCACTTATGGTTCCTGAAAAAGCGGTTATACCACTGCAAGACAAACACTACGTGTTTAAAATTACAGATGGCGTTGCAAATAAAATAGAAGTACACGTTGCAGGCAGAAATAACGGTTGGGTCGCCATTGATGAAGGCTTAACCGATGGCCAGCAAATTATTACTGAAGGGCTGATTAAAATTCGCTCGGGCAGTAAAGTTAGCGTTAAGGGGTAATACGTGAAAATTACCGACACTAGCGTTAAACGCCCCGTTTTTGCGATTGTAATTAACTTATTACTACTAACCTTTGGTTTAGTAGCATTTAGCATGTTACCGCTACGCGAATACCCTGACATTGAAACTCCGATTGTAAATATTAGCACCTCATATACCGGGGCATCAGCGGAGATAATCGAAACTAAAATAACCCAAGTTATCGAAAACCGTATATCGGGTATTGAGGGTATTAAAAGTATTAATTCGTCGAGCCGTAATGGTCGCTCAAACATTACTATTGAATTTAATATTAGCCGCGATATAGATGCAGCATCTAACGATGTACGTGAACGTGTTGCACGTGCACTCGACAGCCTACCTGAGCAAGTTCGTCCGCCTGAGGTATCTAAATCAAACAGTGATGAAAGCCCTATTGCGTGGTTTGTACTTAATAGTGAAACCATGGACTCATTACAGCTTTCTGATTATGCACAGCGCTTTATTGTTGACCGCTTAGCCGTTGTGGATGGCGTATCTAATGTGCGAATTGGCGGCGAGCGTCAATACGCTATGAAAATTTGGTTAAACCGCCAAGCAATGGCTGCTCGCGGCATAACTTCAAGCGACATAGAAAACACTCTGCGCACAGAAAATGTTGAGTTACCTGCTGGTGAAATTGAATCAATTGATCGCGACTTTACGGTTCGTACGGCCCGAAGCTACAAAGATCAGCGCGACTTTAAAAATTTAGTTATTAAACGCGGCGAAGATGGCTATTTAGTTCGCCTTGGCGAAGTAGCCGATGTTCAACTAGAGGCCGCCGACGACGAAAGTTTGTTCCGTGGTAACGGCCGCAACATGATTGGCCTGGGTATTGTAAAACAAGCTAAAGCAAACACATTAACCGTGGTAGACAACGCACGTAGTGAGCTTGAAAAAATCAAACGAAACCTACCTGAAGGCACAACAATTCAAGACAGTTACGACTCGTCTGTATTCATTAAAGAGTCGATTAGCGAAGTATATAGCACGCTTGCCATTTCAATGGGCTTAGTTGTTTTAGTGATATTTTTGTTTTTAGGCAACATTCGTGCAACGCTTATTCCCGCTGTTACCGTACCGGTAGCTTTGGTAGGTAGCTTTATGTTTTTGCTCGCTATGGGGTATTCAATCAACTTGCTAACACTACTTGCGTTAGTACTGGCCATTGGTTTAGTTGTTGATGACGCTATTGTAATGCTTGAAAACATTCACCGCCGCATAGAGCTTGGCGAACCACCATTACTTGCAGCATATAGAGGCGCACGAGAAGTAGGCTTTGCAATTGTAGCAACTACACTTGTGCTTATTTCGGTGTTTGTTCCTTTAGTATTTATGGATGGCCGAATAGGCGCGTTATTCACCGAATTTGCAATGGCTGTAAGCGCAGCGGTTTTTTTCTCAAGTGTGACCGCGCTTACGCTTGCACCAGCATTGTGTTCAAAAGTTTTAAAAAGCGCCGACAAGCCTAATAAATTCAGCCAATGGATGGACCGCCAGTTTACTAAATTAGAGCGCAGTTACCGTAATTCACTTTCAACAAATATGACCAAAAAATGGGGCTTGTTAGTCAGCTTAGTTTTAGCGGGTTTTGTGAGTTATTCACTGTTACTGCAAGTGCCATCAGAGCTAACACCTAAAGAAGACCGCGGCACCTTTTTCATTATGATGAGCGGGCCTGAGGGTGCTAGCTACGAAAATAATGCCGCCAATATGGCAAAAATTGAAGAACGCCTTATGCCTTACTCTGAGTCTGGCGAGCTAAGCCGTGTGCTTGTTCGTGTTCCTGGCTGGGGCGGTAGCGGCGGTGTTGCTATTGTTGGTATGGCTGATTGGGACAAACGCAAGCGCTCTACGTGGGAGGTAATGGATGAAATTAGTGGCAAAATGCGCGAAGTCACCGATGTACGTGCGTTTGCTATTATGCGCCGAGGTATTGGCGGTGGCGGTTCATCTCGCCCTATTGAATTTGTTCTACAAGGTAATGATTATGCTCAGCTTGCCGATTGGCGTGACCGCATTATCAAACGAGCAGAACAAAACCCGGGCCTTGTTAGAATCGATCACGATTACAAAGAAACATTCCCACAGTTTTTAGTCAGCATTGATAAAAATAAAGCGGCCGATTTAGGAGTGTCTGTGTCTGACGTTGGTCGTACACTCGAAACCATGCTGGGTCAGCGTCGTGTGACAACCTTTATAGATAGAGGTGAAGAATACGATGTCATTTTGAAAGGTACAAAAGAAGACTTTAATAACCCGACCGATATTTCAAATATATACCTTAAATCACGCAGTGGTGAGCTTGTTCCGCTAGACAGCCTAATTAGCTTAAAAGAAGAGGCAACGGCCTCACGCTTAAACCGTTACAACCGTATGCGCTCAATAACCTTAAGCGCAAACTTAGCCGATGGTTACACACTCGAACAAGCACTTAACTTTTTAAACAATGTTGCCGCAGAAGAAAATGATATTGACGGCGCAATAGACTACAAAGGTGAATCTCAGCTTTATTACGAAGGCGCATCAGCAATGACCTACGTATTTGTATTAGCGCTAACAGTTACCTTTTTGGTATTGGCAGCGCAATTTGAAAGCTTTATGCACCCATTTGTAATCATGCTAACAGTACCGCTTGGTTTAATGGGCGCGATGTTTGGTCTTTGGTCTACCGGACTTACGCTTAATATTTACAGCCAAATTGGTATTGTTATGCTCATAGGGTTAAGCGCTAAAAATGGGATACTCATTGTTGAATTTACCAACCAATTACGCGACAAAGGTGTAGAATTTAGCGAAGCAATATTACAAGCGGCTACACAACGTTTACGCCCAATAATAATGACATCGCTAACAACGGTTATGAGCTCAGTGCCATTGGTATTAGCATCAGGCCCTGGCGCTGAAAGCCGTATGGTAATTGGTGTTGTGGTATTTACCGGGGTTATTGTTTCAACGCTACTTACTTTATTTGTTGTGCCAGCAGCGTACTATGCGCTTGCACGCAACACACAATCACCTGAGTATTTACAACAAAAACTTAATAAACAAGCAACCGAAAAACCGCTTGAAGAGATCTAAGCAAGCTAGCGCGTCGTAACCTTGTTACGACGCTAGGCTTTATGTTTTGCGTGACCTTTGTTTAATATTAGGAATAATTATGAGTTCAACAACGCAATTAGCAACCTTTGGTGGTGGCTGTTTTTGGTGTATTGACGCAGCATTTAGGCGTGTAAATGGCGTGTCGAATGTAAGCTCGGGTTATACCGGTGGGAACACTGACGATCCAACATACAAATCAGTATGCAGTGGTACAACGGGCCATGCCGAAGTAGTAAAAGTTGAATTTGATAGCACGATTGTAAGCTTTGAAACCTTGCTTGCGATGTTTTTTACTTTGCATGATGCTACACAATTAAATCGCCAAGGTAACGATATTGGCACACAATACCGAAGTGTTGTGTATTACCATAATAACGAACAACTTGCGCTTACTAAAACTATGATTGAACAGTTACAAACTCATGTTAGTGAGCCAATTGTAACCGAAGTAAGCCCGGTAACAACTTACTACCCTGCAGAGCACTATCATCAAGATTACTACAACGAAAACCCTCAACAGGGCTATTGCAGTATGTTAATCGCGCCAAAATTACACAAGTTTGAAACCGTATTTAAAGAGTTTTTAGCTGAGTAAAAATACAAAAAAGCCCGGCAAAACCGGGCTTTAAATTAGCTTATTTAAAACTGGTAATCTATACCAGCAAAAAAGCGGCGCTCTGGCGTGTTGTAGTAGTACACCTGTCCTGTTGTAAAATCAGCGTTAGAATCGACTGCGTTGTACTCTTTATCAAATAAGTTTTCAACACGAAGGGATACCGTAACCTCATCGTTTACTTGGTAATTACCCGCTAAATTCCAAAGCGTATAAGACCCTAATTGTGAAACAGCCCCTGCTCGCTCACCGCGATATTGCATTGCTAGGCTTGTATCAAATGCACCAAACTGTTTTGCAAGCTCCCAATTAAAGGTTCGTTTCGCAACGTTTCTAAGCGCTTCGCCAGTTTCTTTATCTTCTGCACTTAAGTAAGCAAAATTCACATTACTATCAAAGCCAAAAATTTGATTAATCAGGCTAAACTCAACACCTTCATATTGAGCCTCATTAATATTGGTGAGTGCAAAATTAGTGTCGTAAGCAATTTTATCTTCAATTTCATTTCTAAAAATAGCGATATCAACACGTGCAGTTTCAAAGTCAATGTTTAAGCCAAGCTCGCGATTTACTGACGTTTCGGGTTGAAGGTTAGTATTGCCGTAAAGTGGAAAATATAAATCATTAAAAGTAGGCGCTTTAAAGCCCGTGCTTTGGCTTATTCTAAATGTAGCGTTTTCGGATAAGTGATAACCTGCCGCCGCGGTATACGTTGTTTCATTACCAAATTGCTCATCGTCATCTTGACGAACGGTTAAATTGGCAAGCAACTCATCCGCATCGTAATATGCGCCAACAAATACCGCTAATACATCGCGCTCCTCTACTTCAAACGTGGTGGAGCTTTGTGACATGTCATCGTTGTACCAATTAACGCCGCCACTAATGTTTAACGAATCGTTTAAACGGTATTGACCGTTATAGTCAATTTGTGAGCGCTTAGTAATAAAGGTACTCGTTGTTGGCCCTTGAGAGAAATCAACATAACGGTTGTCTGAATCATCCGTTGCAAATGCAATATCAATGCTGTGTGTTTGATTGTTATAGTCTTTATTCCAACCAGCCGAAAGCTGGTAATTTTTAAAATCACCTCGCTCAATCGTACTATCGGCAGGACTAAAGCGGCTGTCGTAATCAGCAAAGCCTTCACTGTATTGCCCTAGTAACTTAAAGTCGCCGTAGTGCGCATCGGTATAGTTTACTTTAAAGCCAAGGTTTTTGTTTTCAAAGCCGTCTTCATCGGGGGCAACACCTTGCAGTACATCAAAGTTATCTGTTTTTTCAAATCCTGCATTAAAAGCCGTTGTCAGCTCACCTGTTTTTACAGAGCCAGCAAGCTGGTAGTCTTGATATGAATCAGACCCAAACGTAGCACTAACAGAAAGGTTATCTGACTCGCGCGTTATAATATTAATAACCCCCGCTAGCGCATCAGAGCCATACACTGCTGCACGTGAACCTTTTATTATTTCAATGCGCTCAATACTGTTTAATGGCACATTGCTTAATGCTTTTTGACCAAGCGTTGCCGAACCTGTGCGCACACCGTCTATTAAAATTAGCGTATCACCCGATCCCGTACCGCGCAGTGAAACACCGGCATTTTGACCAAAGCCGCCATTAGGGTTTACCTGAAAGCCAACTTGAGACGTTAATAGCGTTGGTAAGTCGCGAACATTACTGGCTTCTATGTCATCACGAGTTATAACATTTACGCTCGCTAATACATTAGTAATTGATTGTTCAAACTTATTAGCGGTTACCGTAATGGTTTCGATTGATTGCTCTGCAGCAGATACAGATAGTGACAGCGCAGCAGTAATTGCAACGCCAAGAGTTGTTTTATTTAACATGATGTTCCCCTTCTTTGCCCACCGCAAAGAACTAAGTAAGATTACATCAAGGCCGGTCTCCGGACTCAGTAAGTACATAGCTTTATGTATTACTTTACCGTTGCGGGGGCAGTGTTGGGATTGTAGTCATCATGAAAACGCACCAACTTCCCGATTATCTTATTAAAAAAATCAAACCATTGAAAAAATTAATAAGCACCTTGAAAATAGGCCGCTATTGTGAGGAGTTTAATAAAAAATGTCAACGGACGTCTATACAGCTAAAAGCGGTTTAGCATACTTAAACGAATTTAAACAGCTCATAAAAAAGCCAAATAACTATCGCGGCTATTTGGCTTATTATTTAAAGAGCGCTCAAAAAGCACTCTATAACTAATCGCGGAAGTTTTTAAACTGAAATGGCTGACCTAAATCGGCAGTACGCACAACTTGCATAGCAGCTTGTAAGTCATCGCGCTTTTTACCCGTTACGCGCACTTCTTCGCCTTGAATAGCCGCTTGCACTTTTACTTTAGAATCTTTGATGGCTTTAACTACTTTTTTAGCCATATCTTTTTCAATACCTTGCTTAAGGGCAACGTTACGAAAAACATTTTTACCCGCACGGCTAATGTCTTGAAGTTCTAAGCTAGCTACATCCATACCACGCTTAGAAACTTTACCGGCTAAAATATCAAACAACTGCATAACCTGTGAATCAGCTTCAGCTTTAAGTTTAATTGTTTTGTCGTTTAGCTCAATAGATGCATCAACACCTCTAAAGTCAAAGCGAGTCTCAAGTTCACGGTTTGCGTTATCAACCGCATTTTGTGCTTCGTTCATTTCTACTTCAGATACAATATCAAATGAAGGCATTGGTTTTCTCCTAACTATTCAATCTTAATTTTTATGACGCAATTATAACGCTAAAACTATAAATCTTTACATTTTTCTGCATCTTGTTCAGGTGCGATACTCATTTAGTTTGATATACTCAAGTTTCTTTTTTAAGCGACTCTAGGATTTTACGTGACAAGGCGTGTTTACCAAGCAGTTTTTTTGCTCAGCATCGTGGCGTTTACTTTTTTATTTGCCAAAGAAATAAAAGGCGCAGCTAACCTATTTCCACACATTGATAAAGTAGCCCATTTTGGGATTTTTTTTGTGCTTGCCGTTATTATGGATAAAGCGTTTAAGCTTCCTTTATACGCACAAGTTTTATTATTAGCCGGTTACGGTGCATCAATTGAAATAATGCAAGATGCACTTCCCTATAGGCAAGCCTCTATTGGCGATTTTATCGCTGATTTTGCGGGTGCTGCTAGCTACTTTTTACTTAGAGTAATTTTTACTCCTCGAAAAAAGAATCCTTATGACTAACATTTTAATTATAGGTGATGGCGCTATAGGCCTATTAATGAGTCACTTTTTAAGTAAAGAAAATACGGTACATGTTTTAACACGCAAGCCAACCTGCAATACCCGTTTTTATAGCCGTAAAAATGCCCCGTCACATAAAATTAGTGCACGCTTTATTAATTTAGGTGAACTGGCGCAGCAACCTAGTTATGATATTGTTATTTTTACGGTTAAAGCTTTTCAGGTTCAAGACGCGTTTAAACAAGTAAAACCTTACCTAGCTGAAAATTCAACACTGGTAATTTCTCATAATGGAATGGGAAATATTGAAGAGCTAATGCCTCAGTTACACACTCAGCAAGCACTTTACTTTTTAACCACCAGCATGGCTGGTTTTAAGTCTAACCCTTACATTGTGCAACATACCGGTGAAGGACAAAGCGTGATTGGTGGCTGTAACAACCTCGCAGTTAAAAACCCACAATGTATATCACCACTACTCCAAGCAATTCCCAATTTAAAAGTAGTTAATAACATTGAGCAGCTTCGCTTTGAAAAGCTACTGGTTAATGTGGCTATTAACCCACTAACTGCGCTTCATAATATAAAAAATGGCCAATTACGCGCTCCTATATTTAGCGCAACTATAATGAGCTTGCTCTATGAGGGCTGCAGAGTTGCTAATGCGCAAGGGTCGAATATCGCTTTAGCTGATGCGTTAAATAATGCTTACACCGTAATGGCACTTACTGCTGAAAATTATTCGTCAATGCAACAAGATATTGCTAATAACAGGCCAACAGAAATAATGGCCATTTGTGGGTATATTAGCGAGCAAGGCAAACGCTACGACATTAATACCCCAACTAATAATGAGTTACTTGCTAAAATTCAGGCAAAAAAAAGCGTGGTATAAACCACGCTTTCATAAATTATTAACCCGTAACTTACTAACTTATTTCTTAAGGGCGATACACTTTAACTGTTGTAAATCCTTGCTCGTGTAAAATAAGCGCTTGCAACTGGCTCATTACACCTCTATCGCAATACAGGTAATAATCTTTATCTTTTGGTAGGTCGCCAAATTTAGTAGCTAAGCGGAAAAACGGTAAGTGGATTACTTCAATACCTTCAATCTCAAGCGGCGCGGCGTCCTCTTCTTCTGGTGAACGAATATCAACAACCACAGAGCCAGGCGGTAAATCGGCAACCGATTCAGCCTCTTTTAGCTCTTGCTTGGCTTCTACGTCGATATCACGAACATCCATAACACGCGCGTTATCTATAACGGTATCAAGTACATCAAAGTCGAACTTTTCTTCTTCGCCTTTAATCACGTCTATTTTTGCTTTTACCGTTGGCTTTTTAGATATAACACCACAGTATTCTGGCATAGTTTCAGCCATTTCAGCGGTACCAATTTGGCGCGCAATGTTTATAATCTCTTGCTTATCATGCTGAATTAGCGGGCGTAAAATAAGCGTTTCGGTTACGCGGTCAATAACACTTAAGTTAGCCAACGTTTGGCTAGACACCTGCCCAATACTCTCACCTGTTACAAGTGCTTGAATATTTAGCTTTTCAGCCACTGCGCTACCCGCACGCATCATCATACGTTTAAGTACAACGCCCATTTGGCTGTTTTCAACATTTTCTAAAATTTCGGCAACAACAGGTTCAAAGTCTACCGTTATAAATTTTACTTTATGGGTAGAGCTGTACTTTTTCCATAAAAAGTAACTAGCTTGTTTAACGCCAATTTCGTGGGCAGCGCCGCCTAAATTAAAGAACAAAAAGTGCGTACGCGCACCTTTTCGTATCATTTGGTAGCTAGCAACACCTGAGTCAAACCCACCCGACATTAACGACAGCACATCTTCTTGAGTTGGCAAAGGGAAGCCCGCCATACCCAAATGTGTTTGCGTTACAATGTAAGCTTTGTCGTCTTTTACTTCTAGACGAATAGTCACCTCTGGGCGGCTAAGTTTTACGCTGGCACCTTCAACGTGTTGGTTTAAACCACCACCAACGTAACGCTCTAAATCAGTTGAGGTAAAGTCGTGTTGGCCTATACGTTTTGCACGTACACAAAATGTTTTACCCGCTATTGTGTGGCCAATTAACTCGAAAGTTTTTTTATAAATTTCGTCCAAAGTACTAAATTCGACTTCGGTCACTTCAATAAATTGCACTATACCTGGAATGCGTTGCAAACCATCAATAAAGTCTAACCGAGTTTGCGCATCAGTTAATTTGGTGACAACTGAAATGTTATCCCAGTTGTTTCTTACTTGTACTTTTTCGTCAATACGACGCAATACAATTTTAATGTTATTTTCTAACACTTTAGTAAAGCGTTTACGAACCGAGCGGCTTTTGATAGCTATTTCGGGGTGTAGTTTGACGATAAATTTAAGCATAGTTCACTCTTAGACTGCGGGAATTCGCGCTCCCAGGCATTTGGCGCGCGATTATAGCAAAAATTTTAACGTCTAGGAAACAGCCAATAAATTAGGCGTTATGCTACTGCCGGTGCTTGCTGTGCAAGTGCCGTGTACTTTTCGCGAAGTTGGTTCATCTGTACACTGCTTTTTTCTGTGCTGTAGGCCCTAAATAAAGCCAATACTTTTAAAATACCATAATAAATATCTTGCTCAGCAAGCGAACCACTGGGTCTTCGTGCTTTTATGTAAGGGGTCCAAAAGCTAACAGTGAGTTTAAGTGTGTGGGCTAATTCGGTCACGTCTTGTTCGTCAATGGCGATCATGCCTTTATCGCGCAATCCCAAAATAACGTTACGAACTTGCTCTAGTAACTCAAGCTGAAAATCAATATACGCTTGTTTTAAGTCGGTATCTCTAGAGAGGATATCGCCAAGGTTGTCGTAAAAAAAGTGAAAACGCCACATAAGTTCAAATAGCGAGTCGAGATAAGCAGTTAAATGACTAAATGCATCGTCGTCTTTATCAATAGGCTTAAAATGTGTACTTAAATGATCACGGTAAAGCGCAAAAATATGGCGGATAATATCTTCTTTATTTTTAAAGTGATAATAAAGATTACCCGGACTCATCCCTAAGCTCGATGCAATATGGTTCGTCGTGATTGCACGCTCACCATTTTCATTAAACAACGAAATACTGGTGTGTATTATTTTTTCCTTGGTATTCATATGCTAATACTCAAATAGTCTACTGGCTACATTACACTCAAATTTGGATAGGCAGTATAAACAAAATTAACAATTAAAACACTCCCCTTACAACTAGATCATGTTGACCTTAATGGATTGAAAGTTATTCAACATAAAAGACGACTTAACCACAGCGCCAAGTTTGAAACCAAAAAAGCGAGCTATAAATAACGTCATGCCTTTACGGCATATTCTCACCCTAAATAATCGCTAAAATAATACCCACTAGCTGCACATGCGACTGGGCTGCTTTGTACTGTAAACACTGTTAAACTACGCTAAAATTATAATTTGTGAACCTTATGAACGTTACTGCAATTTACCCCGGCACTTTTGACCCACTCACTAATGGGCACACAGACCTTATACAGCGCGCTGCTAAAATGTTTGATACTGTTTTGGTTGCCGTTGCTAATAACCCAAGTAAACAGCCATGTTTTAACCTTGAAGAACGTGTTGCGCTAGCAAACACAATTTTAAGCCACCTAGATAACGTAAAAGTTATTGGTTTTTCTGGATTACTGGCTGATTTAGCACGCGATCACAATGCTCACGTACTTATTCGCGGTATAAGAGCGGTGTCTGACTTTGATTATGAATTTCAATTAGCCAATATGAATCGCCGCCTAAACCCCGATCTTGAAAGTGTATTTTTAACACCTGCTGAAAAAAATTCTTTTATTTCATCTACTTTAGTTAAAGAAGTGGCGCGTCATCAGGGTGATGTAAGCGAATTTGTAGACCCTATTATTGTAAAAGCACTCAAAGATAAAGTAGGCTGCAGTACTAATTAAGCCTAGTGAAGTGCTTTACCAAAGCAAAAAATTAGAGGTATGCAGCCTCTAGCGATACATTAACTACGTGTGGTTAGTTTTTTAGTTAACCACACCAGTTTTAATAAATCTTTATTTGTAACAAGTACAACGGCCATTGTTATATCAACAAGCGGCATTACTGACCCGTAAACTCCCCATAGCCACCAATAACCGCAATATGGGTTTACTATAAAATCAAAATGCATTGCCAAAAAAAGCGTTGCGTTAACAGACAACCCCCCGACCAAGTAATAAAAGCTAACTGGGATCACTCTCCCTAGGCTGTAACGCCAAATGATAATAGCCGCGATAGTAACCGCATCAAAAATAAATAACTGTAAATGCCTAAGTGGTGTATACATGTCTATGTATAGACACAAGGTGTACGAAACCATCATAATGAATGACAGGTAAGTTCGGCTATTATCGGTTTTATTAATAGCCGCAGACAAGTTATATAAAAAAGTGAAAACAAATAGCCACGTTATAAAAATACCAAAAGGTTCAGCTATTGAAACCATCATCCAAAAGTGATCTTCCAAAAAACTCCCCGTTAAACAGCAACCTGTTTTTTACGATTTAGTACGCTGTTTTTTAATTTAACCAATCCTAAAATATCTTTATTGATAATAAGTACCAAAGCCATAGTTATATCAACAAGTGGCACCACTATCCCGTATATCCCCCACAACCGCCAATATCCACCATAAGGCTGTATTATTGTATCAATATGCATAGCCATAAAAAATATTGCATTAATAGTGAGCCCTACTATTAAATAATAAAAACTAATCGGGATAACTTTACCAAAGCATTTTCGCCAAATAAAAATAACGATAATGGTAGCGACATCAAAGGCAAATAATTGCAAGTACACCGATGGCGTATATGCATATATGTAAAGTGTCAACGTATAGGAAATCATCATAATGAATGACAATTGAGTTCGGCTATTATCAGGTTTATTAATAGCCGCAGATAAATTATATAAAAAAGTAAAAACAAATAGCCACGTAATAAAAATACCAAGTAGCTCACCAATTTCAGCTAGGCTTAAAAAAATACTTTCTAAATTACTACCCATTAAATAGCTGCCGGTGTTTTACGATTCAAGACAACATTTTTCAATTTAACCAAGCCTAAAATATCCTTATTAATAATAAGTACAGCAGCCATTATAAAATCAACAATAGGTGCTGAAAAGCTATAAAGCATCCATAACCACCAAAATTCATGTGTTGGATTTACTATACTATCGATATGCATGGCCATAAAAAGCGATGCGTTAATGCACAGCCCTACAATTAAATAATAAAAGCCAATAGGAATAACTTTACCTAAGCACAGCCGCCAGACAAAAATAACGGTAATGGTTACAACATCAAAAGCAAATAATTTTAGGAACAGTAATGGAGTATACATGTCTATGTACAAACTCAACGTATAAGAAGCCACCATAATTAATGACAGTTGAGTGCGACTATTGTCGTTTTTATTAATGGCCGTAGACAGGTTATATAAAAATGCAAAAACAAATAAGCACGTAATAGGTATACCTAAGAGGTTGCTAATTGCAGCGAGACTCCAAAAGAAGTCCTCCAAAAAACTCCCCATTACATAGCCACCGGTATTTTACGATTCAGTAAAATATTTTTTAATTTGACCAACCCTAAAATATCTTTATTAGCAATAAGTACTACAGCCATTATGAAATCAACAATAAGTGTTGAAAAGCCATAAAGCATCCACAACCACCAAAACTCATAATTTGTGCTTACTATTCGATCAATATGCATGGCCATAAAAAGCGCTGCATTAATACACAGCCCTACGATTAAATAATAAAAGCCAATAGGGATAACTTTACCTAAGCACAATCGCCAAATCAAAATAACGGCAATAGTAACGATATCAAAGGCAAATAATTGTAGGTACCGTAGTGGTGTATATATATTTATGTACAAACTCAACGTGTAAGAAACCATCATAATGAATGACAGTTGAGTTCGGCTATTGTCTGATTTATTAATGGCCGCCGACAAGTTATATAAAAATGTAAAAACAAATAACCATGTAATAAGTATGCCTAAGAGCTCGCTAATTTCAGCGAGACTCCAAAAAAAGTCCTCCAAAAAACTACCCATTACCTAGCCACCGGTGTTTTACGATTCAACACAACATTTTTCAATTTAACCAAACCTAAAATATCTTTGTTAATAATGAGTACTAAAGCCATTATTATATCACTAGAAACCTGTCCAATAGCATACAACCCCCAAACCCACCAATAATCATAATTAGCCAAAACAGCATAATCGTAATGCATAACCAAAAACAGCATAGCGTTAAGACTCAAACCAAGAGTAAGATAATAATATGCAATTGAGTAAGGCGCTTTGTAAAAGTGTGAAAAGGTCACGATTGCAAAAATAGCAACCACGTCAGATAGAGCAAAATCTAAATAAAACGAAGTCGTAATCATTACTTGCGCTTTTCCCATTATTAAGGTCAGCGTATACGACACCATCATCATCAAAGACAGAAACATAACGCTTTTGTTTTTAACATTTATGCTTATTGTTAAATTATAAAGAAATGCAACAGCAAAAAACCATGTGATAAAAATACTCAAATGGGCGTTGATTGAACCAAGCATTAATGTTGCGTGTTCAAGCATTTATACACTTCGACTCAATTTTTTATATATGTATGATTTTGCTTTAACCAAACCTAAGAAGTCTTTTTTAATGAAGAAAACGGCAACCATGGCAAAGTCGTTAAAGTTAACTAGCCAAGAATAAACTATTGTAAAAAGCCAAGGCTCGTAGTTATTATAAACCACGGTATCCAAATGCATTCCTAAAAATAGGATGGCATTCACTGAGAGCCCCGCTAATAAATAGGCAAATATAAGCCTCTCTTTAATAATTAAATTAAGTACCACTAGGGCAAAAATAGTGGCCATATCAAAATAAAAAAAATCGAGGTACCGTATTGTTTGAATATCTATAAAAAGGCTTGATAGATATGAAACAGTCATCACTAGAGATAACCAAACACCCTTTTTGTCAGGCTTATTAATGCTAGAAACGAATGAGTACAAAAAGGCCATTAAAAACCCCCACTGTACCAATGCTCCAATATAGAAACTAACATCTGGGCTTAACATCAGGTCATCTGACATGGCAATCGCTTATGTAATAAGAGCAGATCATTCTGGTCGGTAAGTGCACGTTTAATTTGACAGGTTTGCATACGCTTGAAGCCAAGCTGGACAAAAAAGACATTTAAAAGCCCTATTTTACAAGTGCGCTAATAAACATAGATGATTGGGACTAGATTTAAAGCTATTCATGGTTTAGTTGTCTACCAAGTTTGGAGGTATACTTTTATTTTACAGTCTAAAGCTTAGTGAGGTGTGGCTTAATACTTTGAAATGCATGGCAGTCGTACCATAGTCACTTGAAGTAAAGTTACCGCCCTTAAATTTATGCTTTGACGTTTGTTCAGCGTAAAAATAAAAATTAATGTTAAGCTAGGGTACTCTTGAATTAGCGCTTGGATTTAGTAATGTGCAGATTGTATTTTTAAGCTTATGCAGCCCTAAAATATCTCTATCAACTATTAATGCAACAATCATTGTAATATCAACTAGGTTTACAGTGTATAAGAATGCCTCCCACAACCACCAATGTTGTTTGTTTTCATAAATGTATATATCGATGTGCATTAACGCAAAGAAGACGGTATTGATACTGAGACCTAATATTAAATATAAAAAAGATGGCGTGGTTTTTTTTACTATTTTATATAAGCACAGAAGAGCGGTAATTGTAGCAATATCATATAAGGCGAAATTTAAGTAGAGTGAATTTTTTAGGGAAAGCCAAGTAAAAAAGTAATCTGATAGGGTGTATGAACACATCATAACCAAAGAGCTTAGTAAGAGGGTTGTGCCTCTTTTCACATCCAGTGAATAAACAAATGCATTAAAAAAAAAAGCCATTAAAAATCCCCACATAAAAAAAGCAGAGAGTGAAAACAGCCCAAACAAATCTTGTAATAACATCTAACGCCTTAAATTATCACTTTGGTTTTTTAGGAACTAATTCTGGTAACAAAATGGCAGAACGGCTTAAATCAGCACTCGCTGCACTCAAACCTTCTTGCGAGAAACTCACTGTATCAGATTGTAGGGTTTTAGTGCTAGTAGTTTGTTGAGTCAAAGGCTGTAATTGTTGTGTTTTGTTGTATGCTTGCATTTGCACTTGGCTATTAGCTGAAATTTGCATGTAATTGATCCTTATAAAAGTTTAAATTTAATTGGCGTAAAACTAAATCACACCATTGTGTAGGTATATGCACTACTCATAGTGGTAGTTGCTATTTTATAACTACGTAACTATTAGCAAGCTATATACCAACTTTTATTTAAATTTTATTTTTAAGTAAATTACTGGTAATTGAAACAATCGAAACACATCAGACCAGATAAACTCAGACATAAAAAAACGCACAGGGGTAACCGTACGTTTTTTGTATCCAGGGAGTTTAAGCCACGAATTTACACGGGATCGCCGCTTTGTTACTTGGCTTTAAAATGTATTCCATTGCTACTTCGTCGCAGTTTTCTTTACGAAGGCACAATTCACAATCTTTCATCACTTTTTCAGGCAGGCTGTCTTTGCTGCAAAAAACAAAATCTTGTTTTTCAAAAAAGTCTGGCACGCGAGTAAGTACAATTACGCGATTAAGTGCCAATTTTTTGGCTTTTATTAGTAAATGGTCAACTAATTGCCGCCCTTGCCCAGTTACCGCACTTTGCGGGTCAATACCCAAAGAGCGTATTTCTGCAAGGCCTGTATCGTATATATACAGCGATGCACAGCCCGACACTTTGCCGTCTATTTCGGTCACAGCAAATTCATTAATTGAATGCACCATATCACTTTTTGCACGCGGCAAATTTTCGCCGACGGTTGCCCAATGTTGAATAAGTTTTGCAATTGATTCAACGTCGTCTAGATTGGCATCACGAACCGTTATCTGCTGTTTTTTTTTGGCTGCTTTAATTGCGCTAGTAACTTGCTCAATAGAGGTGCCGCCAATTGCTTGACGCGCTTTAATACAGGCGTCTATTTCAAGTACCGGATAAACATCGTCTTCAAACACATCATTTACTGATTTATATTGCTTAAGTGAGAGCTCCTCAAGCGTTTTATCCTCACTTATTGCGAGCTGTACTAACACCCCCACAATATGATGGCCTTCTCTAAAAGGTACCCCTTTAGCCACTAAGTAATCAGCAAGCTCGGTTGCATTTGCATGACCGCCTTTTGCCGCAGCCAATGTACGCTCACCTTTAACTTTTACGCCTTTAATACACGCTTGTGCCATGTGAATACACGCAAGCCATGTTGGCATCGCATCAAAAATGCCTTCTTTGTCTTCTTGCATATCTTTGTTGTAAGCAAGAGGGAGTGCTTTAAGGGTCATCATCATGGCACTAAAGGCACCAAATACACGACCTGTTTTACCACGAATAAGCTCAAGTGCATCTGGGTTCTTTTTTTGCGGCATTAAAGACGAGCCAGATGTAACATTGTCGGCAAGTTCAATAAAACCCGCTTCACCTGAGTTATAAAAAATTAAATCTTCAGACATACGTGATAAATGAATCATTGAAATTGAAGCACAACTTAATAGCTCAACAACAAAGTCACGGTCTGAAACGCCATCAAGGCTATTTTTTGTCGTCCCTGTAAAGCCTAAGCCTTGTGCAAGTGTTTGGCGGTCAATTGGGTAAGCAGTGCCAGCCAATGCGCCACTGCCTAACGGGCAATAGTTCATACGGGCTTTAGCGTCTTGCAAACGGCTTTCGTCACGTTCAAGCATTTCAACGTATGCCATACACCAGTGGCTAAATAATACAGGTTGTGCGCGTTGTAAATGAGTATAACCTGGTAAAATAGTCCCCAGTTCGCGTTCGGCTAACGCAACAAATTCTGCTTTTAATTGGGCAATAGCTTTTAAAATATGATCGGCAGTATCACGGCACCATAATCTAAAGTCGGTGGCTACTTGGTCATTTCGACTTCGGCCTGTGTGTAACTTTTTAGCTAGATCACCTACTTTTTCGATTAAAGCGGCTTCAACATGTGAATGAATATCTTCGGCACCTGAGGTAGCTACAGCGGTTGGATCTGCTTTTACCTCTTCGAGTAACTCGTATAATGCCGATACTAATTCTTTGTGCTCATCGCTTGATAACACGTTCACTTGTTCAAGTGCGCCAGCCCATGCCACAGAGCCAATAATATCTTGCTCTGCTAATTGGTAGTCAAATGGAAGAGAGTCGTTAAATTGCTTAAACGCCTCGTCTGGACCCGTAGAAAAACGTCCGCCCCATAATGCCATGAAATATCTCCAAACCCTGTAATGCCCCTTTTACAATGGGCGTAAAATTTACTTTTTAGACAACGCCGAAATTCTGCTTGAAAGCGAGAATAAACGAATAAAGCCTTCAGCATGTGATTGGTCATACACATCGTCTTCGCCAAAGGTTGCAAAGTCTTCGCTGTATAGGCTGTTAGGTGATTTTTTCTGAACAGCTGTCACTTGGCCTTTATAAAGCTTAAGCACCACTTCACCCGTTGCTAATGTAGACAGTGCCTCAGCGCCCGCTAAGATAGAGTCTTTAAGCGGCGTAAACCAACGTCCGTCGTACACTAAGTGCGAAAATTCGCCGCCTAATACTTCTTTCCACTTACGGCTTGATTTATCAAGTACTAGCTCGTCTATTGCTTGAAGCGCCGCCATGATCACGGTACCACCTGGGGTTTCGTAACAACCGCGAGATTTCATACCGACTAAACGGTTTTCTACTATATCAACACGACCAACACCATGCGGTGATGCAATGTCGTTTAATTTAACTAAACAATCATAAGGTTTAAGCTCTTCGCCATTTACAGCAACTACTTCACCTTCAACTACTTTTAATGTTACAATTTCGGCTTTATCGGGTGCTTGCTCAGGAGAGTTAGTCCAGGTCCATACTTGATCGCTAGGCTCACACCATGGATCTTCAAGCTCGCCACCTTCGTGCGAAATGTGCCATGCGTTTGCGTCACGGCTGTAAATTTTTGTTGCAGAGGCAGAGCACGGAATGTCACGCTCAGCTAAGTAATCTAATAGTGATTCACGGCTTGATAAGTCCCACTCACGCCATGGCGCAATAACTTTTAGCTCAGGTGCAAGCGCTGCAAAGCACGATTCAAAACGTACTTGGTCGTTACCTTTACCCGTACAGCCATGAGAAAGGGCATCGGCACCTACTTTACGTGCAATCTCTACTTGCGCCTTAGCAATAATTGGGCGCGCCATAGAGGTACCAAGTAAATACGTACCTTCGTAAATAGAACCCGTTTTAAGCGTTGGGTAAATGTAGTCACTTACCATTTCGTCTTTTAAGTCAACTACGTAACACTCAGATGCACCTGATGCGATTGCTTTTGCCTCTACGCCTTCAAGCTCTTCTGCGCCTTGGCCTACATCGGCAACAAACGCGATTACTTCACAACCGTAGTTTTCTTTTAACCATGGCACGATAGCCGATGTATCTAGACCACCTGAATAGGCTAAAACGACTTTTTTAATTGAACTCATAGGTGTTCCTTAACAAAATTTGGATTTAGTAATGTAACTAGCAGAGCATTTTGCGCATGCATGCGATTTTCTGCTTGTTGAATAATTTTTGATGCTGGGCCGTCCATTACCTCAGAGGTAATTTCAAACTCACGGTGTGCCGGTTGGCAATGTAATACCGTAGTCGCCCCTGTTTGATCTAGCAATGCTTGGTTTAGCTGATAAGGCATGTATTTTTCTTTAACTTGCTCAAGCGGGGTATCATCCCCCATTGAAACCCATGTATCGGCATAAACAACGTTTGCGCCAACTGCCGCTTCTACACGGTCACTTACCATGACAGATGCACCATTCATTGCTGCGATTTGCTCAGCCTTTTTAAGAATTTGCGAATCAGGCGAACACCCTTTTGGCGTTACCGCTACAAAATCGGTGCCCAGTGTTGCGGCAAGTAACATAAGTGAATGAGTCACATTGTTACCCTCGCCGAGGTAAGCCACTTTAAGTTCGCTCACATCGCCATGCACTTCTTGAAGGGTTAAAAAATCTGCCAGTGCTTGGCACGGGTGGTACAAGTCACATAAGCTATTAACCACAGGCACAGAGGAGTATTCACCTAACGTTGTTAATGTGCTGTGCTGATTAACACGCGCTACAATACCGTCGGCCCACGTTGATATATTAAGAGCAAAATCTTTTACCGATTCACGTGCGCCCATAGCGCCATTTTGCTGATCTAAATAAACCGCATGACCACCTAAACGATTAATACCAATATCAAACGATAAACGTGTACGTAAGCTTTGCTTTTCAAATAGTGTAACAACTGACTTACCCGCTAGTACTTGGCTGTATTTCTCGGGATTTGCTTTTAAATCACGCGCTAGCTTTAATAAATTAAGTGCGCCTTGTTGGTCTAACTCTAGACCCGTTAAAAAATTCTCTAACATGGTAACCCTATGGTGTAATCTTTGTTCCGACATGCTCGCCTTGTAGCAAAGCAGTTAAATTTTCTGGCTTTTGCCAGCTGGAAATATACACACCGCGTCGTAAGTGTAGGGCAGCGTGAAGACTGGTCTTAACTTTGACCTCCATCCCGCCCACAATTACTCCCTCTGCAATTAAAGTCTCAATGTGTTTTGTGTCAAGGTGATGTAACGGCTGTTTATTAGCGTCAAGTACGGCCTCTACATCGGTCATAAAAATAAGCTCTGCATTTAAATTATTAGCAATAGCTGCCGCAGCCTCGTCAGCATTAACGTTGTACCAAAGTCCTTGTTCATCAAATCCTATTGAGCTAACAATAGGTAGACGCCCGACGTTTAGTAAATCGTTAATAATAGAGTCATCGTTGCTTTCGCACTTACCTACTAAACACAATGCTTTGAGCTTTTGCGATGCGGTTACGCCTGCTTCATAAAGGCTTAAGCCAACAGGCTTGTGGCCAGCAGAAATAGCTTGAGCCATTAGCTGCTTGTTTGCACACCCTGCAAGTGCACCGACTATATGCGGCATTTGTTCAGCAGGGCTAATACGTAAACCTTGATGTTTAGCACTAACAAAACCAGCCTCTTTTAACCATGTATCGACTAATGCCCCACCACCGTGCACAATTACAAAGTTATGGTTTGGCTGATTAGATAACACTTCAAATAACGCGTGAGCTGCATTTTCAGTATTGAGTACAGCACCGCCAAGCTTAATTACCCACGTTTTTTTTCTCATTAAAACGCTCCTTTTAAGCCTGTGGTATGGTTTAAACCCATAGATAAATTAATACATTGCAGAGCTTGCCCCGCAGCACCTTTAAGTAGGTTATCGATTGCCGCAACAACAATTAATTGCGAGCCTTGCTGTTGCCACCCAATATCAACGTAGGGCTGCTTTGCAACCCCTTTGATTGATGGAATTTTATTGCCTAATAAACGAATTAAAGGCTCTTTTGAAAGCACATCATAAGCCGTTGCTACTTGCCCACTTGTCACCTCAGGTTTTAGTTGCACGTAAATCGTTTCTAAAATACCGCGAGCAAAGTTACCTAAATGAGGCGTAAATAAAACCTTATGGCCCAGGTGCTGTTCTATTTCTGGTCCGTGACGATGGTTAAATAAACCATATGGCGCTAGCGATACTTCACAAAAATGAGTACCTACACTGGCTTTACGCCCTGCGCCTGTTACACCCGACACTGCATTAATAATAATTTTGTCGTCGCTTAACAAACCGGCTTGCTGTAGTGGCTTTAACGCATTGAGTGCCGCAGTAGGGTAACAACCCGCAACAGCCACTAACTTTGCATCTGCAATGGCATTGCTATTCCACTCAGCTAAACCGTATGCCGATTCATTTAATAGCTCAGGGTGCTTATGTTCAAAGCCATAATAAGTAACGTAATCGTCATTATTTGCTAGGCGGTAACCACCCGATAGGTCAAACACCTTTTTGCCCATCGCTAAAAATTGCGGCGCTAAATCTACACTTACTTTATGGTCGGTACACAGGCATACGTAATCTGTATTCGCTTTAATGTCGTCAAACGCCGATTTTGTAAGAGGAAGTAAAGGAATATCAAGTAAGCCTGAGTGTTCTGGGTATAAATCACTCAGTAATTTATGTTTGTCTAGGCTACCTTCAGATACATAACAACCTGATAAAGTTAAATTTGGATGTTTAGCAATAAGGCTTGCTAGTTCTGCGCCGCTGTAACCACTTGCGCCAATAATCACTACATTCATTATTTACTCGTTATCTTAAAATTTATTACTACTTACTTATGTGTTCGCTTACACTAGCTTAGGTGCTAATTAAGTCTTATTTATTAATGAATTTTGATTATCGTCGCATTATCTTCATGGTGTTACTTAATATATTTATGCTTAAAAAGTGAATTGATATTCATCATAAATACTTTTATATTGTTATGCAATTAAATTGAATAATTATTTTGGGAATTTTTATGTCTCTGCCTTCGTTTATTTCTATGTATCAGCAATTAATTGCAGCCCCTTCTATTAGTGCGATTGAAGACAGTCAATGTATGAGCAATAAAAGTGTTATCGAGTTACTTGCACAATGGTGTGAAACTCTTGGCTTTACGTGTGAAATAATAGAACTTGAAGGTAAAAAAGGGCGTTATAACTTATTAGCAAAACGCGGCATTGGCGATGGCGGTTTAATGCTTGCTGGGCATACCGATACAGTGCCGTTTGATGACAGCCGCTGGAATCATGATCCGTTTAAATTAACCGAACTCAATAACAAACTCTATGGTTTAGGCAGCATTGATATGAAAGGATTTTTTGCTTTTGTGCTGCAAGCTATAAGCGAGTTGGATGAAAAACAACAAACACAGCCTATTTTAATACTTGCTACCGCCGATGAAGAAACAACAATGGCAGGTGCTCAACAAATTTGTCAGCACCCAAATTTAAAACCAGCGCGCTGTATTATTGGTGAGCCTACTGATATGACACCGGTATTTACACATAAAGGCCATATGAGTACAGCTATAAGGGTCGTTGGTCGCTCTGGGCATAGCTCCGATCCCGAGCGTGGTCTAAACGCCATTGAAGTTATGCATAAAGTGACTTCAAAATTACTGATCTTGAAAGAGCAATTAAAGAATAAGTATTCACTAAATCACTTTGAAATACCTTACCCTACTTTAAATTTAGGTAATATTCATGGTGGCGACAACGCAAATAGAATATGTGGGTGTTGTGAAATGCATATTGATATGCGCCCACTGCCAGGGCTTAGCGTGCAAGAGTTGCAAGCTTTGCTTCTTGATGCAACAAAAGAGATTAACGAACAATATCCTAACTCAGTGAGTGTAATTGACCTGCACGACCCAATACCGGCATTTACAGGCCACACCGACAGTGCGCTAGTTCAACTTGCAGAAAAAATAGCTGGCCAAAAAGCCATTGCTGTTAATTACTGTACAGAAGCCCCGTTTATTCAACAATTAGGCTGTGAAACCATTGTTATGGGGCCGGGTTCAATTAACCAAGCGCATCAACCTGACGAATTTTTAGCAATGGAAAAAATAAAGCCCTCACAGCACATCATTAGCAATATTATAAAAGCCTGTTGCTTTTAACTAAGCAAAAAAAAGACGCGAAATAGCGTCTTTTTTATAAATGCGGCATTTACTATTTCATGTATTTGCTTAAATACTTTTTAAATACAGGGTCTGTTTTAGCAAGCTCTTTTTGCTCAGCTAATATCTCTTTTAAAATCACACCCGAGGTAAGCGGGTTAGCCAGTACAACCCTAAACACAACCGTAGGTTGATTATCGTATTGAGCTGGGGTCAAACGAGTACGCGATACAAACGAGCGTCCAGACTCACGCTGGCGTTTTTGCATACTGGCTGTAAAACGATTTAGTGAGGCAAAAATATCAATCCGTGTTTTTTCATCTGCCTCAGCAATCGCTTGTTTTATTTGTTTTGGCACATAACGATAAGTGAGCAAGCACAGTTCAGGTTCTGAAATAAGCTCAAAATCTTCATCTGCTTTTATTAAATCAGCAAAGTATTTTGCTTTTTTAATGCTTCTATCGATTAGCATTTCATAGCCTTTACGGCCAATAACACGTAAGCAAGCATGCACTAACATAGCCATACCAGGGCGACTACCTTCGAGTGTGTGGCTACCTAAATCTTTAGAGCCCTTACGCAATATATATTCAGCATGGTGCTCTATTGCATCGGTTGCAGCGGGGTCTTTAAACAACACTAAACCTGCGCCCATCGGGACATACATTTGTTTATGGGCATCAATTGTAATTGAGTCTGCTCGCTCAATGCCATTCAACAAAGGACGGTACGTGTTCGATAACAACGTTGCCCCACCCCATGCTGCATCAACATGAAAATGACAGTTAATTTCTTGCGCTAAATCAGCCATTTCATTAAGCGGATCGATATTACCGGTTTCAGTTGTACCAGCAACACCAATAATCGCCATCACTTTAATGCCTTTAGACTCTAGCTCGCGAGCTTTATCTCGCATGGCATTTACATCGACTTTATTGTCATCCGTTGTTTTGATACCAATCAAGTTGTCGCGCCCTAGCCCTAATAAATCAACCGATTTCCCTAGTGAGTAATGGCCTCGCTCTGAAATTAAAACAGCGAGCCCTTTATACCCATAATGAAGCATACCAGCCACTAGCCCTTGGGCTGCAATACCTGTGAACTCGCCATCTGGCTTTAATAAACGGTTTCGAGCAATCCAAAGCGCAGTAATGTTTGCAACCGTGCCACCTGAGCAAAATGCGCCAAGTGAGGTTTTAGCGCTGTGCATCCATTTAGAGTAGAACGCATCATTTTGGCCATAGGCTAAATGATGCATCATACCAAGTACTTGGCGCTCTAAGGGGGTAAATGCCTTGGATGTCTCTATTTTTACTAAATTTTGATTTAGTCCCACCATCAATTTTGATAGGGGTAATAAAAAATGTGGCAGTGCAGAGGTCATATGGCCAATAAAACTTGGTGCAGCAGTATGCACAGAATGCGCAACAAGCTGCTCCATTATGTCTTGAGCATAAGCAGATACAAATGTTGGATCTTCCGGGATCACCGCAGATTGAAAGTCTTTTTCAATTTCATGTAAGGGTTTTTCAATTGCCGCTATATTTTCGTTCAAAAAACCTGCTAAATTACTCGATATCTCAAGCTCAATTTTGCTTAAAGTTGAGTCTGGTGCTTCAGGTACAGTGAATATACGCTTGAGGCTTTCTTTAGAGGCGACGGCACAACGCTTTTGATCCATCTTAATACCTAGTGTGTGTTGCTAAAACACCTGTTTAACTAGTAAAAACGCCCAAATATGGCGGTAAGTTAAGCAATAGTGTTTCTAAATAATTGCGCTAACTGTACTGCAATATAAGTAAAATGTCTCGTTAAAAGCCTTAAAAGCAACAACACGCATGACAAAAAAGTGTTAATTTAATTAAAATTTTATTTAATCGAATAAATACTAATTATTTATTGGGCAATTTTGTATTTTAAGTATAATAAAAAAAATAACAAAAAAGGGACAGACATGCTTAAGGGAAGAGTAAAAGTGAGCTGGTTAGTCGCTGGTTTTGCTTTATTTTTAGTCAGTTTAGTTGTCTATATCTATTACACCTACCAAACAACTCGCGCTGAAATTATGGAGTCTGTCGATGCTCGTCTACTTAATGCCGCAGCCACTGTAAAGCATATACTAGGTGATGATTACCTAAATACCATGAATCAAAACGGCCAAATTAATTTTATTGATTATGAAGTCAAAAGCAGACAGCTTTCAGAGTTTGCACAAGCACTGGATGTTGAATATGTATACGCGATGATATTAAAAAACAACCGCGTATACTTTACTGCTTCTAGCTATACTCAAGACGATATGAGTAATGGCAAAATAACGCAATATTTAGATATATACCCTGAAGCAACCAATCTCAACATAAGTGCTTTTTACTCCACAGAACCAGTATTTGAAGTTTCAGCGGATCAGTGGGGTCATTTTAAAACGATATTTATTCCTTACGTAGATACTCGAACAGGTACCACTTACCTTACCGGCGCCGATATAACGATTAACGACCTAAACCAAAAGCTGAGTGAAAGCGTTTCTAAAGCAGCTGCTATGGCAAGCTTCTTCTTCTTTATAGCAGCGCTTGTTGCCGCTATTTATGTTTATTTACTCAAGCGTTCATTAGCAACTGACTCCAGTACCGGCTTTGATAACCACATTGCTTTGGAATATTTTCTCAAAAAAAGTAATAACCACCATATGCAACTAGCCGTTGTATGGGTGAACGAAATTGAGGATATAAATAGTTTTTACGGCACTGAAATTGGCGACCGAGTAATAAAAAATCTACTTATGCATTTTAAAAGCCGTTGCTCTACTCACTGTCATTTATATCGCTTAGCAACGAATAAACTGGTACTGCTTTCCCCCAAAGAAACACCTTATGAAGAACTTAACGACTTAATTGAAACCTATAATGCCAATACGCCTTTATTAACTGATCCATTTATATACATCACTTTATGTGCGGGCACTGCAACTGGCAATAAGTCACTATTACTTGAAAATGCTCATATTGCTGCCCTGCAAGCAAAACAAGGCAGACATACGGTTATTAATTATTCAAAAGCCCTACATGATGTTAAAACTCAATATCAATACAATGTAGAAATGGCTAAAGAAGTGCATGATGCATTTAATAACAACCGTATTGTGCCCTACTTTCAACCAATAATAGATACCAAAACTAATCAGATAGTGCAGTACGAATGCTTGGCTCGGATGGTGACCGCAAGCGGAGAGATCTTAAAACCCGATGCTTTTTTAAATGTAGTTACTCGCTCCAGAATGGACGGGTTATTAACCCGCACTATATTTTCACAGTGTATTAGCCGCTTTAGAAAGACAAACATTTGCTGGAGCTTAAATATAACAGCGCAAGATATGTTAGACCCAAGTTTAAACGAATATATTACTAACGAACTTAAACGTTACCCTCACCCAAGCAATATCACTTTAGAATTAATCGAAACGCAAGCCATTGCTAATTATTCAGAAGTGAAAGCCTTTATTTCTATGGTAAAAAGTAAAGGGGTAAAAGTCATTATTGATGATTTTGGAAGTGGCTATTCAAATATTTCAAATGTACTTAAGCTAGAAGTAGATGGAATTAAATTAGATGGTGGATTGATAAAACAAATAATAAACGATAAAGACATTTACTTATTTATTGAGCATATAGCAGCATTTGCTAACCAATTAGATTTACAGCTAATTGCTGAATCTGTAGAAAACGCAGCCATAGTTAATGCGCTACAAAAAGCAAATGTGACACTTATGCAAGGTAATTACTTTGCTTATCCCGCGCCACAATTCGCTATATCTGAAGATACTAATTTAGCCAGCTGAGTAAACTGTAACGACTAAATATTCTAGCCATACTTAGGTTAAATTAATGATAAGCCGATGACTTTGCTGACCGCTAGCCCAATACTTACGCTCAAACGGAGTGATTGCATCATCTGACTCATAAAGTGTCACTTCGCAGTGATTACCTGTAAGCGCAAGCGCTCTGGCAAACTCCTTTACGTAAATATCCCAATTACTGCGAACCTCTAATTGCCCACCTAATTTAACAATAAACGGAAAAATAGCCGCACCATGCCATCTGCGCTGAATATGCTTAGATTTAGGCCATGGATTTGGGTAAAGCAAATAATGATGCGTAGGCTGCCAATTAGCAGCCACGGCTAAACGCCAAAAATCGTTTAAATCGGCTTGCACTAAAATATACTGCCCGCTATCAGTTTGCTTGTATTCTACGTCGTGCTTATCAAGTCGATGAGATGATTTATCAATACCAATCACCAACGCATCAGGGTGCCGTTTAGCTAAGTTCGCGCTACTTTCACCCACACCACAGCATGAGTCTAAAATAAGTGGGCCATCAAATGCCTGCACCTTTTCATTAACCTCGTCAAATGCCGCTTGCGTGTGTGCAGCAATGGGCTTTTTAAACTCGGCGCTTAAATGCTTATTTACTATTTCATCAAGCTTTTCATGAATGCCAGCCTGATTAGATACAATACTTCGAGAATTTGCATCACTCATTAATGTCTTAGCCCCACACCTTTTTTGATTAATGTAAGCGCAACAGAAAATAACACTGTAATGAACACTAAAATAACACCCAATGCGACCGTTAAATCAACATCCGACACACCTAAAAAGCCATACCTAAATGCGTTAACCATATAAATGATTGGGTTTATTTGCGATACGTTCTGCCAAAACTCAGGTAGTAACGTAATTGAATAAAATACACCACCTAGATACGTTAGCGGAGTAAGTATAAATGTGGGAATAATACTAATATCGTCAAAGCTATTTGCGTAAATCGCGTTTATTAACCCACCTAATGCAAATACAGCCGACGTTAAAATAACCGTCGCCATAATTACAAAAATGTTATGTATTTGAATATCAACAAACAATAGCGACACACAGGTAACAATAAAGCCTACCATCATACCGCGCGTCATACCGCCTCCCATGTAACCTAATACAATTATATAATTCGGCACCGGTGCAACGAGTAGCTCTTCAATACTTTTTTGAAACTTGGTTGAATAAAAACTAGAGGCGACATTAGAGTATGAATTAGTTATAACCGACATCATAATTAAGCCCGGTACAATAAACTCCATGTAACTAAATCCGCCCATTTGGCCAATACGCGAGCCAATTAAGTTACCAAAAATAACAAAATACAAACTCATTGTAATAGCCGGTGGTACTAAGGTTTGCACCCAAATACGTAAAAAACGAATACACTCTTTAATCCATATACTTTTTAAGGCTACGCCATATTTTAACATTTATTCGCCCCGCCCTTGCTCTAGTAATCCTACAAATAACTCTTCTAATCTATTGGCTTTGTTACGCATACTCAATACTGTATTACCTTGTGCTGTAAGCTCGGTAAATACCGCATTTAATCCTTGCGATTTTGCCACTTCAACCTCAATGGTATGATCGTCCGTCATGGTGTAGGTATACCCTGGTAATGTGACGGGCTTTGCTGGCATTTTTAAATCAAGCACAAAGGTTTCTTTATCAAGCTTTGCTAATAACGCTTTTATGGTGGTATTTTCTACGATGCGCCCACTATCGATAATAGCGATGTTTTTACACAGTAACTCTGCTTCTTCAAGATAGTGCGTGGTTAAAATAATTGTGACGCCTTGCTCATTAATTTGGCGTAAAAACTCCCACATAGAGCGGCGTAGCTCTATATCTACTCCCGCTGTTGGTTCATCTAGAATAAGTAGTTTAGGCTCGTGCATCAGTGCGCGTGCAATCATTAAACGGCGCTTCATCCCACCTGACAAAGTGCGCGCTTGTTTATCTTTTTTCTCAAGTAACCCAAGCTGAGCTAAATATTTATCTGCGCGCTTATGTGCTTCACTGCGCGGCACACCGTAATAACCCGCTTGATTTACTAATATTTGGGTTAACGTTTCAAACTGACTAAAGTTAAATTCTTGTGGCACTAAGCCTAAATGTGCCTTGGCAGCCTCAAGATGGGTATCGATGTCGCAACCAAATACCTCCACTTTACCTTCAGTTTTATTAACCAAGGACGAAATAACACCAATGGTTGTTGATTTACCTGCGCCATTAGGCCCAAGCAACGCAAAAAAATCGCCTTCTTCTACTTGTAAGTCAACACCTTTAACAGCCTCTACGCCGTTTTTGTATACCTTGGTAAGGCCTTCGATATTTAATGCAATACTTTGCTTACTCATTACTTACCCTCACCATAGCCCCAACGTTTTGTTAGAGCATGCTCAATGTTTAAATGATCTAAAATGCGTGCCACCATAAAATCGACTAAATCTTCTATGCTTTGCGGTTTATGATAAAAGCCAGGGGCTGCGGGCATAATGGTTACACCCAATCGCGATAGCTTTAGCATATTCTCTAAATGGATCTCGCTAAAAGGCGTTTCGCGCGGCACTAAAATAAGCTGGCCACGCTCTTTAATCACCACATCAGCCGCACGTTCTAGTAAATTATCAGATGCGCCTACCGCAATCGCTGATACCGATCCTGCACTGCATGGACAAACAACCATTTTTTTCGGCGCTGCAGAACCAGAGGCTACAGGGCTAAACCAGTTATCTTTACCAAACACTTGTAATTGCTGTGGTTTTGCATCAAATAGCGCATTTAATTGCTCAGTGGCTTTATCTTCATTTGCAGAGAGCTTTATGTTTGACTCAGTATCAAGCACAACTCGAGCCGCACTCGAAATAAGTACATACACTTGATACTGCTGCTCAAGCAGTACTTCAAGCAATTTTAATCCATATGGCGCACCAGAGGCACCGCTAAACGCTAAGGTTATTTTATCTTTAAATTGCAAATTATTCTCCGCTGTATTTATCAGCCAATCCATCAACAAGCTGCTGATGGAGGCCATTAAAACCGCCATTGCTCATGATTAGAATGTGTTGATTAGGCTGCACATTTTCAAGCACCGTATTAATAATCGACTGTGTGCTGTTAAAGCATTGCATACCCGCTTTTTGTGCTTGTTCTTTAAGCGACCAACCTAAGTTTTCGGGTTCAAACAAAAGCACCTCATCAGCCTCAGCCAATGAAGCGAGTAACGTGTGTTGATGCACACCCATTTTCATGGTGTTTGAGCGAGGCTCTAAAATAGCAATAATTTTTTCATCGCCAACTTTAGCGCGTAAACCCGCTAAAGTTGTTTTAATCGCTGTTGGGTGATGAGCAAAATCGTCATACACCTTAATACTATTTATGTCGGCCTTGAGTTCCATTCGCCTTTTCGGGCTTATAAACTTGGCAAGTGCCTCAATACTGTGACTCACAGCAATTCCCACATGGCGCGCAGCTGCAATTGCCATAATCGCATTTTTTACATTATGCTCGCCAATTGCGCCCCAGTTAACCGTACCTTGCTGCTCATTATTCAAAAGTACATTAAACTCGCTGCCATCAGCTTTAATTAGTTTATAGCCCCAATCGCCATCTAACGTTTCGCTTTCACTCCATAGCCCTTGCGATATAACGTCTTCAAGCGCTTTGTCTTGTTTTGGCCAAATGACTTTACCGCTGTGAGGTAGTGTACGCATTAAGTGGTGAAATTGTTTTTTAATTGCGTTCAAATCATCAAAAATATCGGCGTGATCAAACTCTAAGTTATTCAAAATAAGTGTACGTGGCAGGTAATGCACAAACTTACTGCGTTTATCAAAAAAGGCGGTGTCGTATTCATCGGCTTCAATAACAAAAAATGGCGTTTCACCCACTTTAGCCGACACACCAAAATTTTGTACTACGCCGCCAATTAAAAAGCCAGGCTTAAGGCCCGCATATTCAAGTATCCACGCAAGCATACTGGCTGTGGTGGTTTTACCATGCGTACCAGCTACCGCAAGCACCCAAGAGTTTTGCAATAAGTTATGCTTTAACCACTCAGGGCCTGAGGTATAAGGTAAGCTGTTATCTAACACATATTCAACACATGGGTTACCTCGGCTCATGGCATTACCAATCACCACCATATCGGGTTTTGGCTCCAATTGAGATACGTCGTAACCTTGAGTGAGCTCAATACCAAGATCTTCAAGCTGGGTGCTCATAGGTGGGTAAACGTTTTGGTCTGAACCTGTCACTTGATGGCCAAGTGACTTAGCAATGGCTGCAATACCGCCCATAAACGTACCGCAAATGCCCAAAATATGAATATGCATATACTTTCCTTAAACCGTATGCTCACTTTGCAGCTGTGCAAAGTTTAATGGCGCTATAATGCCAAATTTCGCGCTTACTTACCATTATATGTAGGTATTTCGATGGGGTTAAAAGGCGTACAACACCACTTTAAACTTTTAAATATTATCCGTTCAACTTAGTTTACAATATTCACTTTTAATCAAATATTATCAATGCTATAAAATCAAAAGCACAAACGTTTTTAAATATTTAAAAGGATTTACTATGAAAAAATTATTATTTTTGGCTTACCTATTTATATCGTCACAGAGTTTTGCCCTCGATCTTGCAAAATACCCAATAGAGCTTACCTCTCAAGAAGGCTACAGTGTTGTTATAGCTCCTACTAAAGATCAAAAACAAGCACTTGTTAAAGTTACCGGGATCAACCACGACATTGATGGCATCACATTTTTAATGGATCTAAAACCTCAAGGGAGTAATAAAGCTTATAAATTTACGTACGATGGAACTGAGCGAAGCTTAATAAGCATTGATAAGGGTTACCGTTGTTGCAGCTATACTCTATACATACCAGACACGAGAGACGGTATTTATTTAGCAAAAAAAGAAGGGGCTAACCCTGCTATTGTTGAAGATTTGAAGGCTCAGTATCAACAGCATATTAAAAAAGGGACTCAAGCCAAACTTGCTCGTTTTAACCGTCAAAAGCATTTAAATTATCAACAATCAAAAATAGATACCGCAAACGATTCAGTAGTAAATCAGTGCGGCCTAAGCATTAAAACGACTATCAAATGGGATTCAATTGATGACACTGTTTTGCAGTCTTATGCGGTTGGCTCTTTTTGTGCCCAAGTAGCTGATGAAATGGTTGATATGTGTAAAAAAGATATAAATTTTAAAAACGACATAGCGCATTTAAACACAATCAACTGTCAATTTAGCGATAAACTAAAACTTCGCCAAAGCTCCGGTGTACTCACGTTTAAAACATCACCTAAAGCGCCTAATCAGAGTCAGTTTATTGAAGCTTACTTACTTAACTTATAAGTAAAAAAAGCACCTTACGGTGCTTTTTACATTAGACTGAGGCTATTAAATTACATACTTAAAAAAACGATTAAACCTAAGCCTAAAACTAATCGGTAAATTACAAAAGGTAACATTCCCATTCGTTCAATCACTTTTAAGAATAAATAAATACACGCATAAGCAGATAAAAAGGACAGTACCACCCCTAGTAACAATGTGCCCCATTCAACAACGTGGTCGCCCAATGCAAGCTCTATTGTGTAATAAAGACCCATCATTGATATAACAGGAATGGCGAGTAAAAACGAAAAGCGCGCTGCGCTTTGCTTATTCATACCTAGCATTAAACCCGCTGTCATTGTGATACCTGAACGAGAGGTACCTGGGATCATAGCAACGGCTTGCGCCAAGCCAATCATTAAAGCCGACTTCCAGTTAAGTTGATAAATTGTTTTAACTTGTTTTCCTTTGGCATCAGCGTACCAAAGCAGCAAACCAAAAATAATGGTGGTGGCAGCAATGACCCATGCACTTCGAAGGTATAACTCAACAAAATCCTTAAGTAACAAACCAAATACTGCAGCAGGTATTGTCCCTAAGATAATCCACCAGCCGAGTTTACTGTCGTCTGTTTTACCTTGTGCGCCAAACGATTTAAACCACGCACTGAGAATATCAGCCACTTCTTTACGAAAATAAATGACAACCGCTATTAAAGTGCCCACATGCACTGCAACATCAAAAGCGAGTCCTTGATCTTCCCACCCTAATATTTGTGAGGGTAAAATTAAATGAGCCGAGCTAGATATGGGTAAAAACTCAGTAAAACCTTGAATTAGCGCTAAAATTATTATTTCTAAAATACTCATGGGTTAGAAAACTCCACCTTCCATAGTTTTTGTTGAGGGTTATTATAGTCATTCCATAATTGAGCAATTGTTTGCTTAGCTACAGGGTGATAAAAACCGGGGGCAACCTCACTGAGAGGCTGTAGTACAAATGCATTTTTAGTGATTTCATCGCGCGGTAATTGCGCAGGGCTGTCGCAAATAACATCGTCGTAAAACAATAAATCTAAATCTAGTGTTCGTGGGCTGAACTTTTTATCATTAGGTGTACGACCATTATCGCGCTCTATTTCTTTTAGTAACGCACACACTTCATCTAGCGGCCTATCTGTTTTTGCCCCAACGACCGAATTATAAAAGTTATTACCTACGAAACCTACGGCTTCGCTTTCAAAAACAGACGAATGCTCTATATTTTTAAAATGCGTTTTAAGCGCTTTTAAGGCACTTTGCATATAGTGCACTTTGTTAATATTTGACCCAAGACTAATAAATATTTGCGCCATTTAAACGCTTGCCTTATTGCGAGTTATTTCTACTCCAACAGTTTGTGCTTGCGGCACTGCTGCAGGTTTACTCACTCTAATTTTCACTTGAGTTGTATTAAATTCCGTTAAAATAATGTCAGCCAATTGCTCAACAAGTGTTTCAAGTAACTCAACAGGCTTAGCAGTGCTATGTGCAATGACGCGCTCGCTTACTTTTGCGTAATCAAGTGCTAAATTAATGTCATCATTTGCGGCAGCGGGTTTAATATCACTTAGCATTTCAATATCAAAATAAAGGCTCTGTTTACTTTCTTTTTCAAAGTCGTACACTCCAATAATCGTGTCGACGTGCAATTGAGATATAAATACCTTATCCATTGATACTCCAAAAGACCAACAACTGTTCTAACTGCATAAACAAATTAAAAATTAATATTGTATATGCTTTAATCAGTGTTTAAATATGTAAAAATTCCTTCTACAATAACAAAATTACGCGTTGAGCTAAAATTGATAGAAGTATAATACTTTTTACGATAAATTTTGCCGCCAATAATAGCCCAAAAACGATGTTAATTGCATTAAATGTAACGGGTATAACGATAAAAAAATAAGGAACTATGTGTTAGCCATTTTGATGTTTGTTTTAGCGTACCTGCTTGGGTCGATTTCGTCGGCTATTTTAGTGTCGCGCCTATTTAAACTCCAAGATCCCCGCACACATGGCTCAAATAACCCAGGCGCAACTAATGTTTACCGCTTAGGTGGCGCTTTTCCTGCTGTTTTAGTTCTTGTTTTTGATATTTTAAAAGGCACAATTCCAGTGTGGGGGGCCTATTTTTTACAACTTGAGCCTTTAATTCTGGGCGTTGTTGCCGTCGGCGCCTGTTTAGGGCACATGTACCCCGTGTTTTTTAATTTTAAAGGAGGCAAGGCCGTTGCAACCGCATTTGGTGCTTTACTTCCAATAGGGTTATCCCTGGCAGGGTTATTAATTGCTACTTGGCTAATTATAGTTGCGGTAAGTCGCTACTCTTCACTTGCCGCCCTAATTACCGTTTTACTCGCACCGCTTTATACATGGTTAATTAAGCCCCTATATACATTTCCTGTGGTGTTTATCACGGTGCTCATTATTTTTCGCCACAGAACAAATATAGTTAGGTTATTTACGGGCGAAGAACCAAAAGTGGGGGCTAAAAACGCCCCCACCGATAAAAATAAACCAACATAACCCGTTAAATTAAATGGGCTCGAGGCTGTCTATTGGCCAACGTGGCTTGGTTTTCATATCGAGAGTTGCAAACTGACCTGCTTTTAAACGCTGCATTCCGGCATAAGCAATCATTGCGCCGTTATCTGTGCAAAACTCTGTGCGCGGATAATAAACCTCACCTTTCATCCCTTGCATCACGCGCTCAAGCTGAAGCCTAAGCTGGGTATTTGCGCTTACTCCACCTGCAATAACTAAACGTTTGATACCTGTTTGCTTAAGCGCTCGCTTACATTTGATAACTAACGTATCAATAACGGCGGTTTGAAATGCATGAGCTATGTCAGCTTTAGTTTGCTCGTCTTCGTCATTTTCACGAATGGTAATCGACGCGGCAGTTTTTAAGCCACTAAAGCTAAAATCAAGGCCTGGCTTGTCAGTCATTGGACGAGGAAAGATAAATCGCTTTGGCACACCCTGCTCTGCTAATTTAGCTAAGCGAGGACCTCCTGGGTAATCAAGACCTAATAACTTAGCTGTTTTGTCAAACGCTTCACCTGCAGCATCATCAACAGATTCACCCAGTACTTCGTATTGACCAATGCCTTCAACTTTTACCATCATGGTATGGCCACCAGAAACAAGTAACGCAATGAACGGAAATTCAGGTACGTTTTCTTCAAGCATAGGAGCAAGTAAGTGCCCCTCCATATGATGTACCGCTACAGCAGGAATATCCCAACCATAAGCCAAAGAGCGGCCAATTGAAGTACCCACTAACAGCGCCCCAACCAAGCCTGGGCCAGCGGTATAAGCAATACCATCTAAATCTTCAGGGCCACAACCCGCTTGAGCAAACGCGGCATCAATAAGAGGTAGAGTTTTACGCACATGATCGCGTGACGCAAGCTCAGGAACCACACCACCGTAGTCAGCATGCACTTTTACTTGGCTGTATAATTGATGGGCTAATAAACCTTTTTCATCATCATAAATTGCAATACCAGTCTCATCACATGACGATTCAATGCCTAAAATTCGCATTGTACTTCTCCCGCTTTTTTATCACTACTTAACCAAAGTTCAAGTTACTTAATTTGTTTATAACGCCAAACCAATATTTGTTTGACCATCAACAACAGCAAATTTTTTCAGCGCCTTTACACTTTCTGAAGTAATACGCCCCATATTTTCAACAAAATCAATAAGCTCAGCTAACACTTCAATTTCATACTGCATCAAAGGGTGTTCCCTAACAGCGGTATTGTCTGCAATTTGACCGTCTACTGTCATTTGGTATTCAATAAAGCGCGCAACGGTTGCTTGCGAAATTTTACTAACGCTTACAAATTCTTTATCGTCTTGTGCCATTAAACCATGCATCAAGCTCAGTAATGACGTAGCCGCATCAATAGCTGGGTATGTACCAAACATATCAAAATCAGCCAGCTCTGGAACATTCGGTTCCACTTTTTCAACTTGCTTTTCTAAATCAATCTTACTTTTTGGTAGCAAGATTTTTTCCCAACAAACATTAAGCGCATTACGAAGTAACGTTTCATCACCAAACCCCGTAGCTTCACTAAATAAGCCGTAATTTGGCAACATACGTTCAATTAGCGCACTTGCTAATACCGCTTTTTGTAAATAGTTTAGCTCTCTAATACGCTGAAAATTATTTGCTTTAGTCATTCTTTAACGTCTCACATGACCAACAAAAATCAAATGTTGACCCATTATGCTCATTACAGTTAGGACATACCCAATCTGGAGCGGATTGTTTTACTTGCTGATAGTTTACCAATATTTGTCGCGCATGGCGCTCTTTTATCGCATAAACCTGCACTCTAACTTGTGCCTGATCGAAAGGAATTTCTCCAAGTGCGCCTTGAAGCATTTCTCCTGCAACTTTACACTCTATCCCGCCTGCTTGAATTAACCCCTTAACAATATTAGCTTCTAAGGTGTTGGCTGCTTGGTAAATTGTTATCCAATTAAATGCACTATCTGTTGTGTTTTTATGAGTTTGCAATATCGACCTCGATTATTTTGTGTGTACAATACTTTAAGGTATTGAGAACGTTATTAAACAATATTCAAAAAAGGCGCAAGCATGACACTTACAACCCCGGGTCTACTTTTTCCAGCGATATCTTTATTACTTCTTGCTTATACAAACCGATTTTTAGTGCTTGCGCAATTAATCAGAGAATTAAATGCCAGAGAAGGCGAGTCAATTCGCCCTGTCGTTGTTGCGCAAATTACCAATTTAAGAAAACGTATAAAACTAATAAGAACGATGCAAGTTTACGGTGTAGGCTCCTTTTTATTGTGTACTTTGTCTATGTTCGCTCTTTTTATTGAGTTTAACACCACGGGTATTATTTTGTTTGGCGTAAGCTTAACCTGCTTAAGTTTATCTTTATTAACGTCTTTATTTGAAATTCATATTTCATGTGATGCAATAGAAATTGAACTTCAGAATATTGAAAACAAACCATTAAGTAACAGAGCAAACAAAAACTTTGACAATAAAACAAGCTAAAAGACTAAAATTCGTGCAAATATTTTAATTATTGCTTAATCAATGCTCTACTTTGTGGCATACTTTTTTATTAATTAGCATAATAAAGTTATCTAATATTTTATTTATACCTGCTTATTATTTTAACTTTGCCAGATAGGGATGTTAGGTGAATACTAAATTATTAGCCTTTAGTCTAAAGGTTAATACTTTTTAACATTTTTACACTTTTATTATTGTGCAAACAGATATATTGTGTGATCTATCGGTTATAAATTTACATATATTTTTTAATAGTTTAGACAGGTAAAACAAACAGAATATTGATGTAGCATTACATCACAACTTACTTATAAAAAGGGACTATAAAGTGAGATTTGAGCAATTAGAACAATTTGTAGCACTTGGTGTGTTACGTCACTTCAGACAGGCCGCAGAAAAAACGCAAATTAGTACTTCTGCGCTTACCCGTAGTATTCAAACCCTAGAAGATGAAATGGGCTATGAGCTAGTTACGCGCTCAACCCGCTCAGTAAAACTGACTCCTGAAGGCGAACTTTTTCTTGATTACGCCAAAAATACACTTAGCGAATTAGAAAACACCAAAAAGCGCCTGTTTCAATCTGTTCATGGCAATGCCGATGAAAAACTTATTATTGGTTACACAAATAAGGCGAGTAATATTGTGCCTATTTCATGTGGGCAATTTTTAGCGCAGTACCCACATGTAAAAATTGAAATGCAATTACAAGAACAGCATGAATTAACGCGTAAGCTTCAAGAAGGTGAAATAGACATTAGTGTTTATTCTCAAGCTATAAATAGTATTGGTAGTGATATTCATCTGCCTGATCAACTTATTTTATTTGTATCTAAACATCACCCGCTTGCCCAAAAAAGTGACATAAGCAAACTCGAACTAGACTCCTATTCAGCCTTTGGCTGTTTCTCTCAGTCAAAACAAGTTCAAACCATGCTAAATGAAGCCATTGATTCTTTAAATAAATCATCAACTATTAAAATGGGCAGTATTGAACAGGTTATATCTGGCATTACTAAATCAGATAGTTTTGCAATCGCCAGTATTGAACATGCAAACACAGTGGCAGAGCACACCGACCTGGTTCAGTTAAAAACAAATAAAGACCTAAGCCATGAGCAGTTAGTTGTTCAAACAAATCAACAAACAGCTGTTACTGAACACTTGGCACATTTACTTTCACTCATAAAAAAAGCAGCCACAACAATTAATTAATCCATTGTTATTTTTGAAATAGGTGCAGCACAAAACAATAGCTTTTTACTCTTTTTCGGCTAAACTGGCGCACCTTCAAAAAAAGAACCACATAAATGATCAACTTTTCAACCGATGGTGCGTTTTATAACGATATTGAAAACCGCGGTTATACAGTTATACCCAATGCCATAAACAAAGAACTGATAGCTGATTTAATGGCTGATTGTTATCGTATAAATCCGCACTTTAGCCTTGCTGGTATTGGTCGTTTAAATCATTTACAAATTGACGATAATATTCGAAAAGATAAAACTTATTGGTTTGATGGGTCATCCCAAGCACAATTAACCTACCTAGCTGTTATGGAGAGTATTCGCACAACGCTCAATCGCACTTTTTTTATGGGGCTATTTGATTATGAATGTCACTATGCAAAATACACTCAGGGTGACTTTTATAAAAAGCATGTCGATGCCTTTAAAGGACGCTCAAATAGAGTATTTACCAGCGTTTTTTATTTAAATACACCAGGCGAGGGCGGTGAACTTGTAATTTACAAGCCAAAAAGCAAAGACATTGAAGTGACTATTGCGCCAGAGGCGGGAACGTTAGTCTTATTTGAAAGCGAGCGCTTTGTCCACGAAGTATTACCAGCAGTAGATAATCGGTATTCAATTGCTGGCTGGTTTAGAAAAAACGCATCAATTAGCGGAATTATTGATCCCCCTCGTTAATATAACTAAATGTTAATGGGGTACGAGAATAGTAAACCAGCAAAAATAGCCATACCAACATAATGGTTGTTTAAAAATGCTTTAAAGCATGCGTCTCTATCTCGCCTTAAAATTAATACGTGTTGATAAATAAGCAACGTAACTGCAATTAGTAGTCCGCCCCAAAACGGCATACCTAAATGATTAATCGAACCTATATAAGTTATAAGTGCGATAAATAAAGCATTTAATACAAAAATGATATGGCGGTCGAAGCGACCAAATAAAATAGCGGTCGATTTAACACCAATTTTTACATCATCATCTCTATCAACCATGGCATACATAGTATCGTACGCAACCGTCCAGCATATATTAGCGAAAAACAGCAACCAAGCCTGTATAGGTAATGCATCAATAGATGCCATATAAGCCATAGGAATTGCCCAACCAAATGCGGCCCCAAGCACGACTTGCGGCAATTGGGTGTAGCGCTTCATAAACGGATAGCAAAACGCGAGCGCAAGCGCACCAAAAGACAATAAAATGGTGTTAACACTCAGCATTAAAACCAAAATAAACGCTACAAAGATCAGTAATAAAAATAAACTTAGTGCTTCTCCGCTTGCTACCGTACCAGATGCAAGAGGACGTTGAGCTGTACGTTTTACAGAGCCATCTACTTTTCTATCTGCAAAATCATTTATCACACAGCCTGCACTGCGCATTACTACAACACCCAAAGTAAACACTATAAAATTAATTAAGCTCGGCGTACCGCTATTAGCAAGCCATAAAGCCCAATATGTTGGCCATAAAAGCAATAAAGTACCTATTGGCTTATCAACACGCATAAGCTGTAAATAATAAGAAAAGTGCTTAGCTTTTAAAGCTGCTAATTTCATAAGTAAAGATACGCTCCAGGTAAAAATACTTCCGCCACCAAAAATTGATACTCACTTAACGAAAACACACTGCGGCGACCTAATAATGTTTGTATTGGCAAATTTTGCTGTGCCACTAAATTTTGTATTGAATGGTTGTTATCGAAACGGGCTATTTCAATATTTTGACGAACAAGCTCGGGCTGTTGAAAAATAACATCGCCTAAGGGACGCTCTCCCATATTATGAAGCGAATTGTGAGTTTGGTTATTCGGCAGCCAACTTTGAGCATAAACCATGGGGTGATTATCGCATAATAAAAGCACTTCTCTGTTTAACGCCGATGACGTTTTGCAGTCTAGTAATTGCTGCTGTTCATGGTTTAATTTAAATGTCTGTTCGCTGAGTACTTTTACACTAAAAGAAGTTGCTTTACTTTTTAGTTTAGCGGTTAAAGAGCGCGGCTCAAAAAGCCATTCTCGCTCTGTAGGTGTTAAGTCATCGGTTTGTATAGCCGATAGCCAGTTAGCTGATAAAGATAAAGGAAAAGTTGCCACAATAACTCAATAAAATATAATCCAAGTAAATGATAACATTGCCTAAGCATTTGAAAAAGTGCCTATTCACTAACCCAAGTAACTAATATAAATAATCGCTTGGCGCTGTTTATTACCTATTATTAAGTATAAACTATTTACAACAGGTTTTCGGAAACGCTTTAAATATGAAAAAAATAGTATACGTGGGTCTTTTTACATTAATTATGAGTTTAGTGAGCCTGAGTGCCCGAGCAGAGTCAACGGTTGGTTACTTTGGTTTTGAACCTGACATAATCACTAATTATATTGGCGCATCAAGTAAAAAAATGGGTTATGTGCGCGTTACCGTTGACTTAATGCTAAGTGATAATTCAGACATCGCTGTTGTTGAACATCACACCCCTTTATTAAGAGACGCTATTGTAGAAATTTTATCGAAAGAGCCTGAAGAAAAAATAAAGTCATTAACTGGTCGCGAAGAAATTCGCGCAAAATGCATAGAAAAATTAAAAAGCCTGTTAAAAGAAGAAACAGGCCAAGAGATTATTCGTGAAGTATTATTTACTAAGTATTTGTACCACTAAGTTCAACTACCTTTAGGCTCATTAGTAAATAGTTGGGCGGTATAGGCAAACGCCATTCCGCTCACAAGTCCACCTAAGTGTGCCCAATTAGCCATTCCAAAAAACAACACATCAGCAAAGCCAAGCACTAACCAAACAAGCATAAAACCTACAATTGAGGTACTCACTAATGCCGGTTTATGCGGGTTTAAAAAACTATGAATCCAACAATAACCTAGCAAGCCGTATACCACGCCACTTAAACCGCCAAAATTAGGCCCAACAATTAAATATTGCGCCCAGCTACTGATTAAAGCAGTAACAAAAAACAGCCCTATTAGACTCAATTTTCCACATTGCTTTTCAATATTGTCTCCAAGTGATACCCACCATATTAAATTAAACACTATGTGGATTGCGCTAAAGTGAACCAAGGCCGGCGTTAACCAAGTTATAGGAGACGAAGGATCAAATTGTAATGCAGAATAAATACTCTCAAACCCACCCAATAAAAACGCAACATAAATAACAATACTAAATACACTGACTGACTGATTAAGCCAACTCAGCGCTTTAAATCGCGCTATGAGATTTAGCGATTGCCCTTGATACTTTAGGGGCGATTGCGTACTACCTACATGCCAAGAAGCTTGCTGATATCGTGGATGAGAGGGATTTTGAGTAAACTCAACCCAAAGCGGTTGTACCTGGTGAAAATGCTCTTCAGATACACTAATAACAACATGGCTACCATCGGTTGAATGAAGGCGCCCATCTAAACCTTGGCTTTTTAAATAATCTATGAAGCCTTGTGCGGCACGCGGGTTATTTAAACTGCCAAGTTCTATCATCGTTCTACTTTCTCGCTGTAGGCTGCTTCCCAAGCTGTAAAACCGCCATCCATGCTATATACATCCTCAAAACCTTGCTCAACTAAATAACTTGCAGCACCTTGCGAGCTCATACCGTGGTAACACACAATAATAATGGGCTGATCGAACTCTTTTTCCATCATAAACTGTGCAATATTGGCATTTGATAATGCCTCAGAGCCTGGGATATGGCCCGCTTGATATGAGTTAGGATCGCGTATATCTGCAATTACTACGTCTTCTTTGTCTAATAACTCATGCGTTTGCGCAATCGATATATGTTTAAATGCCATTGAACTCTCTTTAATAAATAAAATAAAAAAGGCGGCCATAGCCGCCCTTCTTGTAATTTTTTATGGAATTAATCCCAATTTAAAATTACTTTTCCTGACTGACCTGAAATCATCATATCAAAGCCAGCTTGGAAGTCATCTACAGAATACTGATGCGTTATGATTGGGCTTAAATTAAGACCTGACTGAATCAAACTTGCCATTTTGTACCAGGTTTCAAACATTTCGCGACCATAAATACCTTTAATCACTAAACCTTTAAAAATAACTTGGTTCCAATCTACCGCCATATCTGATGGCGGAATACCTAACATGGCAATTTTACCACCGTGGTTCATATTATTAAGCATTGAATTAAACGCGCTTGGCACACCTGACATTTCAAGGCCAATATCAAAACCCTCTGTCATACCTAGCTCTTTCATTACATCTTCAAGCTTTTCATTGGCAACGTTTACAGCCCGTGAAGCCCCCATTTTACGAGCTAAATCTAGGCGATATTCGTTTACGTCGGTAATTACAACGTGGCGAGCTCCAACATGTTTTGCAACAGCTGCTGCCATAATACCAATTGGGCCTGCACCAGTGATAAGTACATCTTCGCCAACTAAGTCAAACGATAGTGCGGTATGAACTGCGTTACCAAATGGGTCGAAAATAGAAGCGAGTTCGTCAGAAATATTATCTGGAATTTTAAATGCGTTAAATGCAGGAATAACTAAATATTCGGCAAACGCACCTTCACGGTTTACACCTACACCCGTTGTATTACGGCATAAATGTACACGCCCTGCACGACAATTTCGACAGTGACCACACGTAATATGCCCTTCGCCGGATACGCGGTCGCCAACCTGAAAGCCACGAACTTCTTGTCCCATATCAACGACTTCACCAACATATTCATGACCAACAACCATAGGCGTTGGAATGGTTTTACTTGCCCATTCGTCCCACTTGTAAATATGTACGTCGGTACCACAAATAGCTGTTTTGCGAATTTTAATCAGTAAGTCGTTATGACCTACTTCTGGCTTTGGTGCATCTGTCATCCAAATGCCCGGTTCTGCTTTTAATTTAGATAATGCTTTCATAATCCACACTCAACTAAAAAACCAAAGCGAGGCTTCGGTTTAAAATAAAATTAAATAACGCCCATTTCTTTAGCAATACGGGTAAATGCATCGATAGCTGTATCGAGTTGATCAATACTATGTGCCGCTGAAATTTGTGTACGAATACGCGCTTGCCCTTTTGGTACTACAGGGAATGAAAAACCGGTTACGTAAATGCCTTCAGCAAGTAGCTTATCAGCCATTAACGAGGCTACTTTGGCATCTCCTAGCATTACAGGGATAATTGCATGATCTTTACCTGCACATGTAAAACCAGCAGCTTCCATTTGCTCACGGAAATATTTAGCATTTGACCAAAGTTTAGCGCGAAGCTCGCCGCCATTTTCAAGCATTTCAAGTACTTTAATTGATGCAGTAACAATTGAAGGCGCTAATGAGTTTGAGAACAAGTATGGGCGTGAACGCTGACGTAACCATTCAACAATTTCTTTTTTACCTGATGTATAACCACCTGAAGCACCGCCGAGCGCCTTACCTAATGTACCAGTAATAATATCTACTCGGTCAAGTACATTACAATACTCTGGTGTACCTTTACCGTTTTCGCCAACAAAACCAACTGCGTGAGAGTCATCAACCATAACAAGAGCATCGTATTTATCGGCTAAGTCGCACACAGCTTCTAAATTACAAATTACGCCGTCCATAGAAAAAACGCCATCGGTAGCAATTAGTTTAGTTTTAGCGCCTGCTTCATCTGCTGCAATAAGTTGCTTCTCAAGATCAGCCATGTCGTTATTTGCATAGCGAAAACGCTTAGCTTTACATAAACGTACACCGTCGATAATTGATGCATGATTTAATGAATCAGAAATAATAGCGTCTTCTGCGCCTAAAATAGTTTCAAACAAACCTGTATTTGCGTCAAAACATGAAGAATATAAAATCGTATCCTCTGTTTCTAAAAACGCACTGATTTTTTGCTCTAACGTTTTATGGATATCTTGCGTGCCACAAATAAAACGAACAGACGCAACACCAAAACCATGATTATTTAAACCGTTTTGCGCAGCTTCAATTAGCTCTGGGCTATTAGCTAAACCTAAGTAGTTATTAGCACAAAAGTTGATTACTTTACCTGATGCAACTTCGATTTGAGCTTGCTGCTGGGACTTAATAATACGTTCGTTTTTGTACAAACCTTCTGATTTTACGTCTTCAATTTGCTGTTGTAGCTGGCTAAAAAAAGCAGATGCTCTCATCTGTGTTCTCCATTTAATTGAACGGGTAAACAACAACATTTTAGTTACTGTTTAATATGGGGGGTATTGTAAAAGTTTAGCGAAGAAAATGCACGGTTTGCAGTTCGTCGCAAAGTGGCTAACTGGCAGGAATTCCTGCCAGTTTACAGCCAATTAGGGTAGGGTTATTTACCTGCTTAAAAGTGCAGTTAACTCATTGATTGAATCAATAACTAAATCAGCATGTTGAGGTGCATCGCTCGGTAAATTTTTACCAGACCTTACTAATACTTTTACGCCAATACAGGCGTTACTGGCCGCTTGCATATCACTAAGCTTGTCGCCCACCATAATACTTTTTTTTGGGTCGATGCTATGGGTATCAATACCCTCAAGCAACATACCTGGCGCAGGCTTTCTGCAACTGCACTCTTTCAAATATTCAGGGTGCGCTTTTTTTGGGTGATGTGGGCAAAAATACACATCGGTAACTTCAATGCTGTGAGCACTAAACTGGTCTTTCATCCACTCGGTCAGTGCTAAAAAATCAATCTCACTATAATAACCTCGACCAATTCCTGATTGATTAGTGACGATTATGATTTTATAGCCTGCATCGTAAAATGTTTTACAGGTGCTAAAAACACCTTCAATAAATTCAAATTTATCGCTTTGATACACATAACCATGATCAACGTTTACCACGCCATCTCGGTCTAAAAAAAGTGCTTTATTTTTTTGTTGTACATTCATTACAAAGACTCTTTTTGTACGACATGGTTAAACATCGCTTTTACATCATCAACTGTAATTTGGCTCATTAAATCATCGCCTTTTACGCGTGTTCCCCACGGTACTTGCTCAGCCGTTTTACCTGTTTGCTTAAACAAGTTTTGATGATAAACCTCTACCACGTAGTCTTGATATAAATAAGGACCTGTGCGTGCTGGGTTTGAATGTGCATATAAACCAATAACCGGCGTACCAACTGTTACTGCCATATGCGCAGGACCCGTGTCGGGCGCAAGCACTAAGCTGCCACGCTTTAACACGCACAACAACTCTTTGAGTTTTGTTTTACCTATTAAATTTAAAATAGGCGTGTTGCCATGCTCAATAATGCTATTTGCTAGGTTAATTTCAAGCTCTGTTGGGCCACCCGTCAATACCACCTTAAAGCCTTGCTCGCTTGCATAATCAGCCAATGTGGCATAACGTTCAGCGAGCCAATTACGCTGCGCTTTACTAGCTGCGGGCGATATTACAAATAGTTTATTAGTTAGGTATTCTGATGTTAGTAACTCATCTGCAACCGCTTGGTCTTGCTCTGTATATGGCATGTTCCAACTCGGTTTATAATCAGCAACACCAATGGCTTTTGCAAAACCTTTAAAGCCTTCAAGAACGTGCGCCTGAGCTTGTGGCTCTATTCGTTTATTAATAAATAAACTGTGCAATTCTTTTGAACGTGCCCAGTCAAAACCAATTTTTATTTTTGCCGGAATACAGCGCGCTACAAACCCAGCCCTTAGTGCAACTTGCATATTAAGTAACACATCAAACTGTTGATCTTTAAAGCGTTGTTTTAAGCTTTTAAGTGCGGCTTTGCCTTGCTTTTTATCAAATACCACCAGCTCAACGCCAGGTAAGTCAGCAAGTAACATGGCTTCTATTTTTCCAATAACCCAGGTGATTTTTGCATTAGGGTGTGCTTTTTGAATAGCTTGTACTGCACTCACACCATGACATACGTCACCAATGGCTGAGAGTCTTAATATACAAATAGATGAATAATTAGGAGCTTGAGTCACGCATTCCCTTAGGTATTAAATACAAAAGCCGATCTTAAATTATAATCACGCTATTGCAAGCACTTATCCTGCGCTTTAAAACGCGCTAATATAGACACATTATTTAGCAATTACACAGAGCTATGTTTAAACAACACGTGCAAGGCAATCACACTGTATTAAGCCATCCTAAATACACAAGCCAAATTACCCTCGATTGGTTTGATGCAAATTATTGGCAACAACAAAATAAAATTGTGGGTGCTAAAAAAGGCAGAGCAACAGCATGGTTTTTTAAACAAGACAAATTAACAGCCGTGCTGAGGCATTATTGGCGTGGTGGTTTAGTCGGTAAATTACTAAGCGATCAATATTTATACCCTGGGCTTGAACAAACCCGCGTGTATAAAGAGTTTAGCTTAATGAGTAAACTTTTAGAGCTTGGTTTAAACGTACCCACCCCTATTGCAGCTAAAGTAACCCGCAGCGGATTAATTTATCGTGGTGATATTATTACACAAGCGGTAAGCGGCGCTAAAAGCCTGCTCGACATTTTAATTGAGCGCCCTTTAAATAATGATGAGCTTGAAAATATAGCCAGCACTCTTGCGTTATTTCATATTAAAGGGGTGTACCACGCCGATTTGAATATCAATAATATTTTATTTAATGAAGACGGCGACGTATATATTATCGACTTTGACCGGGGTGAAATTAAGCAGCCAAACGCACAGTGGCAGCAAGCTAATATGGCTCGCCTTGCACGTTCATTTTTAAAAGAACAAGGCCGGAACAATAGCTTTTATTGGCAAGTTAACGACTGGAAAACTTTGCATACTATTTATAAGCAAAAGCTATCTGCTTAGCGCTAAATACTGCTGAGAAACTTGCTCAGCACTCACTTTTTGCAAAATATCGGCGCTTTCCACGCTCGGCTTATTTGCTAAAACTTGTTTTATTTTAGCCGTTAGCTCTTCGCTATTTCCTACAGGTACTAAGTAATTAGCCAGCTCGCCTGTTAATATTTCACTCGGCCCGAAGGTACAATCAGTACTCACTACAGGTGTACCCACTGCTAACGCTTCAATTAACACTGTTGGCAACCCCTCAAAGTCAGAGCTTAAAACTAATGCCTGCGCGTGTTTAATCCAATTATACGGGTTTTGTTCAAACCCGGGGACAACTAATCGCTCTGCAATGCCATACTCTTTTGCAAGCTTAAACGCTTTTGCTGGCTTATTACACAAAAGCACTAATTTGTATTTTTTATCAAGTTTGGCAAATGCTGCAAATAAAATATCGTGGCGCTTTTGCTTAGCTAAGCGACCAACATGAATTAAATAAGGAGACTGCAGGATAGCCGTATTAATTTCATCTGATTGGCGTTTTATTTCAGCTAAGTTAAATGGATTATAAATAGTAGTTATTGCGCTTGGCGTAATTAAATCGCCTTGAGTGATTTCTTGCTCTACCCCTTTGGATACACAAACGAGTGACTTACCATTTAGGTTTTGTTTTGATTTTTTAAGATAGCGATATGAAAGTGGCCCTAATTTTTTTTGCCTCGCAAGCTCTGCATTTACTGAGTTATGCACAACAAAATGCACATTTTTAACCGCGCTTTTAGCGAGTAAATTATTGCTTCTATCAAGATTTGAAAGTACTAAATCTATCGCGCCTATATCTTGTTGCTTTTTGTTAAACCAGGCCTCTAACATTGCAACGCTTTTATTTATGTTCCAAAAGCGGTCTACTTTTGAAGCCCTATCAGAAAATAAACTATCGACTTTAACGCATTCAGGAATATCGTATTCAATGGAGCTTGCAAGTGATAATAAAGTAACATGATGCTCAAGTTCAACAAGCTGCGCAGCCAAAGTAAGCATCACTTTTTCTGCGCCACCGCCAACAAGAGAGTCAATTACTATCACAATGTTCATGCATGGCTTCCTACGAGCATATTTTTTACAGCACTGGTAATTACGCTATAGCTTTGAGGGTTCTCTAATTTATGGTATTTAATTAAGAGGGATTTGTAGCGACTGTCTTCTATTGCGTGTTCAATTTTAGAGACTATATCATCAGCATTAAGGCTTGCTTTAATAACTACGCCTGTATTAACACAATTTTCTAGGCGAGTGTGTTGGTCTTTTGAAATGGCACAAGCTATAACAGGAGTTTGCAATGCAATAGCCTGCAACAAAGTATCACCAGCACTCAATAGAGCCAACTTTGCTTGACTCAATAAAGCTAAAAAATCAGTTCCCTCTAAACTTGTTAAACAAATAAGCTCGCGTGTTTTTGGTATTCTTTTTGTATAATTAGAACCAAACACGACCACTGTTTTTAAACCTGTTTTTTTACCCGCTTTAAGCGCGGTCTCGAAGTAGGTGTCTGCACAATTTAAATTATTAAATGTATGTCCACCAGAGCCAGCATTTACTAATAAGTAGTTATTCTCTTCAAGCCCATATTTGTTCAAAACTTGCTTTTTTTGCTCAACTGAAGCGTGTGCAACGAAAGGGCCAACATTATGCGGGTGAGCTAGGGGAAACATATCTAGCTTTGTATTTTCCACCCAACTTAAAGGCGCAATGCAATAATCTGGCTGTACAACCCAATGCGCATCAATTAAATTTGCACGGTTAAGCTTTAACCCTTTTGCGCGCTTTTTTTCATGTTGAGAGATAAAAACAACTTTAGCGCCCACTTCTTTTGCCGCTTTCATGTGTGCTGCGCGCCCAGCGCAATCAAATACAACAACGTCTGGTTTGTATGCAGTAATAAAGTCGCACACTAATGTAACTTCTTTGGTTGCTGAAGTCTCAAGTAAGGTGGTATCAAAGGGGCAATTATCAGCGTAGGCTGTATACTTATTTAAAATAAAATGAATATCAAGCATCCCAGCAAATTCGGCGAGTAACCCATTAGCCAACGACAACGAGCGCATATATTCACCAATTCCTTCTGGTGACGATACTGGAATAAATAAAAGTCGTTTGTTGCTCATTGCATTCTCAATTTCCTATTTGATCTTTAGTATATCAATCAGGCCTTTGTTACGATAGATAGGTTACATTTTTATACATTTAATTGACCCTATAAATTTGAATATTTACTGCAATAACATACTTAGATTGGTAAACTTGCCAGCAATCTTAATCACAAGGACCTGAACTTTGCGACACAGAATTTTTATTCTTTCAACATTATTTAGTGCTATCAGTTTGTCTGTTAATGCTGAACCATGGGTTAAACCAGACGACTACGGACTCAGAACCGATATTCAACAGCTTGCTGATGCTGGCGTTATTTTAGCGCCCGTAACAACATACCCGTTAATGTGGAAAAGCTTTATTAATGATGTTAGCAGTATGCCCATCGAGCAATTATCTCCAAGCTTGCAAGACGCATTATTGCGTGTGAAGCATCGTTATAAATCTGAAAACGCAAGTTCACATAGTGTGCAATTATCAGCTTATGCAGCCACAGATCCAATAAATACAACGAGCTTTGGCGCGACCAACACTCAAAAATCAGCGCTTTCGGCAGCCTATGCCTACCTGGGAGATAATTTTGCCGCCAAAGTTGCACTAAGCTCCAGAAAAGACGGTAAAAAATGCTTCATTAGCGGAAAAACTAACGATGACATTGTAAAAAATGAGCAAGCATTAACTGACTGTGGTGATACGTCACTTGATGATAGTTACTTAGCTTACAGGCTAGGTAATTGGATTTTTAGAGCCGGCGCCGTAGAGCAATTTTGGGGACCTGGTGTTGATAACAGTTTAATTATGTCAGGTAATGCCAAGCCTTTGCCTGCACTGAGTGTAACGCGTGAGCAAAGCACTGCGTTTGAAACCCCATGGTTAAGCTGGATAGGGCAATGGAGTTTTACAGCACAAATGGCAAAGCTCGAATCAACCCGCGTAATTCCTGATGCATTACTTTGGAGCAGCCGTTTAAATATTCGCCCAGTTCAACAGTTGGAAATAGCGGTAAGCTGGTCTGCACAATGGGCTGGCGAAGGGCAACCAAGCTCTGCCGGTGACTTTATTGATGTTATTACTGGGCAAACAACTTGTATTAATGGTAATGAAAATTGCGACAGTCAGCTAGAGTCTAAAATTGGAAATCAACTTGCAGGCCTCGATATTCGTTGGTCTGATATATTGTTTAGCCACCCATACGCTATTTATGCCAGTACTATAGGTGAGGATGCCAGCTCACAATTTAAACCTGCTGACCGAGCTTACTTATTTGGGGTGCAAACGACCCAACACATTTATGATCAAAATGTATTAGTGAATGTAGAATACATAGATACGGGTGTTTCGTGCTCAGCTGAATCAACCAATGAAAACTGTTATTACGAGCACTCCGATTATAAATCAGGTTACCGCTACCACAGCAGAACTATAGGTTCAACGTTTGATAATGACGCACAATCGGTAGTCTTAACCATATTAGGGCAACTTTCAAACGGAGATGACTGGCAGGTAAAATTACGTAGCGTGGATTACAACAGCGATAACAGTGATTTATACCCTAATAACCCCGACATTGGTAACTCAATAACCAAAACAGGCTACAATTCCAAACAGCTTGAACTTCGCTATAGAAAAATCACCATGGGTGGGCGTTTAACATTAGGTGCTTTTGCATCTCAAAATGACGATCCTGAAAACGATACATCTGCCTTTGCTAAATACGAATATAACTTTTAAAAGTTGTAGAGTGATAATAGAAAGGGTTGAAAACGCAGTTTTCAACCCTTTTTATTATGAGTATTTATATTACTGCTTTATTTTACTAATCACTTTTGATGTAGAGCAGCCATCTAAAAATGTCAGCACTTCTACTTTGCCGCCATGGCGCAGTACATGATCGGCACCGGCTATTTGCTCTATGGTGTAATCGCCACCTTTAACTAAAATATCAGGGCTAATTTGCTCGATTAATTTAGCAGGTGTGTCGTTTTCCTCAGCGCTGCCAAACGGAATAACCCAATCAACAGAGGCAAGTGCACTTAATACCATTGCGCGCTCATCAAGTGGATTTATTGGGCGCTCAGGGCCTTTTAAACGGGTAATAGATTCATCGTTATTTAACCCAACAACGAGTCTATCTCCGCGCGCTTTAGCTTGTGCTAAATAGCGCACGTGGCCTGCGTGTAAAATATCAAAACAACCATTGGTAAATACAATGGTTTCGCCGTTTTGTTTTGCAAACTCAATATGTTGTAGCACATCATCAAATGGGGTTTGGTAGTGCTCACCATTAGTGTGTAAGTATTGGCCTAGCTTTTGGCTTAGCTCTTCTGGTGACACTGTGGCTGCCCCCAGTTTACTTACTACAATACCGGCGGCTAAATTAGCAATTTCTACTGCATCTTTAGGGGCCATACCTGCTCCAAGCATTACAGCTAAAGTTGCAATAACGGTATCACCTGCGCCAGTTACATCGCTAACTTCCAGCTGCTGAGCTGCAAAGTCGTGTTTTTCATCGGCATTAATTAACGACATACCTTGCTCTGAGCGTGTAAGTAGCATGGCTTTAATACCATTTTTACTAATAAGCTCACGGGCACTTTGCGCTAAAATTTCTTCAGAGCCGGTTTTTCCACCTGCTAAATTAAACTCATGCAAGTTAGGCGTAATGTAATCTGCGCCCTCGTACAAATGTAAGTCAGGCGATTTAGGATCGATAAGCACGGTTTTACCCGCCGCTTTGGCAATACTCACCATCTCTTTAATTAAACTGAGCGAGCCTTTGCTGTAATCAGAAAATACCACAAAATCGTATTCATCAAGCACCAGCTCTAAGCGATTTAATAACAGTTGGCTATGTTGTTCGCTAAAGGTCTCTTCTAAATCAAGGCGTACAAGTTGTTGATGGCGGCTAATAACACGCATTTTAGAAATAGTAGGTAAATCACATACACTCACAAGTTGTGAACTTATTTTTTCACCTTTTAAAATTGTTTCTAAAATTTGCCCGCATTCATCTTCCCCAATTAAGCCAAGTAACCCTACTTTGGCATCAAGCCTAGCAATGTTTTTAGCAACATTGGCAGCTCCACCGGCTTTGTCTTCAAACTTGCTTACTTTTACTACAGGGACTGGCGCTTCTGGCGAGATACGCCCAGTGTCACCGTACCAGTAGCGATCGAGCATTACATCGCCCACCACTAAAATACGCGCTTTAGATAAATTTTTTAATAGCGATAAATCCATTACTGCTGCTCCGCAACAACCATATCTATGGCTTCACATAACCAGTGGCCAATAAACATATGCGCTTCTTGAATGCGGGCTGTTTCATCGTTTTTGATAATAATTGGCAGCTTGGCAATGTTTTTTACTTTTCCACCATCACGGCCTGTTAATGCAACAGTAAACGCGCCAATTTTATTTGCAGCTTCAAGTGCTAAATTAATATTTGCACTGGTACCTGAGGTTGTTAAACCTATGACTAAATCTTCTGGTTTACAAAGCGCCTGAACTTGGCGCTCAAACACGGTATCAAAGTGGTAATCGTTACTGTGCGCAGTCAGAATTGACGTATCGGTTGTCAGCGCCATAGACGCAAGCGGTCCGCGCTCTAATTTATAACGTACTACAAATTCGGCCGCTAAATGCTGGGCATCAGCCGCACTTCCGCCATTACCAAACCAAATAACCTTACCACCAGCTTGTAATGCACTATGGCATGCTTCTAATAACTGCATAGACTCTTGATGATAAGCCTCCATCGTTTCAAATAAGGCTTGATGACGGTTTAAACTTTCAACGTAGCTTGTTGCCACAGAATCGATAATTGACATGAAAAATTCCTCTAGGAACTGAAATGGCAGGAAAAAATTAAATCCATTATTCCACAGTTTTATTTAGTTGTGTGCATTTTATAGGAATATAGCTGAACTGGAACATAATTTAGTGCTTCACATGTTCAGAAATTATCACTTTCGCGTTAAACTAAGGGGACTTACCTCAATAAAAGTTCAGTATGGCACGCATTTTTTACTCATTCGCTTTAATTTTAATTAGCCCGCTGATTGTATTTTACTTATATGTATTAAGAGGTAAAAAAAACAAAGGCTACCGAGCACACTTTAAAGAGCGTTTTGGCTTTGTGAGCAAAAGCTTATTTACAAGTAAAGGCAAACCGTTAGTTGTGCACTGCGCCTCTGTAGGTGAGGTGCTTGCAGCTGCACCACTTATTAAAGCGCTGCAAAAACAACACCCCCAGCTTAATATACTTATTACCTGCAATACCCCTACAGGGCGCGAGCAAATAATTAATCAGTTTAAAAATACCGTGGCGTGTAGTTATTTACCTATGGACTTTGCGTTTTCGACCGCCCGATTTTTAAAACGTATAAACCCACAAGCACTATGCATATTAGAAACCGAGCTTTGGCCAAACTTAATGGCAATAAGCCATAAAAAGAACATTCCGGTACTGGTACTTAATGCTCGACTAAGCGAAAAGTCGCAGCAAGGGTATAAGAAGGTGGCAGGGTTAACGCATATAATTATGCGTTCAATTTCAGTGCTCGCAAGCCATAATGAAAATGATGCGAAGCGTTTTATTGAACTTGGTTTACCTTCTGCAAAAAGCCATGTTACAGGCTCAATAAAGTTCGACATTACGCCAACCGACGAACAACTGACTAAAGTGGCAAATCTTAAAGCCGTGTATAAAACTCAAGAGCGTTTTGTATGGGTGGCAGGCTCGACTCACCCACTTGAGCACGAAATGATATTAAATGCCCACCAGCAACTATTAAAAAAGTACCCAAATGCACTTTTAGTTATTGCCCCTCGACACCCTGAGCAATTTGATAAAGTGGCCGACACGTTAGCTCAAAGCCCACTTAGCTTTAGCCTTCGAAGCAACAATAACTACCAAAACGAGCACGTACTATTGGCCGATACACTTGGCGAGCTACAATGTTTATATGGCGCTGGTAATGTAAGTTATGTAGGCGGTAGTTTAATTCGCCGCGGCGGGCATAACCCACTTGAATCTGCAGCTTTTTCAGTTGGTGTTATAACTGGTCCACATACGTATAACTTTGACCATATCTACCCTGAACTTATAAAGTTAAAGGGGGCTGTGGTTGTTGAAAACACTGATGAGCTTGCTACACAGTTAATTAATTTAAGCCAAAACACTAAAGCCTGCCAAACTTTAGGGAATAAAGCGCAGCAGTGCGTATTAAAAAACCAAGGCGCCATTAAAAAAACATTAACCATAATTAATCAGTATTTAGAGCCACAAGCATGACCAATTTAGCTATTACTCAAACCCGTGAGTGGGTATCGTCGGTTATTGTAAAATATAACTTTTGCCCATTTGCCCGCAAAGAAGTTGAGAACAACTGCATTCATTATGTGCTTAGCCCAGCAGTAAAAATTGATGATGCGGTAATGGATATGCTTGAGCAATGCACTCAGCTTGATCAAAATCCAGAGCGCGAAACCACATTAATATTGTTTGATAACGGCTTTAGTGATTTTGAAGACTTTTTAGATTTAGTTGATTTAGCCAATGCGCTACTGGTTGCACAAGGCTTTGAAGGTAAATATCAAATTGCTAATTTCCACCCTGACTACGTTTTTGCCGACAGCGATGAAGATGATGCCGCAAATTACACAAACAGATCACCCTACCCTACACTGCATTTAATTCGCGAACTAAGTATGAGCGAAGCACTTGATAACTATAACGAGCCAGAATCTATCCCTGAGCACAATATAAAACTTGCAAGGCGCAAAGGCATCGACTTTTGGCAGCAGCTTTTAGAAGGTATAAAAAAACCGATCGCATAACCGTTCGGTTTTTAGGTATCAAATTCAATATTACTTTTTAACCCAGCTGCCATTTACTTCAACATAATGACCACTTTGGGTTTTTTCGATTGTTTTAGCCGCTGCGAGTGCTTCTACTTGGGCGAGCGATAAATTGTTCTTTTTAGCTAGTTTTAAATACTGAGCTTTACGCTTTGCGTTAATTTCTTCAACAACAGCTTTAGCTTCGCTATTTTGTACTACTAAGCCTAAATAACCCGAATTGTTCTCACCCACTAACCCTTGGCTTTTAGCATCATCTAAACTAATCGCCCACGCCGAAAACGACAAACATACCGAACTTACTAGAGTGGCAATACTTAATTTATTTTTTATAGTCATCATTTAGCTCCTAAAATAATTCACTGTCGTCACTGAACAGGGTATCGAGTTCTTTATCTACTTTTACTCGAATTTCGTGATCTACTTTTACATTTAGATTGATAGTTATTGGCTCTTTCGCTGCCACCTCTACTCTGTGAGTACATGCGCTTAAAGCGCTAATAGCAGCAAAGGCTATGATTGCCTTAATGCTTAACGAATTTTTCATCATTAGTTTCCTTTTTGAGAATATTGCTGCTCAACTTTTTGTGTTATTTCGTCACTTAATCTTAGCGCTCTAAGTAGCGTAAACACGTTTTCTTCGTGGTTATAGTTAAAATTAACTTGCTGCTGTTGTGGCGCATTAAAGCCTTGTAAGTTAACACCTAAATTTAACCAACCATCACTTTTAAGTGCCACTGTACTATTAAGTTTTTGTATATCAAGGTTTTTAAGTAAGCCCAGTACAGGTTGTAATTCTTGTTGCTGTTGAATAACAGCGTCAAACGCTTCGTTATTGTTAATAATAAGCTTACCTTCACCTTGGTTTAATAAGCTGCCGTTTGTAACCTCTACGCCACTGTCACTAAAATGAAGTGGCAGCCACCCTTTTAATCGGCCCGTTAAGGTAATTCCCGACTTGTCATCAAGGGTAATAAGCTTACTCGCATCAATATCTTTAAAAGTAACATTAGCTGTTTGCTGCGATTTTAAAAGCGTGTATTTATCTAATTCAAAAACCCCATCAAACACATTACCGCTTATATCAAATACTTGCGCGCTATTGTTAACCACTTTTATTTTACCGTTGATATTATTAACTACTGCGCCAGCTCTTAATTCATTGAGGTTAAAGGTAGTAGGCTCAACATTAAGCTGCCCTGAATCATATTGCCCACTAAGTTGCGCACTAAACTGGTTAGCTAAGTAATCGTTATAAAGCGCACTGGTATCATCAATAGTTAAATTAAAATTAGCTTTTTGTAAGTTAACATCGCCACTAATACGCCCACCAAACTCGCCTTGAGTGAGTTGAGCTAACGGCTCAAATTGGCTAACAATTGAATTTAGCAAAAGTACATTTTGCTGCGGGACTATTACTTCAAACGGGTGTTCTACTTTAGAAATATGGTGATTAGCCACAAGCTCTATACCGTTTACAAATACATGATGAGACGCTTTAAGCGCTCGGCTTTGCAAGCCTTTTGAATCTACGTTTATATTTTCTAAATCAATGCTCGGGCTTGTCAGTGTACTTATTTGAGTATTCGCTGATAAATGAGCAAATAACTCACCCACGCCTAAGTTTGCCTTTGCACTGAGGGTATTGTTGATACCAGTGAGCTTATACTCATCGTATTGAGCGCTTTTAAACTCGCTTTTCAAAACCACGTTTGCATCGAGCTTTTCACTCATATTTGCCATTAGTTTACCTGTGTAATCGTTAATAGTAGTGCCATAAGCAACGGCTTTATTAAAGCTAAATGTAGTACTTACTTTACCTATGGGTTTAGAGTCAATAAGTTGAGTAAGTGTAAAGTCGCCGTGGGCTTTTACATTATTAACCTCAGCCGGTAAAAATTCAGGCAAAGCGGTAAGCGCAAAATCGTAATTACCACTTAGTTGTGCGTTTTCAAGCTGCGTATTTAGCACTACAGCCTTTATATCATTAGTGCGTAGCTGCGCTTTAAGCTGCGTGCGCGCACTTTGCAACGCTGTAGCAGTATTAACGAACGTATCTGTAAAGGTTATGTCTATGTCTTGCTCTGTTTGCTCATCGCTTGTAAGCGTTATTAACGGCAAGGTTAAGTTATTATCTACTAGGCTTATTGGTTTAGGTAAAGCCCAGTGCCAATTAAGGGGAAGTTGCTTAACTGCAAAGGCCTTGTAATCACCTTCAGGAATAAGAGATTGGCAATTATTACTAAGCATTACGTTATTTTTAAGCTTGCTTGGGTCAAGTGAAAGCTTTTGGGTATTTAAATTATACGCAGTGCTTAGCACCCCTTTAGTATTATTACTAATGTCGCAGTTTTTTAATTTATAGTCATACCGCGCCTGCAAACTCCCAGTGGAGCTTCCCTCTATCCCATTAAAGCTAAATGCTTGCGATGTATTAAACCTAAGGCCACTAAATAACGCGTTATCGGTTTTAAGTAATTGTTTAAGCAATTCATCACTAACTTTAAGCAGCCCCTGTACCTTATTATTGTAAAGCGTTGCGCTGGCACTTAAATCACCACTAACTACAAACTGGTTAAGCTTTGGCTCGTTAATGTTTAGCATTAAAGGCTGATTTAAAAACTCACTGTTTATACTTAGTTGCTCAACTGTAATTGTTGGCCTTTTTTCGGGAAGGGCTAAATCTAAAATTGTTGCAGGGCTACTTGCTTTATTACTTTGAGGAAGTGGATTGACATTAAGCGCCGCATGCTTAATTTCAACATGGCGAGTATTTGCGGTAATACCTGTAACAACAAGCTCTTGGTTTTGGTAACTCAAGCACGCTTTTTGTACATGCACATTTAGCTTGCTGGTAAGCGAAAAGTCTAAACAACTTAAAGTAATGCCCGCTTTTTCAAGCGCAGGCGCTACAGTCCATTGTAATAATGGCAAACGAAATACATAACCAAGCAATATTAAGCTTAGTAATACAGTCCCAACAATTAAACCAATGCGCTTTAACATACTATCCTTAATAAGCTTCATACCTAACAAACTACCGTAATTTTAAATCTACGCAATCAAAAAAGGCTGCACAGGCAGCCTTTTTTATTTTACAGCTAGATTATGAATCTAGCTTGTATAGGGGGTGATTGTGATCACTAGCCTACATTTTTACGTGCGTTGCGGAACATGCGCATCCACGGGCTATCTTCTTGCCACTCATCAGGGTGCCACGAGTTAGCAACAGCGCGGAATACACGCTCAGGGTGCGGCATCATTACAGTGGCACGACCATCAGTAGAAGTAATACCGGTAATACCTTCTGGTGAACCATTAGGGTTAGCCGGGTATTGCGTTGTAGGGTTACCGTAGTTATCTACAAATTTAACCGCGACAGTGCCGCTTTCAAGCGCAACTTGAGTGGCAGCATCATTTGCAAACTCAGCATGGCCTTCACCATGAGATACAGCAATCGGCATACGCGACCCAGCCATACCACTGAAGAACACAGATGGATTCTCTTGTATTTCGACTAAGCTAAAGCGTGCTTCAAAACGCTCAGACTTATTAGTGACAAAACGAGGCCAATGCTCAGTACCTGGAATTAACTCTTTAAGCGTTGATAACATTTGGCAACCATTACACACACCTAAACTAAAGGTGTCTTCACGGTGGAAGAAATTTTGGAACTGATCGCGTGCCATATCGTTAAACAATATAGACTTAGCCCAACCTTCACCGGCACCTAATACGTCACCGTAAGAGAAACCACCACATGCCACTAAGCCTTTAAACTGCTCAAGTGTTAAACGCCCTTCGAGGATATCGCTCATGTGTACATCAACAGCGGCAAAACCAGCACGGTTAAACGCAGCAGCCATTTCTAGGTGCGAGTTAACGCCTTGCTCACGCAAAATAGCCATTTGCGGCTTAGCGCCCGTTGCAATGTACGGTGCGGCTATATCTTCGTTTAAGTCAAAGTTAAGTTTTACGTTTAAGCCTGGATCATTTGCATCAAACTTGGCATCAAACTCTTGCTTAGCACAATCAGGGTTATCACGACGTGCTTGCATTTGGTACGTTGTTTCAGCCCAAATAGTACGCAATTCAGTACGAGTATGATTAAGTACTGTTTGTTCGCCACGGTTAAATACAATGCTATCGTCGCTATTAAGCGAGCCAATCACGTGACTAATTGCAGCTACACCGTGTTGTTCAAACACTGCATTTACGGCCTCTAAGTCGCTGTTAGCAACTTGAATTACTGCACCAAGCTCTTCGTTATAAAGTGCTTCTAAGTCTGAGCCTGTTAAACCGGCTAAATCAACGGTTACACCTGTGTGCCCTGCAAATGCCATTTCAGTTACGGTAGTAAATAAACCACCGTCTGAACGGTCATGATAAGCAAGTAGTTTGCTATCTGCTACAAGTGCCTGCATAGCATTATAAAAGCCTTTAAGTAACTCAGGGCTATCTACATCTGGTGTAACATCACCAAGCTGCTTGTAAACCTGTGCAAGGCTTGATGCACCCATGCGGTTTTTGCCAGCACCTAAATCAACTAAAATAAGCGATGTGTCGCCTTTATCAGTGCGTAACTGTGGCGTTACTGTTTTACGTACATCGTCAACACGGCCAAAGGCTGTAATAATAAGCGATAACGGCGACGTTACTGATTGCTCAGCACTATCGTCTTCATTTTTCCATGTCGTTTTCATCGACATAGAATCTTTACCTACAGGTATAGTTAAACCAAGTGCAGGGCAAAGCTCTTCGCCAACCGCTTTTACGGCTTCGTAAAGGCCTGCGTCTTCACCTGGGTGACCCGCTGCGGCCATCCAGTTAGCAGATAGCTTAATGTTCTCAAGGCTGCCAATGTTTGCACAGGCAATATTAGTTAACGATTCAGCCACCGCTAAACGCGCCGAAGCACCGAAATTTAATAGTGCCGCCGGAGTACGTTCCCCGAGTGACATAGCTTCACCGTGGTAAGTATCGTACGTTGCCGCGGTCACTGCACAGTTAGCAACAGGGACTTGCCAAGGGCCAACCATTTGATCCCGTGCAACTAAACCGGTAACTGAGCGGTCGCCAATGGTAATTAAGAACGTTTTTTCTGCAATTGTAGGTAAGCGTAATAAGCGCTGCGCAGCATCTGCTACGTCAATAGCGTTTGCATCAATGGCTGTGCCTGTTACTTGCTGTGATGTTACATTGCGGTGCATTTTAGGCGCTTTACCTAATAATACATCTAGCGGTAAATCAACAGGGCTGTTATCAAAATGGCTATCTGCTACGGTTAAATGGCGCTCTTCTGTGGCTTCACCAATTACTGCGTACTGTGCGCGTTCGCGCTTACAAATGGCTTCAAAACGATCAAAGTCTTCAACAGCTACAGCAAGTACATAGCGCTCTTGCGATTCATTACACCAAATTTCATGAGGTGCCATGCCTGGCTCATCGTTAGGAATATCGCGTAGTTGGAATTTACCACCACGGCCACCATCGTTTACCAGTTCTGGGAATGCATTTGATAAACCACCAGCGCCTACATCATGAATAAATGCAATTGGGTTTTCGTCGCCTAACTGCCAACATTTGTCGATTACTTCTTGGCAACGACGTTCCATTTCAGGGTTTTCACGTTGAACAGAAGCAAAGTCTAAGTCTTCGTTTGATTGGCCCGATGCCATGCTTGATGCTGCACCACCGCCTAAACCAATGTTCATTGCAGGGCCACCTAGTGCAATAAGTTTTGCGCCTACTGGAATATCGCCTTTTTGAACATGATCAGAGCGAATATTTCCTAAACCACCGGCAAGCATAATAGGCTTGTGATAACCACGCACCTCTTCACCATTGTGGCTTGTTACTTTTTCTTCGTACGTGCGGAAATAACCTAATAAATTAGGACGACCAAACTCATTATTAAATGCAGCACCGCCCAGTGGGCCATCCATCATAATATCAAGGGCATTGACTATACGACCAGGCTTGCCAAAGTCGCTTTCCCATGGTTGTTCGTAACCTGGTATACGTAAGTTAGAAACCGTAAAGCCAACTAAACCGGCTTTAGGCTTAGAGCCACGCCCTGTTGCGCCTTCATCACGAATTTCACCACCTGAACCGGTAGCCGCGCCCGAAAACGGTGCAATAGCCGTTGGATGGTTATGCGTTTCTACTTTCATTAGTATTTCTATGTCTTCTTGATGATACGCATATTCACCTTGCGCATTTGGGAAGAAGCGACCCGCCTTTGAGCCTTTCATTACGGCTGCATTATCTTTATAAGCAGACAGTACATTTTCAGGGTTGTGCTCAAAGGTATTTTTGATCATTTTAAACAGCGATTTTGGCTGTTCAATGCCATCAATTGTCCAATCAGCATTAAATATTTTATGACGACAATGCTCTGAGTTTGCTTGGGCAAACATAAACAATTCTATGTCGTTAGGATTACGACCTAGCTTTTTAAAGTTCTCTACTAAGTAGTCTATTTCGTCATCGGCAAGAGCAAAACCTTGCTCAACATTTGCGGCAGCTAACGCTTCGCGACCACCACCTAAAATATCAACTGATGACATTTCACGAGGAGAATCATTACGGAATAACTGCGCTGCGGCTTCAAGCTCAGTGTGTGTAGCTTCGGTCATACGGTCGTGTAATAACGCCGTTACTTGTCCAAGTTGCTCTGCACTTAGCTCACCTTCTATATAATAAGCAATACCGCGCTCTACACGGTGGACCTGTTTAAGGCCACAGTTATGCGCTATATCGGTTGCTTTAGATGCCCAAGGCGAAATGGTACCAGGGCGAGGTGTAACAAGTACTAATGTGCCAGCTGGGGTATGCTCGGCAATAGTTGGACCGTAAGTTAATAGCTTTTCAAGCTTGGTCTGCTCATCAACACTCAAAGGCGATGTTAAATCGGCAAAATGAGCATATTCGGCATATACGTTAGTGACTGGAAGTTGCGATTGCTGGCAACGCGCTAAAATTTTATTAACTCTGAACTCTGACAGTGCTGGTGCACCACGAAGGATCAACATAGATAATTTCATCCGGGGTTAGGGATTGAACGATATTTTAGGCACGCATTATAGTCCAATTAGCCATCATATTTAACTCCAAATTACGCTTTTCATAAAATTAACTTCTTACGCTTTATTTATTCTCTTCCCTACTAATAAAATAAATAGGAAAGTGACGAAATGGTTAAGTTTTGTTATAACGGGTGTTAGCGTGTTAAAGGGGCACACAATGTTCAAAGAAAAGCTAATAACAATCATTACTTTAGTTATGCTGTTATGTGCATGTAATATGCAAGAACAGCCAACTCAACTTGCCCAAATTAAAGAGCAAAACAAAATACGTGTGGGCACGTTGGCAAGTGCGAGTAATTATTATCAAGCAGTACAAGGCGAGCAAGGCTTTGAATATGAGCTTTCTCAAGCGTTTGCCGATTACTTAGGTGTTGAACTGGAAATAGTCCCTTTTTTTAATTTATCTGATATGTTTGAGCGCTTAGAAAGTGGTGACTTAGACCTAATTGCCTCAGGCCTTACATACAATAAAACGCGTGCACAGCAATACCGCTATGGCCCTACCTACAGAACAATAAGCCAAAAACTAGTCTACAAACAAGGTCGTGTTCGTCCTCGTAAATTTGAAGATTTGGAGGGTAACTTTACGGTTATAGCCAAAAGTAGCCACTCTCTTACTCTACAAAAAGCGCAAAAAAACAACCCATCACTCACCTGGACCGAGAGTGAAGAGTTTGATGAAGAGGAACTACTTCAAGCTGTTATAGATGGTGAAATAGACTATACCCTAGCCGATTCGCATACTTTATCGCTTTTTAGGCGCTATCATCCTAATTTAAGTATTGGCTTTTCAGTCAGCCGTAATGATCCAATAGCGTGGATACTTCGCAAGTCAAAAGATGACTCGTTATACGCCTTGCTCGTGCCATTTTTTGGTGAAGTAAAACAAAACAACCAACTTTATGTACTCGAAGAAAAATATTTTGGTCATGTGCGCCAGTTTAACTATGTAAATACATTGGCTTACATAGAAGCAATAAAAGAAACGTTACCTACATATCAGCCATGGTTTGAACAATACGCAGGAGATCTTGATTGGCGTTTACTCGCTGCATTAAGTTACCAAGAGTCGATGTGGAACCCTCGCGCTAAATCACCAACGGGGGTTCGTGGTATTATGATGCTTACACGCAGTACAGCTAAACAAGTTGGTGTAACTAATCGCCTTGAGCCAGAACAAAACATTCGTGGTGGTGCTCAGTATCTAAGCAAATTAATAACCCGTATTCCTGATAGAATACCTCAGCCAGACAGAACGTGGCTTGCTTTAGCGGCTTATAATGTTGGTTGGGGCCATGTAAACGACGCGCGTATTATCACCCAGCAACAAGGGGCAAGTCCTGATAAATGGGCCGATGTGAAAAAGCGTTTACCGCTATTAATCAAAAAACGTTATTACCGTAAAACACGCTATGGCTATGCTCGTGGTGACGTTGCAGTTCATTATGTTGATAATATTCGCAGATACTACGACGCACTGGTATGGCTTGATGAAAACAATGCAATGACAGAAGAAAATACCACTACAGAGCATAATAGCGACAGCAATATAAAACAAAGTGAATCGCCATAGCGGTTCAATGAATTAGTAGTAAATTTAGTATTTATAAAAGATTACAACTCTAAAGCAGTGAGTAACTAAAATATCTGTTTACTTGTCATGAAATGATCACTAATGTGTGATAATTGTATATCTTAATATTTACAAAGATATGCCTTGTGCCTTTCTCACTCTCACGCATTAGGAGAACACATGCTAAAACGTAGACGCACGCAAAAATTAAAAAGAAACGTTATTTATTCAACGGCAACACGTCGTCGTATCATGTTACGTGGTTTACATAAAAAAATAATATGGCGTCGCAGAATGTTTGCAATGCAGCAAATGGAAGCATCAGACACCCTACCTGCGGGCAATTGATAAGGTATTTTTAAGCTTCACGAGCAGCTTTTTTGGCTGCTTTAATTTGTGCTCTTCTTCGTTTGAAAAATTCAGAAATAGTGTTTCCGCATTCATCAGCTAATACCCCTTTAACAACTTCAACTTGATGGTTAAGTCTTGGTTCTTGCAGTAAGTTCATAATAGAACCTGCTGAGCCGGTTTTTGCATCTGTGGCGCCGAAGACTAAACGCTTTATTCTGCCATGTACTAACAGACCTGCACACATTGAGCATGGCTCAAGTGTTACATATAAGGTGCAATCAATTAACCGATAGTTATTTAGCACTTTACCGGCTTCTCGCACAGCAATCATTTCAGCATGAGCTGAAGGGTCATTATCTGTAATAGAACGATTGTATCCCGCCGCTATAAGTTGATTATCTTTTACTAAAACAGCACCAACGGGAATTTCGTTAAGCAACTCTGCTTGTTTTGCATATAAAAGCGCTTGCTCCATCCAATAAGCGTCGTCAAATGGCTTGTTCATTATTTCTTCTTCAGTTGCCTTTTATGCTTTAATTATACCTAGTTAAAACCCTAAAGCGTGCCATTGATTACTTTATTGCAAAAATAAAACACTATTTAGCTGTTAATAATGGCTCACTGCCGCTGATTTACGTTATAATCTCACGCTTTTTTTATTTAGCTCACAACACGGGTAGCGAATGAAATTTCCTGGACGCCGCAGGCATAAACATTATTTTCCAGTGGAAGCCAAAGATCCACTAACTAATCAACTTAACGCAACAGATAGATTACAACGTAGCTATATTACGGGTATCGATCAAATCGTTGTTGATATCGAAGCAAAAGTTGATCAAGCTTTCCTTGATGAGTTTCAACTACGCAGAGGCATGTCACAGGTTATTGATAGTGATATAACAAATGCTCTGTACGATCGTTTAAAATTAAACGACATGGTTGATTATGAATTTGCAGGTGGAACCATTGGTAACACAATGCACAACTACTCTGTGCTTGCCGATGATCGCTCTGTTTTATTAGGTGTAATGAGCGAAAACATTAAAATAGGAAGCTACGCATATCGCTTTTTATGTAATACCTCAAGCCGTGTAGATTTAGATTATTTACAGCCTGTTGACGGACCGATTGGCCGTTGCTTTACCCTGATTGATGAAACGGGCGAACGCACCTTTGCAATTAGTGCGGGTTTAATGAATTACCTACGTCCAGAATCAATAGATAAATCGTTAATAGAAAACTCATCGGCTTTAGTCATTAGTGCATACCTTATGCGTACACAAGATGACGAAACCATGACAGATGCAACCATGCAAGCTGTTAAATATGCTAATGATGCTGGCGTTCCTGTTGTTCTAACACTAGGCACTAAGTTTTTAATAGAGCAAGATCCTGCATGGTGGGCAAACTTTGTTGAAAAGCATGTAGACATTCTTGCTATGAACGAAGAAGAAGGCTTTGCTATTACAGGGTTTGAAGACCCGCTGTTAGCTGCAGACAAAGCACTAGACTGGGTGGATCTTGTTATATGTACCGCAGGTGAGAAAGGGTTATTTATGGCAGGCCACGTTGATGACAGCTTTAAACGTGAAACTGAATATCCACTACTGCCAGGCGCTATTGCAGACTTTAACCGTTATGAATTTTCACGCGCTATGCGTAAAGCTGATTGCGAAAAACCTATAAGAGCTTACAGCCACACGGCCCCTTTTATGGGCGGACCTGACTCAATCAAAAATACAAATGGTGCAGGCGATTGCGCCCTAGCCGCTGTACTACATGATTTATCAGCAAATGTTTATCACAAACTTAATGTGGCAAACTCAGCGAAGCACGATCAACAAGCCATTACATATTCATCTCTTGCACAAATTAGTAAATATGCAAACAGAGCAAGTTATGAGGTACTTGTGCAACACTCGCCGAGGTTATCCCGTGGTTTGCCTGAGCGTGAAGATTGTTTAGAGCAAGTTTATTGGGAGCAATAAGCTCCCTATACCTTTCTAAAAAATAGAAATATCGAGCTTTTTAGATAGCAGCTCTAATGCTGCTATCCCCGCGACTGAGTTACCAAACGAGTTTAATCCTGGCGAATAAACTGCAACAGTAAATTTATTCGGTAATACCGCAAGAATAGTACCTGAAACCCCTGACTTTCCGGGCATACCCACTCTATATCCAAAATCGCCTGCAGCATCATACAGACCACTGGTAAATAATAATGAATTAAGCTGTTTATTTTGACGACTACTTAAAACACGCTTACCAGAGAGTTGATCAATACCTTTATTTGCCAAAAAATTATATGCCTTAGCTAGTTCAACACAATTAAGCTCAATAGAGCAAAAATTAAAGTATGACCAAAGCACATCATCAACTTCATTCTCAAAATTACCAAATGATTTCATTAAATGTGCCATAGCAGCATTACGGTGCCTAAATTCATACTCAGAGTTAGCCACTTTTTTATCAATCACAATACCGCGGTTACCTGATAGCAACCTGAATGTTTCGAGCATAGAGTGCATAGGTGCAGACAAACGGCTATAAAGCGCATCACAGGTAACAATAGCACCCGCATTTATAAATGGGTTACGCGGTATGCCTTTTTCAAATTCAAGCTGAGTAAGCGAGTTGAAAGCAGTACCTGAAGGCTCTTTACCTACTCTACTCCAAAGTTCATCACCATAACGCTGTAACGCCATAGTTAATGTCATCACTTTAGATACTGATTGAATAGTAAAGCGCTGCGAACAATCACCTGCGCAAATTATGTCACCCTCAGTAGTATATATAGCAATAGAAAACTGCTCAGGATCAACCTCAGCAAGTGCAGGGATATAATCGGCTACTTTTCCCTTAGATAATAAAGGGGCAACTTCTTGAGTGATTTCATTTAATACATGTTGGTAATCTGTAGTAGGCAATTAACACCTCAAATAGGTTTAGGCAAATGAAAATATTACCATGTCTCTGATTAAACGAGCTAGTTTAGTTGAATGAAAAATATTTATTAAATTTTGGGGATAAAACCAGACGCTAACCTCGTTAGTGAGGCTCGGCTTGACGCTTTAAGTTGGTGCGTTTACGCGCGCATAGATGCAAAAAACCCGTTACATTGCTGTAACGGGTTTCTCTTAATTAAATCCTGATAATGTCGTGGTGCCCACAGCGGTGAAGAGTCACAGTGAAATGGGATACTATCGTTGGCCAGGGCGGCCTTCCGCGGGGCTCGCCTTCGAGCTGTTTTGTTTGACTACTGAGTTCGGCATGAGCTCTTGGCTCTTGGCTATTTACTAAACCCCAGACAGCAAAAAACCCGTCACATTACTGTAACGGGTTTTCTTAATTAAATCCTGGTAATGTCTTGGTGCCCACAGCGGTGGAGAGTCACATAGCAAATTGGATACTATCTTGGCGTCGGGGCGGCCTTCCGCAGGGCTCGTCTTCGAGCTGTTTTGTTTCACTACTGAGTTCGGCATGAGCTCTTGGCTCTTGGCTATTTACTAAACCCCAGACAGCAAAAAACCCGTCACATTACTGTAACGGGTTTTCTTAATTAAATCCTGGTAATGTCCTACTTTCACATAGCAAATGCTACACTATCATCGGCGCTGTTTCGTTTCACTACTGAGTTCGGCATGGATTCAGGTGGGTCCAAAACGCTATTGTCACCAAGAAAATTCTTTTCAATTTTCTTATTTTTATTTAGTTTAAAGTCCTTCGACTAAATTTGAAGCCTGGTAATGTCCTACTTTCACATAGCAAATGCTACACTATCATCGGCGCTGTTTCGTTTCACTACTGAGTTCGGCATGGAGTCAGGTGGGTCCAAAACGCTATTGTCACCAAGCAAATTAGGTGCAAAGGATTAATCACAAGCACGTAGTGCTTATTTTTCCTTTGCGTAAGGTGCCTCAACGTTAACGCTACGCGCTAAGAGTCACCTCATAAATTTGGAAAATATCTGATAATATTTTTTAAGTCTTTCTAAGTAATATCTACTTTAGTTATATTAACTTCTTCGCTTGTTCAACTATCACACAAAACGCGTTTGGCGTTGTATGGTTAAGCCTCACGGGTAATTAGTACAAGTTAGCTTAATGGCTCACACCACTTCCACATCTTGCCTATCAACGTTGTAGTCTTCAACGGCCCTTCAGAGACTTTAAAAGTCTAGTGAGAACTCATCTCGAGGCCTGCTTCGCGCTTAGATGCTTTCAGCGCTTATCAGTTCCGAACGTAGCTACCGGGCAATGCCATTGGCATGACAACCCGAACACCAGCGGTTCGTTCACTCCGGTCCTCTCGTACTAGGAGCAACCCCTCTCAATTCTCAAACGCCCACGGCAGATAGGGACCGAACTGTCTCACGACGTTCTAAACCCAGCTCGCGTACCACTTTAAATGGCGAACAGCCATACCCTTGGGACCGACTTCAGCCCCAGGATGTGATGAGCCGACATCGAGGTGCCAAACACCGCCGTCGATATGAACTCTTGGGCGGTATCAGCCTGTTATCCCCGGAGTACCTTTTATCCGTTGAGCGATGGCCCTTCCA
>NZ_LOFI01000006.1:0-85351 GCF_001469195.1 Pseudoalteromonas sp. 10-33 | reverse complement strand
ATTGAGACTCTAATTTGTTTGCCTCACTACCTAAGTAGCTTGGCTGTTAGAACTCAATCTGTACGAGTGCCCACACAGATGATTGCTTTATATTGTTAAAGAACGTTTGAGTTGCCTTAGCGACTCAAGGGAAGCGAATCTTACGCTTTCCTGTGTTTTTGTCAACACTTAATTTTAAACTTTATAAAAATCTAAACCTAAGTTTTACTCGACTCACTAAGTGGTTTGCTTGCCTCGCTAAGCGTTGCCTGCTCTGCCGTCTCAGTGGGGTCGCATTATAGGGATATTCGAATGATGGTCAACGTTTATTTCACGCTTATTCAAAAGAATTTGGTTTTAGTACAAAATACATACAAACCGCGGTTTGAGGGGGTATAGTTTGCATATAAAAAGACCTTTCAATCAGTTTATACAAAGGATGAGGTTATTTACTTTGAACTAATTTCACTTTTACGAAAATAATAACTTTGAGCTTCCTCATAAATATTCATCTTAAGCACTCACACAAACTGCCTTTATAAATAACTGTATGAGTGAAATTGTTAGGTACTATTACTAACCATTAATACGTATATATTTATCAGCTAACTCATCAATAGTTTCTCGGGAATTTGGATCTGGTTTTATGCAATCTATTGGACATACACTGATACAGGTTGGCTTTTCATAATGCCCTATACACTAGGTGCACCTTTCAGAATCTATCTGATAAATTTTAGTGTCCATATAAATTGCTTCATTTGGGCACTCTGGGTCGCACATATCACAGTTAATGCATTTACTATTTATGAATAAAGCCACTTTTTAATGAATAACATGATTTCACTCAATTTTGACAGTAGAGTAAGCCCCTAGTCAGCCGCTAAATAATTAAGGTACTCAGACAATGCCTGTTCAGGCGCAAAACTTATTCGCTTTTGTTTCGCGTCTTTTAACCAATTATCATCAATACCATCTTGGTTAGAATCAACAATGCTCGCAAAGCCCGCAAACTGCTTAGCGTACGCAGGCCAACTACCTATCAAATCAAATTCATGATCAATCAGACCATCTCCTTTAATAGGCACTGAGTCGGTTAATTGTTGATATACAAGGGCATCAACATTGTCGATAAATTTGCCATTGGCGTTACGAGTTGCACCAATTGATTGCAATTGGGTCGCATTAAGATAACTTTTTTCAGCAGTTAGGTAGTGTAAAGCAGGTTGCATAGTAGAGGTAATAATCAGTTTGTCACTTAACCAAATACTGTTTTGCTTACTCAACGTGCGCTTTGCTTTCTCAGCTTGTCGATAATTTACGCCAAGCCAATTTTTTGCACTGAGCTGAACATCACCTTCAATCACATTTCCAAATATATAAGCTTGATTTTCTTTTATTTGTGGCGAATACCAAATATCTGCAAACTGCATTCTTTTAGTTGCTTTACCCGGCTTATAATAATTATTAATTAAGTTAAAACGGCCATTTTCTGAGCCATAAACATTATTATGCCCCCAGTTAAAAATAATGTTATTAACAAGCTCCACAAACTCTTGCTGCTGCGGGTAAGGTGATTTAAGTCGATGGCCATTAATTCGAGGTGTGCGGCTTGCGTGATTCGCTATAATATTATTAATAAACGACGCGTTCGCTCCGCCCCAAATTCCGCCATAACCATGCTTACCTTTAGGGTGAATAGAGTCATTCAAACTATATGAAATTATTGAATTTTGCAGTGTGAAATTGCGGTTATTATAAAAGCTCGCCGTTTCATCTACAGACCAACTTAGTGAACAATGATCGATCATAACAGTGTTACTGTTTCTCACTGTTAATGAATCTTCGGCATAACCAAATGTGCCTAAACGAAAGCGCATAAAACGAATAATCACATTTTCACTGGATGACACCATTACCGGCGCACCAATAAGGGTCACTCCACCAGGAGATGTTTGCCCTGCAATGGTGATATTACCATGCAAAATTTTTAGCTCGTCTGTTAGCTTAATAACTCCAGAGACAGCAAATACAATAGTTCTCGGGTGTTTTTGCTCAATCGCATAGCGCAATGTGCCCTTTTTAGGATTATCTGCTTCATCATCTAAACTTGTTACTATATATAACTGCCCATCAACACCACCGGTTGCATATTTACCAAAGCCTTGCGCCGTCGGGAAGGCTATTTTTTGCTCTTTTGAAAGCGCATTAACCTTCGCTGATGAGCAAACTACAAGAATAAAAATTCCTATAAGCAATCCGATTAACTTTATATTACTATGACTCTTAGGCACTACCCGCATAACAACCCCTCGAATTATTTTTTTCAATTTAATTACTTAACCTGAACTCTGGTTAAGAGATGTACTAATGTATTGATATCAAATCACAAATATATTTATCCAGAGCTCAGGTTACTTATTAAACGTGTTGATATTAGGTGGGTGTTTTGGGTTAGTAAAAAACACAGCCTAATACTGTTTGGGTTAAAAATAGTATGTGTACTAAGGGTCGTTTCCCTTAGTTCGCAGGTGTATTTATTTTAAGTGTTTTGGATCTGGCACACGTAATTTATTAACCAAAGGATGATTTATTTTACGCATTTGCGCTAATACAAGCTGCGCCACTTCACGGGCACCTAATTCATTAAAGTGGGTATTATCATCTACACCTTTTGGATAGTTCGGATGAACATTGGCTTCAAGCTGCATATAGCGTAAGCACGAGTTTTCATCGCCCATTGCTTGAAAATACTCGCGAGTAACACTATCCATGTCAATAAAATCAACCTTCGTTTTGGCGGCCACATCACGCACTAAATCAGAGTAAATTGGGTGGGTCTGTTTAATATTACCGGCTTCATCAAAGTAGCGTCTGGTAACAGGTGTCATCAATAGCGGATGCGCTTTTTTAGCTCTGACTTGAGTAATAAAGTTCATTAAGTTTTCAGTGTATTGCTCAGGAGAAGTATAACGGTCTACTTTCTTTTTAGACTGATCATTATGGCCAAATTGAATTACCACGTAGTCGCCCTCTTTAAGCTCTGAAGTAATACTTTCCCATAAACCTTCACTAATGAAAGTGCGGGTACTACGGCCATTTTTCGCTCTGTTTATAACGGTTACCGACTCATCAAAAAATATACTAAAGGGCATACCCCAACCCGTTTCAGGAAAAGCTTTAACTTGTTTAATTGACATAGTGGAATCCCCTGCCATAAAAACGTTTATTTCATCCGTTGCTGCCATACCTGAGAAACTCACCATAAAAAGTATTGTTATTAGTAATTTAGCCATATTAATCGCTCTATAGTGTTGTAAAAAATAAGTTTAAAAATTTATTAGTTAGTGTGCTATTTAAACATAACACCACATGCCACCGGTGGCAATTACTTTCCAGTAATCACCACTTTGAATTAAATATAATTAATATAACAATAGGCAATGTTTAGAGATCACTATTTTGTAACTGACAGTAAAAGATAAATAAACTAACAAAAATATTTATTATTTTTTGGTTTAAACACTTCCGCCACCGGTGGCAAATTAATCAGTTAAATCATGATACTTACCAATCCAGGTTGCACCAAAGATGCACGTCAACAATATTTGAAATGTAAACTAAAGATGAATTTTGTTATTTTTTTAGTTTGACATAACACTGGAATCGATATAGCTTTCAATTTGTGCCACCGGTAGCAAAGGTTATCACTAATACTTTGCTATTTGTTTTCTCGTTGTTTTTCCTGTATTGGATTATGAGGCTTGGCACAGTGGATTCAACAAACTAGTACATGACAAATATATTTAATCCGTCATGTTAACTGATTAAAAATAACTAGATGTGGAACTAATATGACAACCAGCACACACAATTTTAAACTTAACAAGTTAATGACCAATCTAATACTCAGCGGCGCATTATCTAGCAGCGTGGTTTATGCAGCCCCCCAAGAAGAAACAGCGGCTGGAGAAATCGAAATCATTGAAGTTAAGGGTTACCGCGGCAGTATCAACGCAGCATTGATGTCAAAGCGTGAAGCTGTCGGAACGCGCGAAACTATTATCGCTGAAGATATTGGTAAATTTCCTGATTTAAACGTCGCTGATTCACTCTCTCGTGTGCCTGGTATCTCAATTGAAGAAGATGCTGGTGAAGGGCGTCAAATCACCATTCGAGGTCTTGGTTCTCGGTTTGTGAAAACAACAATTAACGGCATGGAGTCAGCTTCTGCAGGCGCTGCGACTGATGCTGCAGGTGGTTCAAACACCTCTCGCGCATTTGATTATAACGTTTTTGCGTCGGAATTATTTACTCAAATAGATATTGATAAAACTGTCTCAGCACAAAACGAAGATGGCGGTATTTCGGGTAATGTAAATCTACAAACTGCCCGCCCATTTCAATATGATGGCTTTAAAGGTTCTTACAGCGTGAATGCTCGCTATAATGATATTTCTGAAGAAACATCTCCACGCTTATCATTTATGCTCAGTAATAACTGGGACAACAAATTTGGCGTGCTAGCATCTGTAGCTTACAGTGATGGAACGGTACAAAGTGAAGGTTCATCTACAGTGCGTTGGACAGTCAACAATCCAAACTACCTCGACGGCGGCGATCCTGTTGGACAAGGAGGAAGCAATTACCTTACAGCTTCACCTAAAACTATTTTGTTAGAAAATGGCAATTACACTAGCGACAACTTAGATGGGCTTTATTTACCACGTATTCCCCGTTATTCAATATTCTCAAAAGACCAAAAACGTGTTGGAGCTACACTTGCATTCCAATATGCTCCTACTGATAACTTATCGTTAAACTTAGACATCCTTCATGCTGAGTTAGATACAACAATGGATGAATATCAATATTCTGTACTATTAAGAGACCAAAAGAACATCGTACCCGAAAATATTCATATTGATTCAAATAACACAATCGTTGCCGGTGCATTCTCAAATGCAATTATCCGTTCTGAAGCACGCCAAGATGTTTCTGAATCAAAATTTGATCAAGTCAGTTTCACAGGCGACTGGTATATTTCTGATCGTTTAAAAATGAACTTTTTAGTCGGTAAAGGAAAATCTGATTTAAATGTACCCCATCTTCGAACCTTTGCATTAGATTCGGCTGGTTCGACAGTCGCTTACAGTTATGATGATAATATTGATCCTCTGAGTTTAATAAATAACCCAGGTGGTGAAGCTATCGGCAGTGGACAACTCACAACAGCTATGCCTTCTTTCGCATTTGCAGCAGGGCAAGCAGCAGGCGGGGCCTACACTAAAGAGCAGCTACAAAACACCATGGTTAATGCGGATAACTATTCGGCAGGTTTAACTCGTAATCGTGCACAAACAGTAGAGAGTGAAAACTCTAGCATCAAAATTGATTTTACTTATGAGCTTACTGACCAATATACGGTAAAATTTGGTTTAGGACAAAGAAGCTTTGAGACTGAACAGCATGACTACCGCAATTCTTGGAAAAATCTAGATATTGAAAACAATAAAACCAGTGGTAAGAGTGCAGAAACACAAGTCGTTGATTTAGACGCTGATGCAATCAAGGGAAGCTTATTTGCAACCACTTTAGATAACACAGGTGTACAATTTGGTAATAACGCAAATGTGCCTGCTACCTCCACATTATTTGGTTCAACATGGCTTGCTCCAGATTATAATTCAATGATGAGTGCTTTTTCGAATGAAGCATTTTTTGAAGCAAAAGAAGAGTTTAAACGGGCTTACTATATAAAAGAAGAAGTCAATACGGCATATGTACAAGTTGATTTTAGAAATGATATTTTTGACTCGGAATTAAGAGGTAATATTGGCTTACGCTACGTTGATAATAAAAATACAAGCAAAATTGTAAACCTTGATCACATCTACAAAGATGGTTACACAGCAGGTCGTGGTGATGGTGCAAATTTTTCCGCAGGATATGGGTGGCGTGAGTCTGTTAGTACAGGTGATGAGTGGCTCCCTTCTTTAAATTTGGCCTATGATTTAACAGAAGATCTCGTTGGTCGCTTTAGTTATTCTCATGCAATCACACGCCCTAAATTATCCGATTTACGATCATCAATAAGTGTAAATACGCCTGATGAGCAAGACCCAACTGCAACAATTAAACGCGGTGCAGGCCCATCACTTAAGCCTTACAAAGCAAAACAATATGACGTTGGACTAGAGTGGTACTTTGCTGAAGAATCACTTATTGCAACCTCAGTATTCTTTAAAAATATTACGGGGATATCTTCTGACAGTAGTGATGAAGTACTAAACCAAGCGGAGCTAGATCGATTAGGTATAGATATCGGTGATATGAACCCTGAAGATATAACTTGGACTGTTACTCAACTTGAAAATACTGAAGCTGAAGACATGTGGGGAGCTGAGTTTATTTACCAACAACCATTCAGTTTTTTACCTGAGCCATTTAATAATTTTGGCGTACAAGCTAACTACACTTATATAGATTACACCCGTGATATTGAAGACCCATTTTATGGTAACAAGCTCACTTTAGGGGAAGAAGAAACATCAAAAAACACTTACAACTTAACACTATATTATGAAGTAGAAGATTGGTCAGCTCGTTTCTCATATAACCACCGTGGCGGTTATAACAAGCAATATTTAAACGAGTATAAAGATGAATCTACGTTTGTACGTGGTTATGATTCTAAGTCAAAACTTAACTTTTCAGCTCGTTACAAGCTTAGTGAGAGCATGAGCTTGTCATTTGAAGCAGTAAACTTAACTGATGAAAAACAAGATATGTGGAATGATATTTACTCCCCTCGTCCTTATCAAAACTTGTCTTCAGGTCGTCAGTTCTTAATGGGCATCAGAGGAACTTTTTAAATAATCAATTAGATATTAAAAATATCCCATAGCCTATTTTAGGCTATGGGTAATGTTGAAGCTCTGCCCTTGTTGAACCGGTGGTTGCCACCGATTATTTTTATCCAGAGTTAAGGTTAGTTATTAATAACAAAGACTTTTTTATAAAATCCATCCATAAAAAACTCTCAATTTAAATACCCAAAACTTATTGCCACCGGTGGCAATAGCTGCTAATGTTAAGCTATCATAATAATCTAAACATACAATAGCAGGACACAAAAATGGATAGTCATCGTAGGTACTTTTTAAAAGCATTGGCTTCTAGCACTGTGGTGAGTGCAACGCTAATCGGATGTAAATCAGCGCCAATGGCGAGCGCTTTTGATTCTCCTGTCAATGTTGATGATTGGCAAATGGCCGATCTCATTAAAAACAATATCAAGGTGCCTACCTTTGCCAACAAAGTATTTAACATTAATGATTTTGGCGCTCAAGGAAACGGTACATTCGATTGTACCCAATCAATAAAAAGCGCAATACAAGCTTGCCACGCACAAGGAGGTGGTCAAGTGTTCGTGCCCAACGGTACTTTTTTAACCGGGGCCATTCACTTACTTTCAAATGTTAATTTACACCTTGATGACGATGCTATTCTAAGCTTTAGCACTGACCCCAAAGACTATTTACCAGAAGTATTTACCCGCTGGGAAGGTCTTGAAATGATGGGCTACTCACCACTTATTTATGCCTATGGTCAACAAAACATAGCAATTACTGGTAAAGGAACCTTGCAAGGTAACGCTAATGACACAACATGGTGGCCATGGAAAGGCCCCCACAAAGAAAAACATTGGGAGCTACTTTACACAGACAGTGGCAAATTAATGGATCAAAAGCCAGCACGTAAGCAATTAATGGTTGATGCAGAAAATGGCCTTCCTGTAGCACAAAGGCGCTACGGTGAAGGTGCCTATTTACGCCCACCTTTTATCCAACCATATCGCTGTAACAATGTATTAATTGAAGGTATTACCATTAAAAACTCACCATTTTGGTTAGTTAACCCAGTGCTATGCAATAGCGTGACCGTGTCTGACGTTACTTTTTCAAGCCATGGACCAAACTCTGATGGCTGCGATCCAGAAAGTTGTAATCACGTGCATATTAAAGATTGTGTGTTTGACACAGGTGATGATTGTATCGCTATTAAGTCAGGGCGTAATGCCGATGGCCGCCGAGTTAATGTGGCCTCGCAAAATATAGTTATCGAAAACTGTCACATGAAAGAAGGCCACGGTGGCGTTGTGGTTGGCAGTGAAATCTCTGGCGGCGTCAATAATGTATTCGTTCAAAATTGTACGATGGATAGCCCTTATTTAGAACGCGCTGTACGAATAAAAACAAACTCAGTGCGTGGTGGTTTAATCGAGCATATTAGAGTGCGTAACGTTAAAGTAGGCACAGTGAAAAATGCCGTGGTTATCAACTTTTTCTATGAAGAAGGTGATGCAGGTAAATTTGATCCTATCGTACGTGATATTCGCATCGAAAATTTACACTGTGAAAACGTGCTAAGTAAAGCGTTTTACCTAAATGGCTTTGAACGTGCGCCCATTAACGATATACATTTTGTTGACTGTCATTTCGATAAAACAGGTGAACAGTCAATAGTGCAAAATGTTAACAATATGACTCTCGATAACGTTACGCTTAATGCAAAACCGCTCACCATTGAACAGCTTAAAGGTTGAGCAATGAAGATAATAAAACAACAGGAATAACAGCATGAAGACATTTTCATCGTTATTAGGCACGCAGCCTATTTTACCGATAATACAAGCCGCTTCAGCACAGCAAGGTGTAGCAATTGCTAGCGCAATGCACAAAGCCGGTATTCATTTAGTTGAGGTCGTATTGCGCACACCAGCCTCATTGGATGCGCTAGTCGCGATTAAACAAGCTTTGCCAGACCTTTCAGTGGGTGCAGGCACAATTACTGACAGTAGCTTATTAGCACAAAGTATTGAAGCCGGTAGCGATTTTATCGTTACCCCTGCAGTTTCGCCTAATTTGTTAGCTGAACTTGCTAAATGCCCTGTTCCTGTGGTGCCTGGCGTATCAAACACCGCGGATATTTTACTGGCAAAAGAGTACGGTTTTACTGAGCAAAAGCTGTTCCCTGCCTCATTATGTGGTGGCGATAAATTTTTGCAAGCGGTTGCGAGCGTATTCCCTGATATAGGCTTTTGCCCCACAGGGGGAGTTAATAGCGATAATTATATGAACTATTTAGCCCTTAAAAACGTGCTTGCTGTAGGTGGTACATGGGTTGCGCAACCACAGTGGATAGCCGCTAACGAATTGGACAAAATAACCCAAGCTTGTCAGCAAGTTCTCGCGCATAAATAAACATTAACTTTAAATAGCTGTTCGCAGCCAATAAACTACACTCAAAACTGCCACCGGTGGCAGAAGGGTAACAAAGGAATTTTCATGTCAGATAACTTTGAACCGTTAGCATTACACCCAGATCGTTTGTTTTCAAGCGATCCTGCGGTTGTTGCCATAGCCCGTAAACTTTATGAATCAATTAAAGATTTACCCATTATTAGTCCTCATGGTCATACTGATCCAAGTTGGTTTAATGAAAACAAAAACTTTGGCAATGCAACAGAGCTATTTATCAAGCCCGATCACTATGTATTTAGAATGCTTTATAGCCAAGGTATTCCAATGACAGATTTAGGTGTGCCTGAACACGGCCTAGAAGGTGATATGGCGCGCGCTAAAGCGGCTGATCCGCGCAAAGTATGGCAAATCTTTGCTGACAACTATCACCTTTATGCCGGTACACCTAGTGGTTATTGGTTAGATGCTGTATTTAGCGATGTATTTGGTTTCACCCAAAAGCTTTGCTCAGACAATGCCATTGAGTACTACGAAAAAATTACCGCAGCACTGGCAACCCCTGAGTTTACACCTCGCGCGTTAATGGATCGCTTTAATATTGAGCTAATTGCAACCACTGAAGGCGCATTAGATCAGCTCCCTCATCACCGCGCTATTGCTGGCGATAACATAGCAAAGAGAGTTATTACCACATTTAGGCCTGATGATGTGGTTGATGCTAGTCGCGAAGACTTTATCGACAATGTTGCAAAACTAGGTGAATTAACCGGTGAAGACACATCAACATGGCAAGGTTACTTAAATGCAATTCAAGCACGTCGTGATTACTTTCGTAAAGAAGGTCGCGCAACCGCCACCGATCACGGTCACCCAACGGCATTAACAGCAGATTTATCTGTTGCTGAATGTGAAGCTTTATTTGAAAAATGCCTCAGCGGGAATTCATCAGAGCAAGAGCAAGAATTATTCCGTGGCCAAATGCTCACTGAGCTTGCAGGTATGAGTATTAAAGACGGCTTAGTAATGCAAATTCACCCAGGGGCTCATCGTAATCATAATAAAGCGGTATTTGATCAATTTGGCCGTGATAAAGGGTGTGATATTCCAAGCCAAACAGAGTACGTTAACGCACTAAAACCGCTATTAAGTAAATATGGCAATCATCCAGATTTAAAAATTATTTTATTTACGCTAGATGAAACAACGTACAGTCGTGAACTTGCGCCACTTGCAGGTCACTACCCAAGCTTGAAATTAGGGCCAGCATGGTGGTTTCATGATAGCCCTGCAGGTATGCTTCGTTTTCGTCAGCAAACAACTGAGACAGCAGGCTTTTATAATACTGTTGGGTTTAATGATGACACCCGTGCATTTTTATCAATTCCAGCACGACACGATGTTGCAAGACGAGTGGATTGCCGCTATTTAGCTGAACTTGTTGCTAATCATCAGATCAGCGAAAGTAGCGCACAAACATTAGCCTATCAATTAACATATGGGCTGGTGAAAAAAGCCTACAACCTTGGTTAAGAAAAATACTAAAGCCACATTACCCGTGTAATGTGGCTAACAGGAAGCACACAATGACAACAAAACTATCTCAGCTATCAAAAGCCATGTTTATGGGCAGTGTGATCACCAGTTGCATAATTTTATCAGGGTGCCAAGAGCAGCCACAAAAACCAACGGCAAAAACCAATCAAAACACTAAAAAAAATGCTGTATCAAGCCCGCTTGCAACGGTAGAAATAAGCAACCCATCAACATTTGTCAGATCTGACGAACCGATTTATATCAGCTATGCCGATTTAGGACTTGATATAGCCAAACCCATACAAATCAAAACAGCTCAAAAAACACTCGCCACGCAGGCTGTGGATATTGATACTGATGGACAAATGGACGGTATATATTTTGTTGTCGATTTAGCCAGTGCCGCAACTGTTAACCTCGTAATAGATGAATTAATCGCAGCGCCTAAAAGCACGCAAACAAAACGCGTACAAGCAGACTTAGCACATAAAGTTAATGGTCAATGGCAGCCTCACTCACGTCCACCAAAGCATCAAATTAATGCAGGTAAAAAAGAATATGTGGGCGGTGAGTTTAAAAATGTACAAACACTCACCCCACCTGATTACTATACCGATCACTCAAATTGGATCCGTTACGAAGGACCAGGCATTGAATCAGATAAAGTCGGTTACCGCTTTTACTTAGATTGGCGCAATGGCTTCGATATTTTTGGTAAATTAACACCTGAGCCAGTATTGCACAACGTTGGTTTAGATGGTTACAGCTCCTATCATGATAGGCAAGATTGGGGCATGGATATTTTAAAAGTCGGCGGCTCTTTAGGTGCTGGCGGTTTTGGTGTGATGGACAACAACAATGAGCTTGAACATGTCACTGATGTGGCTAAACGTACAGCCACAATTAAAGCGAATGGCGATTTACGCGCCACCGTGCAAATTAACTACCAAGATTGGCAAAATAGCCGTAATACCCAAGATTTAACCGCCAATATTTCAATGCACGCAGGCTCTGAGCTTGCTCATGTTGAACTTTCACTCACTCAAGACTTACCTAATTTTGTCGCAGGTCTGGTAAAACATGATGATACCCAATTCATTGAAGGCGATTTGAGTAATTTAAGTAATTATGGCTACAGTTATATTGCCAGCTGGGGTAATCAAAGCTTAGATAAATCACCTTTAGGTATAGCTATTTTTTTTAAAAAAGGTGATTTAATAGAGATACGTCAAGACGATAAAAATTACCTTGCGGTATTAAAACCTAAAGGGCGCAAAAACGAGCAAAAAGTAAACTATTACTTTGCATCTATTTGGCAGCCGCAAAGCGGCATCAACGACAAAGCGGCGTTTACGCAATACCTCGAGCAACAAGCCGAAAAGCTCACCCTTACTCCGCGAGTCCGAATTAAAACACGCTTTACGAATAAACAACTTGATGGCGAGCTCACGGCAGAAAAAGCCTTAAAATGGACAAAAGCACTTGCCGACTCAGAACTTGACAGAAAAGCACTGGGCTACGAGTACACAGGCTGGGATGTAAATCGTAAGCGTAAACCTAAATTTGAATACGACATTATTGGTGTGCAGCCTTATGCTTTTGCACAACTTGGGCAATTGACTAATGAAAGTAAATATAATGACGTTGTTGATGTTGTTGTGAGCAGTTTTATTTCGCCAGAAGGTGAAATAAAAAGGTATAAAAAAAGCAACTTTAACATCGATAATATACCTCCAGGGCGCAACCTTATTGATTTATACCAACGCACAGATGAAAAAAAATACTTAACTGCAATCAACGCCCTTCGCGAACAACTTAAAGATCAACCAAGAACGTCCAACGGCGCATTTTGGCACAAAAAGAAATACCAAGGCCAAGTTTGGCTAGATGGTGTTTACATGGGAATGCCTTTCTTAGCGAAGTATGGCGTGCAATTTGAGCAAGGCCACCAGCAGCAAGAAACCCTTGATGAAGTCGTCAACGAATTTAAACTGACTCGTGAATTCTTAAAAGATGAAAGCACAGGTCTTTATTATCATGGTTGGGATGAACTTAAAAAACAAAGCTGGGCTGACACTAACACCGGTTTATCACAGCAGTTTTGGGCACGTGGTATGGGCTGGTTAGCAATGGCTGTGGTTGATGTGCTTGACTATATTCCTGAGCAAAATACAGAGCAGCGTGAGTTTTTGCTCGGTATGGTTGAGGAAGTAGCACAGAGTCTAGCAAAAGTGCAAGATTCAGACACAGGAACCTGGTGGCAAGTAATGGATAAACCACATCAAGTCGGTAACTATCGTGAGTCATCAGCCAGTGCTATGTTTGTCTACTTTTTTGCTAAGGCACTTAACCAAGGCTACTTGTCAGATGATTATTTAACAGTGACAAAAAACGCCTACAATGGCTTATTGAATGAGTTTATTTTAGTTCACCCAGATTCAAGCGTATCTATGCTAAATCAGTGCTATGTTGCTGGCCTAGGTTTTGGCCGCGATGGCAGCTACCGCTATTATATGAGTGAGCCAATTGTGCGTAATGATCCAAAAGGTAATTCGCCATTTATTTTAGCGGGTGTTGAAATGGTTAAATTATTAACAACCACTGAGCAACACTAAAACTAAATCTTATGAACTTTTTTACAGCCACTTCCTAGTCTGTACTCGCAATGATGGTGCTTTTTGCATCATCATTTGCTAATGCTTAATCGCTTTATACCCTAGCAGAATTAAAAATGACGCATACATTGATGTGGATTATGTGCGCTTTAAAAATTTGGAGCAGCAATGAAACAGTTTACGGTTATAACATTACTCATTCTATGCTTTATCAGTGAAACAACTCATGCTAAAGCATACACTGTTGAAAATACGTATAAAAAGCTGATTAAACAGTATCCTAACATCACAATTCCTGTGCAGGATAACGCTGCAGATGTATCGATTAAAAAAGGCTTAATTTATAAAACAATAAATCAGCAAGCGTTAACGCTTACTCTCTTTTCACCAAAGCAGCAGCAAGCATCTTTACCTTTAGTCGTATTAGTACATGGTGGTGGGTGGCGTACAGGCACGCCAGCGCTTTTTAACGCACTTGCCATTCGCTTAGCACAGAACGGGTTTGTAGTTGCAACGCCAAGCTATAGATTATCTGGGGTCGCTCCTTTTCCAGCAGCTATCTACGATGTTAACGATGCCCTGATCTGGCTTAGAGCCCATCATCAAGACTTTGCAATTGATCTGAACCATATCGCTCTGGGTGGCGGCTCAGCAGGGGGTCAAATCGCAGCGCTACTAGCTTATAACAATGGCCAATTAAAGCAGCAAGCTGAGCAAGCAACAAGCGCCAACGTTCAAGCACTGATCAACATAGATGGATTAAGTGACTTTGCCAGTGATGAAGCACTGCCATTTGAAAATGATCCAAGTAAAAAAGTAACCTCTGCCAGTGCATGGTTAGGCGGACGTTATGAACAGGTTCCTGAACGCTGGCATAGTGCATCTCCCATAAACTACATCACAGATGAATCCCCTGCGACACTCTTTATAAATAGTTCAGTACCGCGCTTTAGAGCCGGGCGTGATACAGCAATTATGGCATTAAAAAAACACCAAGTAGTTAATCAAATCTATCAGTTTGCTGATGCGCCGCATTCATTTTGGTTATTTGATCCGTGGCTAAATGACACAGTTAAAATTATGACTGAGTTTTTGACTGCACAACTAAAATTGCAAAACTAGGCTGGAATTTTTACAGTGAAGTGAAATAAGTAAAGTGAAGTAAGTGTGCTATTTAGCACACTTATTGGTTGATTCACGCTTTACTAAATACGGGGTGACAACCTCATCAAGTTTGATCTTTTCACTTTGAGATGACTGACTTTTATTAATTAGTTTTTGTACAGCTAAACATGCCATGTTTTGTACCGGGCGACGAATTGTCGTTAAAGATGGGATAATGCGAGAAGCAAGAATATTGTCATCAAAACCTGCAACTGAAAGCTCCTGTGGCACTTTAATATTTAAATTCTTGGCAACGCGTAGAACACCTGCAGCCATTTCATCATTATTTGCCACAATTGCGGTAGGTCTAGGCTCAGCGCTTAGCAACTCCATCGCACACTCTATACCACTTTCGTAACTATTTTTACCTTCAACAATACGACTCGTTGGTAGTTTAACATTGCACACTTGTAATTCAGCTAAAAAGCCGGCCAAACGCTCTATTGAAGAACGAAACTCCTGAGGACCAGAAATAAAACCGATATCTTTATGCCCTAGCTCAACAAGGTAGCTTGCCATTTCTTTCATCGCAGCGCGCTCGTCTGATACAACTATGTTATCCGCATCATCTAAGTCAACCGAAGCAAGGCGAACATATGGGCAATCGGCATCGCGAATTGCTGCTGCTAACTCTTTGTTTTCTGACATGGGCGGTAAAATAATAACGCCATCGAGTTTAGAGCGCGAAATAAACGATAAACAATCACTAATAAAATCAGTGCTTTTAGAATGACTCGGATGCACAACCAGCTCATAACCTAACTCTGAACACACACTCAATGCACCACGTTGTACTTGGTCTATGTAAAGGGCATCTGGGTTATCGTATATTAAACCTAGTAAGTAAGAACGACTTGATGCTAAACCACGCGCTTGTTTATCTGGAGAAAAGCCAACTTCACTGATCACCTGCAAAACTCGCTCACGAGTTGCTTCACCAACCGCTGAGGAGCGATTAATAACACGAGATACAGTGCGCTTAGATACGCCGCAAAGTTTAGCTACATCATTTATCGTTACTGACATAAAAGTTTCCATTTTGGATGATTTTTAAGTTTAACACTAACCGTAAGTGCATAGAAGTATCTGAACAGCACTTAATATTACATTTACACATTGATTTAAAAACAAAGGCGAGGGGATTGATTTATCCCCTCGCCTTTTACTTTTCATTAATCAATTAAACCAAACAACCTTGGTAAAGCCTCGCTCACAGCAGGAACATATGTAACAAGCATTAGTACCAAAAACATAACAAAATAAAGTGGCATCATAGGTTTTATTATTTTATGGAGTGATGTTTTAGCCACAGCGCAACTAACAAACAATACACTACCAACCGGCGGCGAAACTAAACCGATAGATAAGTTAAGCACAATCATAATACCAAATTGAATTGGTGACATACCAAACTGCTCTGCTACCGGTAAGAAGATTGGAGTGAATATCAATACCGCAGGTGTCATATCGATAAATGCGCCAACTAAAATTAATATCAAATTGATCAACAATAAAATAATGATTGGGTTATCGCTAAGCGTTAAGAAAAATTCACTGACCATTTGTGGAATGTGTGTGTATGACAACAACCATGACATACCTGATGACGCAGCAATAATTAGCATTACGATAGCTGTGGTTTCACACGCTTTGAGCAAAATACTCGGCATTTCTTTTAAATCTATTTCTTTATAAACAAACACCGATAAAACTAACGCATAAATAACCGCTATAGCGCCGGCTTCTGTGGCAGTAAATACACCACCAATAATACCGCCAATAACAATAAAAATAAGCAATAAGCTAGGTAATGCAGCCAATATTTTTTCTAGTACTATTTTAAAAGGTAACCTTGCCGTAACTGGGTAGTTATTTTTAATAGAATACACCGCACACACGGCCATTAATGCCAAACCAACTAAAATACCCGGTAAGTAGCCTGCTATAAACAAGGCCGCAATAGAGACACCACCACTGGCAATCGCATAAATAATTAAAATATTACTTGGTGGAATGAGCATGCCCGTTGTAGCGGCGCTGGCCGTTACTGCTGCGGCAAAGCTTGCACTGTAGCCATGCTTTTTCATTTCAGGCACCATGAAACTGCCGATTGCAGAAGTGGCCGCTACGGCCGAGCCCGAAATAGCGCCAAACAACATACACGACATAACATTTACCAGCGCTAAGCCTCCAGGTAAAAAGCCTATCATTGCCATAGCACATTCAATAAGGCGCTTAGCAATACCGCCTTGGCCCATTATTAAACCTGACAATATAAAAAATGGGATAGCAAGCAGTGCAAAGCTATCTAATCCTCCGGTCATTTGCTGGGCGATAGTAATAGTTGCCGGAGTAAAATCGATATGCATGAGTAAAGCCACTAATGTGGATAGCGCAATACATAACGAGATAGGTACATTAATAAACAGTAATACAAAAAAGCAAATAACTAGAACGATTGCGGTAAGGTCCATTACGCATCCTCCGATAATTTTTGTTGAGCACAAGTGACGAGGTTTTCAATGCAATTAATAACAATGAGTCCCCCGCTCAAAGGAAGTACGATGTAGATATAACCCATATTAATACCCAATGCCGCAGAGGTTTGGTTTAGCTCAAAACTAAGCATCATCAGTAAACAACCGCCATACACTAAAATACTTGATGCAGTGACCAGGACGCACAGCTCAATAATAAACGTGCACTTGCGGCGTAGCGATGGGATCATCTTTTGATAAAACAAATCAAGCCCCAAATGCGCTTTGGTTCGATAAGCATATGAAGCGCCCAGTACACCAATCCAGATTAATAAAAAACGGGCTAACTCTTCAGTGTATGAACTCGGGGCTCGCAGAATAAAACGTGAAAACACTTGCCAACAAACAACAGCCACAATAGCGACCATTGCCAGTATGAGTACTCGCTCTACAATACGATTTAAGTGTGTGATTAAATGTCGCATAGTTAGGCCTTACATGGTTTTTATTTTTTTGATGTATTGTGCAACAGCTGTGTCGTCAAAAGAGGCATGAAAATCAGCCACCTTATCTTGAAACGCCTGCTTATCTGGGTAGATCACTTCAACACCTTCAGCTATTACCGCTTCTAATGCTTGATCTGATGCCGCTTGCCACAAAGAACGTTGATACTCTACAGAGTCCGCCATAGCTTTTGATAACCACTGTTGCTGCTGCTGTGTTAGCGAGTTCCACACTTCTAAACTCGCTAAGATGACATCAGGTACAAAGGTGTGTTCATCAAGTGAGTAGTACTTGGCAATTTCATAGTGACGTGACAAATAATAGCTAGGCGGGTTGTTTTCAGCGCCATCTACCACACCTTGCTGTAACGCTGCATAAAGCTCACCCCATGCAATTGGAGCAGCAGCCCCCCCTAAGGCTTTAACTGTCGCTACCGCTGTTGGGCTATTTAATACACGAATTTTTTCACCAATTAAGTCATCAGGAGTGCGAATAGGTTTCTTGGTTGTATAAAAGCTACGACTACCCGCGTCGTAATACCCCAACCCTTTCAATCTTGCCCCTTCAACTTTATTTAATAACTCAATACCTAAGTCGCTATTTAGTACTCGCCAAAAATGCTCACTACCGTTGAATAAATAGGGAATACCAAACACTTTCATTTGCGGCACAAACCCCTCTAACGGACTTGCTGACACTTTAGTGATTGATAAACTACCAATTTGTAATAGTTCTATTAGCTCACGCTCAGACCCTAATTGCCCACCTGGATAAATTACTATTTCCATGCTGCCATTAGAATAATGATCTAAACGTTTAGCCATAAATTCCATAGCCTTATGAACAACATGACGTGTATCTAAGGTATGCGCCATCGTTAAACGAATGGTTTTCTTATCATCGCTACAACTTGTAAGTAGCCCTAGTGACAAAACCAACAAAACACACTTTAGAAGATTTTTAGTCATTTTTATCTCTTCCTGTTGATGTAAGTGTAGCGAGTTATTTCAACTCGCTCGGTTGGTATTTATCCATATCGTCATAATCGAGATTTTCACCAGCCATCCCCCAGATAAAACTGTAATTTTGTGTGCCTGATCCAGAATGAATTGACCACGGAGGTGACACCACTGCTTGCTCATTATGCACCCACAAATGGCGAGTCTCTGTTGGTTCGCCCATAAAGTGACAAACAGCCTGCTGCTGTGGTATTTCAAAATAAAAATACACTTCATTACGACGATCATGTTGATGCGCTGGCATGGTGTTCCACACACTGCCCGGCTTTAACTCAGTGAGCCCCATTTGTAATTGGCATGTTTGCACCACGGTATTAATCAGCATTTGATTAATGTGGCGCTCATTAGAGGTTTCTAAGCTGCCTAAATGCAATACATTAGCGTCACCCCGGGTTACCAGCTTACTTGGGTATTTTTTATGTGCAGGGGCTGAGTTTAAGTAAAATTTAGCAGGTGTTGCTGAGTCATGACTTGCAAAGGTCACTTCCAAGGTTTCTCTGCCCAAATATAAGGCATCTTTATAGCCTAGCTCAAACGTTTCACCGTCGGCAGTGATAGTGCCGGCCCCACCTACGTTGATCACTCCCAGCTCTCTACCATGTAAAAAGCTGGCAGCTTTAAGATTATCAACTGTTTCAAGCGTCAGTGCCTGTTTAACAGGAACAGCACTGCCCACCATAAAGCGCTCGTAGTGGGTGTATAACCAATATATGGTGTCTTCTTGCATGAGTTTTTCGACTAAAAACTCAGCTCTTAATTGTTGCGTGTCATACCCTTTAACTTCTTTTGGCCCAACGGCGTAACGTGACTCTATTTGTGTGCTCATAATATGCTACCTTAATTAAAAATTATCGTGCTAACCAACCACCATCAACGGCTAAAATATGGCCATTAACGTAGTCACTTGCCGTTGAAGATAAGAAAATTGCTGAACCAATTAAATCTTCAGCCTCTCCCCAACGACCTGCTGGAATGCGTTTCTCTATTTCACTATTGCGTGTGGCATCATCTTGTAAGGCTTGGGTGTTATCAGTTCTAAAATAACCCGGCGCAATCGCGTTTACCTGAATATTGTGCTGCGCCCACTCATTAGCTAATGCTTTGGTTAAACCAGCAACCGCATGTTTACTTGCTGTATACGCAGGTACAGTCATGCCACCACTGTATGAAAGCATTGAGGCGATATTAATGATCTTGCCAGAACCTTGCTTAATCATATTTGGCGCAACAGCTTGGGCTAGTAAAAAGCTCGCATCAAGGTTCACCTTCATTACGTTTTGCCATTGGTCATATGGAAAATCGACCGCAGGGCTTCTAAAGATGGTGCCACCCACGTTAATCAACACATCAATCGTGTCGTGATCTTTCAATACTTGCGCCGCTAAGTTATTTACAGCCTCGGTTTGTGATAAATTTGCTGCATACTCATAAGCAGTACCACCATTATTTGCGATTAGCTCTAAAGTCTGTGCACAACCGTTTTCTCTGCTACTGCTACAAATCACGGTTGCGCCGGCATTGGCTAAGCCCACAGCAATTTGTTGCCCTAAACCACGACTGGCACCTGTAACGAGTGCTTTTTTATCACTGAGATCAAATAACGTTTGTGCCATTTTGAATTCCTGCCTTTAATTTTTCAAAATTTTTATTAGCCTGATGTAAATCAAACTAGATTAATTTGTTAACACCCATTCTTCGCTACCGGTGGCAGATTGTCAAATAATATTTGCCACCGGTGGCATCTGCGCGTAAGATATAATTATTCAACAGCCAATATAACTCTTTATAGGTTTACATTATGAAAGCACTAAATAGAAAAAACTTTAATAAAAACAAATACCCTACAAAAATAATGCAGTACGGTGAAGGTAATTTCTTGCGTGCCTTTATTGATTGGCAAATAGATAAACTTAACGAAACAACCCAGCTCAACGCAGGCGTTGCAGTTATTCGCCCTATCGATTACGACGCATTACCGCTACTCAATGTGCAAGACGGTTTATACACTACCATTATTCGTGGCCTGAATGAACAAGGCGAAAGTGTTGCAGATCATCGTGTGATTAGTTCAATAAACGAGGAGATCCCAGTTTATAAGGAATATTCTCGCTACATGAAACTAGCTGAAAACCCAGATCTAAAAATTATTTTCTCTAATACGACAGAGGCGGGTATTGAATATATTGATACCGATAAACTTGATGATGCACCGGCAAAAGCATTTCCGGCTAAATTAACCCAATGGTTGTTCCATCGCTTTAATCATTTTAATGGCTCAACAGAGCACGGCATGGTTATCATTCCATGTGAATTAATTGATTACAACGGCGAAAAGTTAAAAGAAATTGTTCATCAATACTGCCAATTATGGCAACTACCTAACGAGTTTATTCAATGGTTAGATAACGCGAACCACTTCTGCTCAAGCTTGGTTGATCGTATTGTTACCGGCTTCCCTCGCGACGAACACCAACAGCTGCAAGAATCTCTGGGTTACTTAGATAACTTTATGGTTACTGCTGAATATTTTCATCTATTTGTTATTCAAGGCCCACAGCACTTAGCGCAATTACTATGCCTTGAAGGCAGTGATTTGAATATCAAAATAGTCGATGATATTTCTCCTTATAAACAGCAAAAAGTAGGCATTTTAAATGGCGCACACACCGCATTAGTGCCACTTGCTTATATGGCAAATATCGACTCTGTCGGTGATGCACTCGCAGAGCCGTTATTTGAGCAATATTTAACTAAGCTTATCTTTGATGAAATTATTCCTACTTTGGATTTACCAGAAGATGAACTTAAACGCTTTGCTAACGATGTGCTTAATCGCTTTAGAAACCCATATATTTGCCATTTATTGTTAGCCATTTCGCTCAATAGTATGACGAAATTCAAAACACGTATTTTACCGCAGTTGTTAACCTATGCAAAAACCCGTCAAGCCCTGCCTAATATGATGGCGCTGGCACTTGCAGGGCAAATATTATTTTATCGAGGCATTCGTAATAACGAAAAGATAGCATTAACTGATGCACCACAATGGTTAGAGGTTTTTGACACCATTTGGCAAGACTTTGACAAAAATACACTCTCTTTAGAGCAACTAGTCAGCCAAGTTTTAGGAGCAACATGGCATTGGGAAACGAATTTAAATGACATTCCAGCGCTAACCGATACTGCCACTACTCACTTACGTAATATGCTCACCAACGGCGTAGCTGATACGCTGACCAAGCAACTAGGTCAATAATATGAAATCATTAATCAAATTACACCCTACCGACGATGTTGCTATTGCAATGCGCAACATTAATGCAGGCGAAATACTCCCTGTTGATGGCGAAGATATTATCGTTAATGAAAACCTTGATAAAGGTCATAAGGTTGCTTTAAGAGATATAGCCAAGTCAGAAAACGTTATAAAATATGGCGCCCCAATTGGTTTTGCTTTAGAGGATATTAAAAAGGGCGGTTGGATACATACTCATTGCGTTAAAACAACGCTCAATGATGAACTTGAATATCAATACCAGCCAGAGTTTATTGATCAACAACCCGCTACGCCCTCCCCTGAGGTCAGTATCTATCGCCGTGAAAATGGCGAAATTGGCATCCGTAATGAGATTTGGCTGATCCCAACGGTTGGCTGTGTTAATGGCATGATTAGTCAAATGGTTCGTGAATTTAAACAACGCCACCCACAACTAGATATTGATGGTATTCATGTATTTCCACATCAATTTGGTTGCTCACAACTAGGTGATGACCTAGAAACCACCCGCGTGCTATTACAAAACATGGCACTGCACCCAAACGCTGGGGGGGCATTGGTCGTTGGTTTAGGGTGCGAAAACAACCAATTATCTGCGTTTCGTGATGGCCTGGGCGAGTATGATGAAAACCGTATTAAGTTTTTAATAACTCAACAAGCTGATGATGAAATTGAAGAAGGCGTTGCATTATTAGAACAAATCTATGCCAAAGTCAGTCAAGATAAACGTGTACCTGGTACGCTATCAGAAGTGAAGTTTGGCCTTGAATGCGGCGGTAGTGATGGCTTATCTGGCATTACAGCAAATCCAATGCTGGGTTACTTCTCAGATTATTTAATTGCTCAAGGCGGCACCACGGTTTTAACTGAAGTACCGGAAATGTTTGGCGCAGAAACCTTGCTAATGTCGCGCTGTAAAGACGAAGCAACATTTAACAAATTAGTGAGTATGGTTAATAACTTTAAAGGCTATTACAAAGCTCATAATCAACCAATTTACGAAAACCCATCACCGGGGAATAAAAAAGGCGGTATTACCACCCTTGAAGATAAATCGCTTGGTTGCACGCAAAAAGCCGGAACCAGTCAAGTCCAAGCGGTACTACATTATGGCGAGCGATTACAAGTTCCTGGTTTAAACCTACTTGATGCCCCAGGTAATGACCCGATTGCCACTAGCGCATTAGGTGCCGCAGGGTGTCACATGGTGTTATTTACAACCGGACGCGGCACGCCATATGGTGGCTTCGTGCCAACCTTAAAAATAGCCACCAATTCAGAGCTCGCCAACAAGAAAAAACGCTGGATAGACTTTGATGCAGGTGTACTAATAAACGATGTTAGCATGGAACAAGTACACGGCGAGTTTGTTCAGTTACTCGTTGATATCGTCAATGGTAAGCAAACCTGCAACGAAGTGAACGATATTCGTGAGGTAGCCATTTGGAAAAAAGGAGTAACCTTGTAAATGAGCGCTAAAAGTATCGCAATTATTGGTGAATGTATGGTTGAGCTTAGCGGCCAACCATTTAGCGCCATGCAGCAAAACTATGGTGGTGATAGCATTAATACCGCCATTTACCTAAAAAAACTCGCAGCACAAAGCGTTAACGTTAACTACGTCACGGCCATGGGCAGCGACCCACTAAGCCACGCACTTATTGAAAAATGGCGACAACAGCAATTAAATACCGACTATGTATTAATAAACCCGGCTAAACAGCCAGGCTTATACATGATCCAAAACGACAGTACAGGGGAGCGAACGTTTCAATATTGGCGTAATGATTCCGCCGCCAAATACCTCATCACACACCCCGAATTTTCAAGCGTATTAACAATGTTAAATACCGTTGATGCCATTTATTTATCGGGCATTTCATTAGCAATACTCCCAGAGCAAGATTGCAATACATTATTAACTCATCTTGAAGAACTTGCCGCTAAGGGAGTAAAAATCGTCTACGACAGTAATTACCGCCCCGCCCTGTGGTCTAATAAAACACACTGCCAAACAACCAACGCTAAAGCGTATGCTCTAGCCGATTTAGCACTCGTTACATTAGATGACGAAAATGAATTATGGGCAGATGCTAGCCTCGAAAGTTGCACGCAAAGGCTGCACCAACAAGGCGCAAAGGAATTAGTTATAAAAACTGGCGCAGATGGTTGCCAGTACAGTAAAAAGAACACAGATAAAAGTATAACGGTGGAGCAATTCAGTACCACCAAAATAGCTAAAGTTGTTGATACAACAGCGGCTGGCGACTCTTTCAATGCTGGATTTTTAGCATTGTGGCTAACAGGTAACCCTATTAGCCAATGCGCCATTGCCGGTAACTTACTTGCCGGTCAAGTTATTCAACAACGAGGTGCCATAGTCCCTATAGATATCAACGCTATGAAAATGGCAATGGGAGACTAAAAAATGTTTAAAAGAATAATCATGCTTTGTTTAGTTTCGTGCTGTTTTATCGCAAATACAATGGCAGCGCCCACCGCTATTGGTGATGAACCTACTAAGATTTTATATGTCGATAAAAATGATAATGACTCATTTAATACCATTCAATCAGCCATTGATGCCAGTAGCCCTTTTAAATCCGCCATCATTTTAATTAGTCCTGGGGTTTATAAAGAAAAGATCTATATAACCCGCAACAACTTAAGCTTAGTTGGTAGTTCACAACGTAATACCCTGATTGAATACGCTGAGCTTAGAAATAACTGGCGTAAAGATCATGTCAGTGATTGGGGCGCTGCGGTGATCAATATTGCTGGTAGCGACATTACCATAGCTAACTTAGAAGTGGTTAATAATTATGGTCGGAAAAATAATACCCTAGATCATCAATTTGCTATTAGAGGATTTGAGCAAGCAACGCGAATTATTTTACATCAATGCACTGTCACTGCTGACGGCGCTGATACCCTGAGCCTTTGGAATAAAGAAGACGGCATATATTACCATTCATATTGCTCATTTACAGGCGCAACTGACATGGTGTGCCCGCGTGGTACTGCATTAATAGAGCACTCAAAATTTTATAATTTAAAACAAACAGCCACCCTGTGGCATGATGGTGAATTAGATGAAGAACAAAAATTTGTTGTCGCTCACAGTGAGTTTGACGGCGTTAAAGACTTTTGGTTAGGCCGCCATCATTACGATGCGCAGTTTTACTTATACAATAATAAATTTTCAAAAAACCTCGCTGATAAAGCTATTTTTAGAAAAACCTACCCACAGAACCCTAGTAAGAACCGTGAAAACCGCTACGGCGATCGTTACTACTTTTTAGATAACGAAACAGGCCAAACACTGCCGTGGTTTAACAATAATATGAGCACACAACAACAAGCCATATTTGAAGATAAATCATTAAAGCAATGGGTTTTTAAAGGAGAATGGGTGCCTAAAAAAGTACTTTCAGAGCTGCAAAATATCATCAAACACAACAAGTTCAAAACCGATCGTTTTAACTTAAAATAAAGGAATATATACCCAAGCAACCTCAAGATACGAGTTTCAGTTGGAATTAAAAGCGATTTAGGCAAGGCATTGTTTGCAAGTAATAGTGGTTCTATTATTAAAATCAATAACGCAGTATAAATCGCTTTTAAACCAACCCGTTGGGCGTTTCACAGGCACTTACTCTCATCGTTGTTACTTCTTAAAAGGGATGGCCATTCTTGCAAAGTAACGCCTTGATATTAAGCCCCGTGAAACGCTGAATTCTGCATCTTGAGGTGGCTTGGGTATAGTACTTCAGAGTGCATACTTAAGGTTATTTGAAAAAATACCCTTCCTCTCATGAGTATGCACTCTAATTTAACAACAAGTTTTTTACACTTAACCCGTTAACCTCACATATTTCTCTGCCAGTTCATCGATACTTTCCCGATGATTAGGGTCGGGTTTAATGCAGTCAATGGGGCATACACTCACGCATGTTGGTTTGTCGTAGTGGCCTACACACTCGGTGCACCTTTCAGAATCTATCTGATAAATTTTAGCGCCCATATAAATTGCTTCATTTGGGCACTCTGGGTCGCACATATCACAGTTAATGCATTTGCTATTTATAAGTAGAGCCATGATTAAACTCTCTATTATGAAACAGCTTGTTTGAAAGGATTGCGGGTATCTTGGTTTTCATCCAAATTGCGCATCAGTATGGCGTGCTCTAAATCGATGCGCTCAGGCACGGGAATTTTTACAATGTGGCCTGAACCTTTGGCATCGGTAATGCTTTCGCCTTTTTTGTTTTCCATACTTTCAAGGGTAAAGCTAACATTACCTTTCGGCGTCATTAGCTCCAATAAATTACCCACGCAAAATTTATTTTTTACATCTATTTCAACCAAACCATTAGCATTTCGCCCTAATACCTCACCTACAAATTGCTGTTGAGTTGATACAGAGTGACCATATTCGTAATTTTGATAATCTTGATGAGCATGGCGCTTTAAAAAACCTTCGGTGTAACCACGGTGTGCTAGGTTTTCAAGGGTTTTAAATAAGTCTGCATCAAATGGTTTACCTGCAACGGCATCGTCAATCGCTTTACGGTATACCTGTGCGGTACGGGCGACATAATAAAATGACTTAGTGCGCCCTTCTATTTTAAGGCTGTGCACCCCCATTTTTGTTAGCTGTTCTACATATTGCACGGCGCGTAAGTCTTTTGAGTTCATGATATAAGTACCATGCTCGTCTTCAAATGCAGGCATATATTCACCCGGGCGACCTTGCTCTTCGAGCATAAATACATCGTTGCTTGGCGCGCCTTCACCTAAAGTGGGTATAACTGCTTTAGGGTCAATTTTATGCACCATTTCAGCGGTTTCATTCTCAGTACCGGGTTTTACATCGTACTCCCAACGACACGCATTAGTGCATGTGCCTTGGTTAGGATCGCGTTTATTAATATAACCCGAGAGTAAACAACGCCCCGAATAAGCCATACACAACGCGCCGTGCACAAATACCTCTAGCTCAGTTTCTGGGCATAGCGTACGTATTTCGCTGATTTCTTCAAGCGATAGCTCACGAGACAAAATCACCCGTTCAATACCCTGTTTTGCCCAGAACAATACACTGGCATAGTTTACCGCATTGGCTTGTACAGAAAGGTGAACTGGCATATCGGGCCACTTTTCACGTACTAGCATTATTAGACCTGGGTCGGACATGATCAACGCATCAGGTTTCATAGCAATTACAGGTTCTATATCTCGTAAATACGACTTCACTTTGGCGTTATGGGGCGCGATATTTGATACTACATAAAATTTTTTATTTAATGCGTGTGCTTCATTAATACCTATTTGTAAGGTCTCTAAATCAAACTCATTATTTCTTACGCGCAAACTGTAACGAGGTTGCCCTGCGTAGACCGCATCAGCACCATAAGCAAAGGCATAGCGCATATTTTTTAAGCTCCCTGCTGGGCATAATAGTTCTGGTATAAATGGGCTAGATGAAACAGATGGCATGTGCGCTCCCTATAACAACAGGCATTGAGCCAATTGTGTGCGTCATAAATTTAAATATAAAAGCAGAAGCGCGGCAGTATAAAGAGCACTAAAATTAAGCCTTTGATCAAGATCATAAAACTGTAATTGAACTGGTTTTTAATAAAATTAGGATTTTTCAGTTAAAACGCGTATAATTCGCGCCCGTTAATATTCACACTTTTACTTATAAATTATTGGAGCATAAAGATGGCTTTAGAGCGTACTTTCTCAATCGTAAAACCTGATGCAGTAGCTAAAAACCACATCGGCGCTATCTACAACCGTTTCGAAACTGCTGGTCTTAAAATCGTTGCAGCTAAAATGGTTCACCTTTCACAAGAGAAAGCTGAAGGTTTCTACGCTGAACACAGCGAACGTCCTTTCTTTGGCGCTTTAGTATCTTTCATGACATCTGGTCCAGTAATGGTTACCGTTCTTGAAGGCGAAAACGCTGTTCTTAAAAACCGTGAAATCATGGGTGCTACTAACCCTGCAGAAGCGCTAGCTGGTACTTTACGTGCAGACTACGCTGATAGCATCGACGAAAACGCTGTTCACGGTTCTGATGCTGTTGAATCTGCTGCTCGCGAAATCGCGTACTTCTTCGCTGACGAAGAACTTTGCCCACGTACTCGTTAATTCGAGTTTCACAGCTAACCCTGTGATGCAAAGTATGAAAAGGGCTTTCGAGCCCTTTTTTAGTCATTAATTAAAGTATTACTCTGCTATTTATGATGCTTTACTTAATGATTAAAGTGAACGAATTGTGTACAATTTGTCTCTGTAAATTTTATCACCACCGTTACTGATTAAGGTTGTTTCATGACCACTGCGCAAAAAAAGATTAACTTATTAGATTTAAACCGAGATGCAATGCGTGAGCTATTTGTATCTTTCGGTGAAAAGCCATTTCGTGGCGATCAGGTGATGAAATGGATTTATCATTTTGGCGTAGATAACTTCGACGAAATGAGCAACGTGAATAAAAAGCTTAAAGAAAAGCTTAAAGCTGAGTGCGAAATTGTAGCCCCTGAAATCTCAGTTCGCCAACAGGCGAGCGACGGTACTATTAAATACGCTTTAGTACTAGAAGGCGGACAAGAAGTTGAAGCTGTGTGGATCCCTGAAAAAGAGCGCGCAACATTGTGTGTATCTTCACAAGTAGGTTGTGCACTAGAATGTACTTTTTGCTCGACAGCACAACAAGGCTTTAACCGTAACTTAAAAGTATCAGAAATTATTGGCCAAGTTTGGCGAGTAGCCAAAGATATTGGCCTAGATGGCAATAGTGAAAAACGCCCTGTTACTAACGTAGTAATGATGGGTATGGGCGAACCATTACTTAACGTTAAAAACGTAGTACCAGCAATGGAGTTGATGATGGACGATTGGGGCTTTGGTTTATCTAAGCGCCGCGTAACATTAAGTACATCGGGCGTAGTACCTGCTCTTGATTTATTAAAAGAGAAGATTGACGTAGCGCTTGCTATTTCACTTCATGCACCAGATAACGCACTGCGTGATATTTTGGTACCAATTAATAAAAAGTACCCTATTGAAGAGTTTTTAGCGGCATGTCGTCGATACATTGATGGCTCTAAAGCCAATAAAGACGTAACAATTGAATACGTAATGCTTAATGGCGTAAACGACAGTACCGACCAAGCACACGAACTTGTTAAAACGTTAAAAGGCACGCCATCTAAGGTAAACCTTATTCCGTTTAACCCGTTTCCAGGTAACGAATATACACGTTCAAGCAACAGCCGAATAGACCGCTTTTCTAAGGTTTTACAAGCTGCTGGCATTACATGTATTGTTCGCCGAACTCGAGGTGATGACATTGACGCAGCCTGTGGACAATTAGCCGGAGATGTCGTTGACCGTACAAAACGTATGGCAAAAAAGAAAATGCGCGACGATAACAAAATCTCAGTTAACATCCAACAAGCCTAATTTAGTTAAACTACCTAAAGCCCTCCTGTTAAATCGTTTATTATTAAATAATTGATGCAACATGAGGGCTTTTAGGTAATATAGGCAATATGGACAAAAATAAAGAGATAAGGTAATGCGATCTATACTTGCTATAACACTATCGGCACTGGCTTTAAGTGGCTGTGTTACCGAAAGTAGTTATAACGGCAGTAATAAGCCCGTTGTCAAAAATAAAATCAATAACGCCGGGGCAGCACGCACGCGAATAGCTTTAGCCTTACAGTACCTAAAAACAGGTAATAATTCACAAGCAAAATACAACCTAGAACGCGCAGCTGAATTCGCTCCCAACTTACCTGAAGTTCATTACTCTATGGCATATTATTACCAGCAAGTAGGTGAAAACCCATTAGCCGACAGAGCTTATCAAAAAGCACTAGATATAAAACCAGATGACCCTAATACACTTAACAACTACGGTGTATTTTTGTGTAGCATTGATGAATACGACCGTGCCACCGATCAATTTTTAAAAGCCATTGAAATTCCAACGTATATCCGTGTTGCCGAAAGCTACGAAAATCTAGCGTTGTGCGCTATTGAATTTGACGATTTTGAAAACGCAGAAACTTACTTCAAGCAAGCGCTTAATCACAGCTCTCAACGAACCTCAACTCTTATAAGTTTAGCGGCTTTGTTTTATGCAAAAAGTGATTTATACAAAGCAAACGACATTCTTAAAAAACATGACGACACAGGTCGGGTTTCGTCGCGTGCTTTAATGCTTAGCTATTTAGTAAAAAATCGTATGGGGCGAATAGAAGAAGCCGAAAAAGTAGCAAGCACCCTTTTACAAACCTACTCTACTAGTAACGAAGCGTATGCAATCAGAGAGCAACGAACACGTTTTAACGAATTTGAAATACTGCGTGAAAAATACCGTAAAGCAAAACTAAATGAGTTAAAAGCTGATGCAGACAGCACATATATAAGTGCAAAACCAAAAATAAAAATAGTCAGAAAAAAAGCACCTAATCAAGACAGCACAAAAAGCCTGGTTATTAAACAACCAGCGCAAGTTAGATCTGCAGAGCCTGAGCAAAACACGCAAGACGCGAATCCAGTCATTGCTAGAAATGATACAAACACAAGCATTGAAAACACCGTTGCTGCAGTTTCAGCACCACAACAAATTGCTCCCAAAAAAGCCACAACTAAAGCGACAGCAACAGCAATTGTCGAACAGCCAGAACAAGTTGAAATAAAGCAAGTTACACCTACTGGGCCATCAACAGATACGTCTGCAGTATTACTTGCGTTAACAACTGAACCCAAAGCACCAAAAAAACCTGAGTCAGTTATTGAAAAGCCTGCTACTAATTCAAGTACAGCACCTGCAACAGTGGCAGCTAAAGTAGCATCAGCACCACCAAAAGAAGAGGTGAAAATTATTTCTTTTGGGGCACCTAAAACGGCTAACTTTAATTCACCTCAAACAAATCAGCCAGCAGTCACGGCAAACACTACCGTTGCCAATAACGACTCAAATGTTGTTTTTTACGAAGCCACTAAAAACGAAGATATTTTTGAAACGAGTGATTACCAAAGCGGTAATGATGTTACATTTACAAACTTAGCGTCAAATAAGCAAACAGCATTACCGATGTTAAACCCTAAAGTGGCAGCATTACGTGTGCCTTTTCATATTATTGAGTTTGGTGAAAACCTATTTAGCATTTCGGTGCGATACAATGTTAAACTACAAAAACTCCTGCAATGGAATGGATTAAAAGAGTCGGATCGGGTAATGAATGGCAGCAAAATTTACTTAAACGATCCTAATATTTATTACGAAATTAAATCTGGCGACTCCCTTTACGATATTGCTACCCAGAAGCAAGTATTAATTGATGAATTAATGCGATGGAATAAATTAAGTCCTGATATAGAGCTAAAACCAGGACATAGACTTTTACTAGTGGATCCAGACTCATACTTATTATGAATGAAGAAAAAACGCAGAGCGCACAGCCTACCGTAGGCCAAATTCTAAAAGCACACAGAGAGCAAGCCAAGGTAAGCATTGAAACCATTGCTAAACCGCTAAAGCTCTCTGAATTTCAAATTAAACACCTTGAAAACGATGAGTTTCAAGCGTTAGGACCTATTACCTTTGTAAAAGGGTACATAAAAAACTATTGCCGCGAATTAAAGGTAGATAGCACCCCTATATTAGCCATGTTGCCAGCGCCACCAGAGCCAGCAAAACCAGCTAACATGCAAAGCTTTTCTCGTCGTACAGAAAAAGAAGCCAGCGATAGCCGTTTAATGTTAGTTACTTACGTTATATTGGCCATCGTTATTGGCTCGTCTGCATTATGGTTTTGGCAAAACGCTACCCCCATAGAAGAGCAAACCACAAATATAAATATTGGCAACACTATAATGAGTGAGCGCCAGGCAATTCAATCAACAAATATTGAACAGCAAAAATCGGCAAACGACGCTGAGGAGTTACGTCAAGAGTCTATTGAGCAAAGTACAGACTTAACAAATGACGAAATAACACAAACACTTGACGAACAAACCCTAGAGTCAGATACCGATAAGTCCAACATCAGCACAATAGAAATGCTATTCAATGACGAAAGTTGGGTCGAAATACACGACGGCGAAGGGGAAAAAATAGCCTTTGGCGTTAAAAAAGCAGGTTACAGAATGACTGTTTTTGGCACACCTCCTTTTGCTGTTGTGCTTGGTAAGCACAATGTAGTTAACATTACTTTAAACGGTGAGCCAGTGGATATCTCGGCGTTTCCTAAAAACCGTTTAGCCAAATTTACCTTACCATTAGCAGAGTAGTCGCTATGTTTTCAGAATCTCCTATCAAACGCAGAAAATCCACCCGTATTAATGTAGGCAATGTGCCTATTGGCGACGGCGCACCTATTGCAGTGCAATCGATGACCAACACTGACACTATGGATGTGGATGCAACAGTTGCACAAATACAAGCAATTCAAGACGCAGGAGCCGATATAGTTCGTGTGTCAGTACCGACTATGGACGCAGCAGAAGCGTTTAAAAGTATAAAAGAGCAAGTCAGTATTCCCCTTGTTGCCGATATTCACTTTGATTACCGCATAGCCTTAAAAGTGGCAAAATATGGCGTAGATTGTTTGCGCATAAACCCAGGTAATATAGGCAGCGAAGAGCGTATTAGAGCCGTTGTTGATTCAGCCCGCGAGAATAACATTCCAATTCGTATTGGTGTAAACGGTGGCTCGTTAGAGCGTGACTTGCAAGAAAAATATGGCGAGCCAACACCAGAGGCATTACTCGAATCAGCAATGCGCCATGTAGATATATTACGCCGTCTTGATTTTGATCAGTTTAAAATTTCGGTAAAAGCGTCAGACGTGTTTTTAGCCGTAGGCGCATATCGTTTGCTTGCTAAAGAAATAGATCAACCTCTACATTTAGGAATTACCGAAGCTGGCGGCATGCGCTCTGGTTCGGTTAAATCAGCCGTTGGTTTAGGTATGCTACTTGCCGAGGGCATAGGCGATACGCTACGTGTATCACTCGCCGCCGACCCAGTACAAGAGATCAAAGTAGGGTTTGATATTTTAAAATCGCTGCGTATACGCTCACGCGGTATTAACTTTATTGCCTGCCCAAGCTGCTCACGCCAAGAGTTTGATGTAGTGAGCACCATGAACCAATTAGAAGAACGCCTTGAAGATATAATCGAACCGGTTTCTGTATCGGTTATTGGTTGTGTAGTAAACGGCCCAGGCGAAGCCCTTGTTAGTGATATTGGCCTTGCCGGTGCAAACCGTCGCTCAGGTTTATACATTAACGGCGAACGCCAAAAAGCACGTATAGATAACAACAACATTGTTGAGCAACTAGAGGGCTACGTTCGCGATTTCATAGATAAAAAGCAAAGCCAAACCCCTATCGATGTAAAAATAGTCGAATAAATAACGTATTAACCGCCAAGCATTCGTGTTTGGCGTTGACCTTTATAATAGATTTACCCAAGCATTCACAAAATACAGAGTTCAGCGCTTCATCGGGCTTTATATCAAAGTAATACTTTTAATAATGGTAATTTCTTTTAATTCCAACGACGCTCGCATCTTGAGGTCGTTTGGGTATATAATATTGGGTCAATTTTTAGCGTTCTTGTTGTGTAAGCATTTTTTTATTACACATAAACAGTATTTAGGATTTATCAGTGGCAAAACAAATTCAGGCAGTTCGCGGTATGAACGATTGTCTGCCGGGCGACACGCAAGTTTGGCAGAAAGTAGAAAACATTTTACGCGAGACAGTAGCTTCGTTCGGTTATCAAGAAATTCGTTTTCCTATTGTAGAATCAACCGATCTATTTAAACGCTCTATTGGTGAAGTGACCGATATAGTAGAAAAAGAAATGTACACCTTTTCTGATCGAAACGGTGATTTACTCACTCTTCGCCCAGAAGGCACCGCAGTGTGTGTTCGTGCTGGCAACCAAAATGGCTTACTGTATAACCAAGAGCAACGTCTTTGGTACATGGGCCCTATGTTTCGTCATGAGCGCCCGCAAAAAGGGCGTTATCGTCAATTTCACCAATTTGGTTTAGAGACCTTTGGTATTGCCACAGCCGATATAGATGCTGAAGTTATTTTATTAACAGCACAGCTGTGGGAAGCGTTTGGCATTACCGAGCATGTACGATTAGAGCTTAATTCATTGGGGTCTAATGAAGCTCGCGCACAATACCGAGATGCGCTTGTTGCTTACCTTGAACAACATACTGACGTGCTTGATGAAGACTCAAAACGACGCATGTATTCAAACCCATTACGTGTACTTGATAGCAAAAACCCTGACGTACAGGCAATATTAGTTGATGCACCTAAGCTGTCAGAACATTTAGATGCTGAATCAAAAGAACATTTTGAAAATTTATGTGAACGTTTAGACGCAGCTGGCGTCTCATACACGGTTAACGAAAAATTAGTGCGCGGTTTAGACTATTATAACCGTACCGTATTTGAATGGGTAACCGACAGCCTTGGCGCGCAAGGTACTGTGTGTGCTGGCGGACGCTACGATGGCTTAGTTGAGCAACTTGGTGGAAAAGCAACGCCAGCCGTTGGTTTTGCAATGGGCCTAGAGCGCTTAGTATTGTTACTTCAAGCACTTGAATGTGTTGGTGACATTCGCCGTAATGCTGATGTATATTTAGCGGCCATGGGCGACAAAGCAAGTATTCAAGCCCCGATTATTGCGTCTGAACTACGCCGTGATGTGGCTGGCCTTCGTGTGATGGTTCACGCGGGTGGCGGAAACTTTAAAAAACAATTAAAACGTGCCGATAAAAGCGATGCACTTGTTGCTGTAATTATTGGTGAAGATGAATTAGAACAAGGCGTGGTGACCATAAAGTATTTACGTGAGCGTAAAGAACAAGTCACATTAGAATTAGAACAAGCTAAAGCGCTACTAGCTGAGCTTATAAACGGCTAAGCAGATATTAGAGGTAATCATGGATATACATTCAACAGAAGAAGAACAAGCAGAAGCCATTAAACGCTTTTTCCGTGAAAACGGTCTTTCACTGGCACTCGGTGTAATTGTAGGTTTAGGTGGCTTATACGGTTGGAAAGCCTACAACCAAAACCAAATTACAACCGCTGAGCAAGCGTCAGATTCTTACACTAAATTAGTAGAAGGCGATGATGTTTTATCATCAGCGGATGCTTTTATCAGTGAAAATAAAGACACAAACTATGCAGCACTTGCGGCGTTTGTAGCAGCTAAAGACGCCGTAGAAGCCCAAAAGTTAGATATTGCTAGCGAAAAGTTAAGCTGGATTGTATCAAACGTTGAAAATGCAGAATTAAAAGCGATTGCTATTACACGTTTAGCACGTATTCAAATTGCACAAACTAATTTTGACGATGCGTTAAACACACTAAATGCACCATTACCTGAAGCGTTTAATGCAAACGTTGCAGAGCTTAAAGGCGACATTTATGCTCAGCAAGGTAATAAAGAGCAAGCGCGCACCGCCTATCAGGCTGCGGTAGATGCAGGTGGGTTAACAGGCAACCCACTTTTACAAGTTAAGTTAGATGACCTAGCAGTAACTAGCCCAGCGGCATAAGGTTTTAGGTATGAAAAAATTAACGACCGCAACCCTTGCCCTATGTATGGCAACGCTAATGGGTTGTTCATCAAGTGATGAAGAAGACGAACTAGTCCTTCCCGAAATCGCCAATCAGTTTGAAACTGATGTGGTTTGGCAAGAGTCTGTAGGTAGCGGCGTAGAGCATTATTTTTCTCGCTTAACACCTGCTGTATACAAAGACACTGTTTATGTTGCAAACCGCGAAGGTCAAGTAGAGGCATTGTCGCTTACTAACGGCGATGTACAGTGGGAAACCGACGTACGTCAAGACACCTCATTTTGGCCTTGGAGCGACGACGGTACAGCAAAATTATCAGGCGGTATATTACAAGCTTATGGTAAACTGTATATTGGTTCTGAACACGGCTTTGTAGTGGCACTTGATCGCGAAACTGGCGAAGAAGTATGGCGCAAAAACGTACCTGGTGAATCACTTTCAAAAGCAGCAGCCGGCGACGGCCTTATATTTGTAAACCTAGGCTCAGGTAAATTATTAGCACTTCACCCTGATACAGGTGAAGAGCGTTGGAGCTTTGAACAAGAAGTGCCAGCACTTACATTACGCGGACAAAGTGCACCTACGGTTGCAAACGGTGGCGTTTTAGTTGGCCTAGAAACAGGTAAATTAAGCGTTTTAATTTCAGAAAGTGGTTACTCAGCTTGGAGCGCAGAAATTGCAGCTGCAAAAGGTGCTTCAGAATTTGAACGCCTGGTTGACGTAGACACGCAGCCACTCATTAGCGGCCCGTACGCCTATGCAATTGCATACAACGGTAACCTAGCAGCAGTTGATATTCGCTCTGGTAATGTGGTTTGGAAACGTGAATACAGCAGCTACCGCGAAATTTCGATGGATGCACAAAGTATTTATGTAGTAGACAGCAACGGCGTTGTTTATGCATTAGATAAAAATTCAGGTATTGAACGTTGGAGCCAACCCGCACTTCGTGGCTGGTACTTAACAGGTCCTGCTGTTACAGGTAACTATTTAGCCTTAGGCGACCAAGAAGGTAACCTACACTGGCTAAACAAGGAAACTGGCGAATTAGTAGCGCGTGAAGACTTTGATAGCTCAGGCTTCTTTGTTGAACCTGTTGTTGCCGACGACAAACTGATATTATACACCCGTGACGGTGAAGTAAGTGCGGTAACAATACCAAACTAACTTACTAATAGTCATATGGTTTTTATAAGGCTTCGCTCTGCGAAGCCTTTTGTTGTTTTTTTAAGAGGTAGTTTATGCTTCCCGTGATCGCTCTAGTTGGGCGACCCAATGTGGGCAAATCCACATTATTTAACCGTTTAACACGTACTCGTGATGCGCTCGTAGCCGATTTTCCAGGTTTAACACGAGATAGAAAATATGGCCAAGCTAGTTACGATGGCTATGAATTTATCGTGGTAGACACGGGCGGTATTGATGGCACTGAAGAAGGCATCGAGATCGAAATGGCTGACCAATCGCTACTTGCAATTGAAGAAGCCGACATCGTACTGTTTTTAGTTGATGCCCGCGTAGGCATGACCGTTGCCGACCAAGCTATTGCTAATCATCTTCGCAAGCAAGACAAAAAATGTTTTGTTGTTGCCAATAAAACTGACGGTATTGATGCTGACTCAAATTGTGCTGAATTTTACCAGTTATCACTGGGTGAGATTCATCACATTGCAGCAGCTCATGGCCGCGGTATTACGCTTTTACTTGAGCACACACTTCAGCCTGTTATTGCCGAACTCGCAGCACAAGATGAAGACGTAGCCGATAATGATGAAGAGCTCATTGATCTTTACGAAGAAGGTGAAGGCGACGATACTGACCACCAAGCATTTGCAGATAAACCAGTAAAGCTGGCTATTATTGGTCGACCTAACGTCGGTAAGTCTACACTTACAAACCGTATACTTGGTGAAGAACGTGTGATTGTGTACGATATGCCTGGTACAACACGCGACTCTATTTATATCCCTATGACACGTAACGAAAAAGAGTATGTGTTAATCGATACAGCAGGTGTTCGTAAACGTAAAAAAGTAAGCGACGTAGTAGAAAAGTTCTCAGTGATTAAAACTCTGCAGGCCATTGAAGATTGTAATGTTGTTTTACTGGTTGTAGATGCACGTGATGGAATATCTGATCAAGACTTAAGCCTATTAGGGTTTGCGCTTAATTCAGGCCGCTCGCTTGTTATTGCCGTAAACAAATGGGATGGACTAGATGATTACGTTAAAGATCGTATTAAAACCGAGCTTGACCGTCGTTTAGGTTTTATTGACTTTGCACGCTTACACTTTATATCTGCACTGCACGGTACAGGTGTTGGTCATTTATTTGAGTCGGTTGATGAAGCTTACGAGTCGGCCACTAAGCGTATTAGCACCGCAATGCTTCGCCGTATTATGGACATGGCACAGGCAGATCACCAGCCGCCACTTGTTCGTGGTCGTCGTGTTAAGCTTAAGTATGCGCATGCCGGTGGTTATAACCCGCCACGTATTGTAATTCACGGAAACCAAGTTCACGATTTACCAGATAGCTACAAACGCTACCTCATGAACTACTACCGTAAAGCACTTAAAATTATGGGCACCCCAATCAAAATCGAATTTAGAGAAGGTGATAACCCATTTGCAGGGCGTACTAATAAAGTAACGCTTTCGCAAAAACGTAAAATACGTGCCTTTGCAAAAGAAAACCGTAATAAATAAACTGCACAAGCGTTAATTTATTACAAAAAACGGCGTACTTTTTAGTACGCCGTTTTTGTTTTAATACGTTATTAAGAGTTACAAGCCAAGTAAAGCTAAGCGCACCAAGTTCTCAACCGCGGTTTCGTGCGCACTTTTATTTTTATTAGTTGGCATAAACCTAGAAGCAGGTGCCTTAATAGTTATAAACCCATGATTGGTGGACATTTCGTGCGCTAACAGTTTTCGCTTTTTGGGTGTTAGGTGGTTTTCGTGTATTTTTGCAAGCTCGCCGCTATCAAGCCATATTCCTGCACAACCCGGGCACTCGTCTATCTCAACCACTTTGAGCGGTGAAAAAAACCGACGCATCATCACTACCTTTTTGCACTTTGGGCAATTAATTCGTAGCGATACATCGTATTTACTCTCGCTATATTCACTCAAATGCTTAAGCAAAACCTGACCATGTTTTAACTCTGGCGAGCTAAACTTAAAAATTTGGCTGTTATCAAAAAATACGCCGCCTTGCGCTGACGTAAAAACAGTAATCCCGCCAATTAATAAAGGCTCAAGAGAGGTATTTGTACGTGGGCATAACATTCTAAAATCCTTTTATTTTAATACTTAACTTACACTACTTTTACTCAAGTGCTTTATGGATAAGCCCAACAAGCGGCGCAGGTAATGTAATATTGCCTGCAATTACAAACTCATGCGCGTCATCTGACATTTTTTGCCATGTACGGCGAATAATACCTATCCATTTTTGCTCATCGTAATCAGGCTTACTATTAGCAAACCCCAACATGTAATGCTCAATAAATACAAGACTTGCTACGTCTTCTACTAGTTGGCTATCGGGATTACGTTTAATATTTTTTTTAGCGACTGCATCGTACACCCTGTTTTGCTCAGCATCGTCATACCCAGCTCGCTGCATAAGTGCAACAACACTGCTTGCATGAAATATATAAAGTGCACTGCGCCATTGATGATAGCCCTGCTTGTTCATTTCAAAGTCACTACGCGGCGACTTCCAACGTTGTATATGCTGCCCACGCACTGCAATTTGCATAAGCTCATCTGCATCGGGCTTATAACGGCTAAGCATATCGCTCATACGAGTCGCATATAGGCTTTCTTTTGGCATGCTTTGTCCATTAAATAGCTCAGTGTTAGGGTCTTGGCTGTTTGCTTCATCAATTAAAGCGATTAATTTATTAAACATGACGGTCATTTTTTATAATAAGTTTTAGTCATTCTAAACGCTGATAAAACAATAAACTAGAGCTGCTATAAGTTATGCAGTGAAATTTGCTCAACCTTAAAATACAACCGATAAATTCATAAGGATAAAAGTAAGCGCATTGATTAAATTAACTTGGTACTATATTGAGCACAAATTAAAATAAAAAAAGCGCGACAAACTCGCCAATACCGGATGACTATGTTTAAAAAACGTATTTTAGCTATGTGCTTAGCAGCAACCTCGCTACCAAGCCTAGCCGACAGCAACAGCGATTTAAAAACCATTATTTATAATCACTGGCAAAACGCCAAAGCTGAAAAAATATTTTTTCGTACCGATCCAGACGGTTGGAAACCAAACGGCACATTACCAAATTGGAGCGAGCAAGCCATTGCAAAGCGCCAAGCCTATAACAACAGCGTTCTAGAGAGCTTAGCCAGCATAGACCCAAAAACGCTCGACACCGAGCAACTAATGAACTATCGCTTATTTAAATATGAGCGAGAAACCGAGCAACAAAGCTACCTTTATCAAGATAAGTATTTTCCGGTTAATTTTTTAAGTGGCTGGCATACCTACTTTGCAGAAGCGCCCGCTAATATGGCTTTTTTAACAGCTGATGATTACAACGCATTTTTAACCAGCCTTGCCGACTACCCGCGCTTCAATCAGCAAAATATTGATTTAATGAAAGAAGGTATAAAAACAGGGTTTACTCATTATTGTAAAACCTTTGAAAATTACAGCCAAAGCATTAGCGCGCATATAGTTAAAAACGCCGAAAACAGTGCCCTTTATGAGCCCTTTACGCGTATTCCTAATACATTTACCGCACAGCAAAAGGCAGACTATCAAGCCAAAGCTAAAGCTATAATTGCCAAAAGCATATTACCCGCATACGAACAGTTCTACGACTTTTTTAAAAATGAGTATATGCCACACTGTAGAGCGCAGCCTGGTATTGCAAGCGTTAAAGGCGGGCTTGATTACTACAAGTACACGGTTAATTACTACACCACAACAAACGCCACACCTAAACAAATACACGAACTAGGCCTTAAAGAAGTTGCGCGTATTAAAGCGCAAATGCAAAGCATTATTGATGAAGTAGAATTTGATGGCACTTATAGTGAGTTTTTAGAATTTTTAGCAACCGATGAGCAATTTTACGCAAAAGACGCGCAAGACCTGCTAGAAAAAACCGCTTTTATCACGCAAAAAATGTATGGCAAACTCCCCACTTACTTTGGCCATTTACCGCGTAATACCTTTACTATTAAAGGCTCAGCGAGTCGTGGCGCGTTTTATATGCCACCGCCAGACAACCGCTCACCAGGTACTTACTTTTTAGCCTCAACACCTAAACTGCAACCTTTATATAATTTAGAAGCACTCAGCCTGCACGAAGCCATACCAGGGCATCACTTACAAAATGCCATTGCTATGGAGCTAAATGTACCCGAATTTAGACGCACACTTAGTCACTCTGCTTTTGGCGAGGGCTGGGCCCTATATACAGAACGCTTAGGTAAAGAAGCGGGTTTTTATCAAAGCCCATACAGTGATTTTGGCCGTTTAGGTTACGAAATGTGGCGTGCTGTGCGTTTAGTGGTTGATACCGGTATTCATGCATTCGGCTGGAGCCGCCAAAAAGCAATTGATTACCTAGCAAGCCACACCGCTTTACCACAAAGCGCCGTGGAAGATCAGATAGATCGTTATATTTCATGGCCAGGCCAAGCGCTCTCTTACAAAATGGGCGAGATAAAAATACGCGAATTACGTGCAAAAGCCGAAAAAGAACTCGGCGCACAATTTGACATACGCAGCTTTCACGACACCGTTATAGGTCAAGGTTCACTCCCTATGGCTGTACTTGAAGACGTAATAAACGATTGGATAGCAGAGCAAAAATCAGCTATTTAAAATTTTCCCGATAAAATCAAAGGCGGTAACTTTACCGCCTTTTTTCAAATTGCAATCTTGCACGTATTTATAAATCTACTCGATTAAAAACACGATTAACTAATCCCTACCCGCTTTTGCTTCGTAAATACAACATCTAAAAAACCAGAGTATAAGTATGAGCAAACGCATTTTATATTGGCTACAAAACGATTTACGCCTTCACGACAACGCTATTTTTAGCAAACTTGCACTACAGCAATGCGCACTAGACGTCGTGTTTGTAATTAACCCCAACTGGTTTAAAAACACAAATTATCAGCAAAAGCAGTATGGTGAAAACAAGTACGCCTTTTTAATGCAAAGCCTTTATGAATTACAGCAAGTATTAATTGCACGTGGCCAAACTCTGCACGTGCTAGAAGGCGAACCAGTGAACGTTCTAAAGCAACGTATAAAAGAGCAATACATCGATGAAGTGGTTTACAGTGAGCAGTTTGGTGTGTACGAACAACGCGAAATTAATTTATTAAAAGCCCATTGCCCTGAAATTCAATTTACCAGTACCCTGCAGGATACTTTATATCAGCAAAACGAGCTGCCTTTTAATTTAAACGATTTACCTAAAAGCTTTACCCCGTTTAAAAAGAAGGTTGAAGCAGTCAATGTTCCAATTACACTCTCGCACATTACAACCGAGCTATTGCCTAAACCTATTACGCTGTGCGCTAAAAACCCAATTGAGTTGCCAAAAGCAATTAACACCTCAATGCATGGTGGCTTAACAAGCGCACAAAAACACTGTGAACAATACTTTTCAGGCGAATTACCTAGCACTTACAAAATAACTCGTAACGCGCTTGATGGCTTTGACAACACCACCAAATTTAGCCCATGGCTTGCTTTTGGGTGTATTAGCGCAAAACAAATATACAATGCTGTTGAACAATACGAACACACATATACCGCTAACGATTCAACCTACTGGATTAAGTTTGAACTACTGTGGCGCGAATACTTTAAATGGCATGCACTAAACGTACAAAGCAGCTTGTTTAGTTTCAAGGGGCAAAAGCAAACTAAGCCGCTTACTACGTTTATGCCAAACCGTTTTGCTGCTTGGTGCCAAGGCACAACCCCATACCCTTTAGTTAATGCCATTATGAAAGAGCTCAATGCAACCGGGTTTATAACAAACCGCTCCAGGCAAATTGTGGCAAGCTGCTTAGTAAACGAGCTTGGCCTTGATTGGCGATACGGCGCAGCTTATTTTGAGCAGCAGCTAATTGATCACGATGTAGCAGCCAACTGGGGAAATTGGCAGTACATAGCGGGAGTCGGCGTTGACCCACGTGGCGGACGCCACTTTAATATACAAAAGCAAACTGCACAGTTTGATCCAAACGGTACCTACACCAACAAATGGCAAGGCAATCAACATTCAGCTGCACAGCTTGATCACTTAAACGAGGTAGATTGGCCTGTATAGGTTAATGATTTAAAACCCCAAAAAGTTGCGCTATGCCTATATTAATGGCATAGCCACCCAAGGTTAAAAATAAAAACAAACAGCCCGCTAACAACAGGGGCTGTATGCCTGCTTGGCGAATAGCCCCCACTTGCGTCCGAAGCCCTAGCGCGACCATGGCAATGGTGAGCAATATATTGTCAAACCACACAATGTAGTTTGTAGCACCTTGGGGAATAACCGAGAACGAATGTACACCACTTGCCACAATAAATAACACAGCAAACCAAGGGATTGTAATACCTGCTTTTTGCTCGCTGCTGTGCTTGTTGTTTGTTTTTGCATGCTTTTTACTTTGCCAAAACGATAAGCCTACTAAAAATGGTGCAAGCATCATTACACGTAGCATTTTTTCAATCACGGCGGTGTCGGCTGCACTAGCGCTTACAGCAGTACCTGCTGCAACCACTTGCGCTACTTCATGAATGGTTGAACCTACAAAAATACCGTAAGCGTGCTCACTCAACCCCATAAACTCAAACATTATTGGGTAAGCAAACATACTTAACGTGCCAAACACCACTACCGTTGCTACCGCTACTGATACTTTATGCGCCTGTGCTTTTATAACAGGCTCGGTTGCCATTACCGCTGCGGCGCCACAAATAGAACTACCCGCGCCTATTAGTATGGTTGTTTGCTCATCGAGCTTAAATACGCGCTTACCTAGCTGCACTGCCAAAATAAATGTACCTAACAGCATTACCACATCGGTTAATAGGCCATGCCAGCCTACACCCCCTACTTGCGCAAAAGTAACTCTAAACCCAAATAAAATAATGCCTGCTTTGAGTAATATACTTTTAGCGTAATCAACACCTACATCGGTACGCGTAGCTATGCGCGAAAACACACTGTTGCCCACAATAATGCCAAGCACAATACCAATAGTGAGTGAGCTAAATTGCGCAGTTTGCATTATTTGTAACTTACTTAATGCAACAGATGCCCCCGCTAAAATAACCACCAGTAGCATACCTAGCCACCAGCGCGTATCGCCGTATTGCTTAGTATTAATACCCAAAGGCTGAAACCCATTTTTAATAGCGCTAAGCATACTATTCCCTCAATTGAACAACGTTAAACTGTTGACTTCATTTTAAGAAAGCGCAAAATATAACTCCAATACATTAAAATCATGATTTAATAACTTTAAGTTATACAATTAAAAGTTATGAAATTTAAGGTTATACAATGAACTTACATGCACTTCGGGTGTTTTATACAGTGGCTAAATTGGGTAGCTTTTCAGGCGCAGCCGAGGCGCTTTTTATAAGCCAGCCGGCTGTATCTAAAGCGCTAAAAGAGCTAGAGCACCAATTAAATTTACAACTTATTGAACGTGCATCTAAGGGCAAAAAGCTTACCTTAAGCGAGGGCGGCCAAGCCTTGTATGATCATGCACGTAGCATTTTTGCCATTGAAAAAGCCGCCATTGACGATATTAAATCGCGAACGGGGCTTAAGCGCGGCACGCTCGTTATTGGCACTAGCACAACCATTGCCAGCTATTGGCTACCGCCCTATTTAGCCAAATTTTGCGCTCAGTACCCGCATATAAAAGTAGAAGTACAAGTGGCCAATACCGCGCAAATTGAGCACGCATTGCTAGAGTGCACTATCGATTTAGCACTGGTTGAAGGCACACCCACCGAGCCGCATATAATAAGTAAGCACTGGCAAAACGATTTAATGAGTGTTGTTATACCCAGTAACTTTAAGCCCACTAAAAACTTAAAAGCATGGTTAAACAATCAATTTTGGCTACTGCGCGAGCCAGGATCGGGCACGTTAGAAATGTCGGTAAAGTTATTAGCAAAGCATGGCGTACAAGCAGAGCAAAGTATGCAATTGGGCAGCAACGAAGCCATAGCAAGAGCCGTTACTCAAGGTATGGGCGTTGCTTTATTGCCAAATGTAGTTACTGAGGATTTAGTTCAGTTAGGTAAATTAACACGCCTGAATCAAAACAATAGCGGGCAACTTTCAAGGCCCCTGCATCAGTTGCATTATAAAGACAGACCGTCTTCGCATGCTGCGCAAGCGTTCGAAAAAAGCCTATTTAGTGAATAGAGGTTATGCGTGTAAACTATGACTAGATTGTAAGACACCTATAAGCAAAAAAACTTTAGCTACATACAATTTGTTGGCATTTATCATAAACCACAATTGAACTTTTTCAGATCGCATTAATGTCATAAGCCACACAATTTTTAAGTAAAAGATTAATAATCAATACCAAATTCCTACTCATTCACATGTGTGGATAATACAAATAAGGTTAAGAAAAATACTTTGATGCTAAACCAATGCCAATAAGTAAAATAATTAATAAAACCCAATATTTTTTTGAACCATCTAGATTTTCACCACATACAGGGCAAGATGATGACGCGATTGGAGTCCCGTTAAGGTTTGTCGTTTTAACTACAGGTGAAGTAATCCCTGATTTACACTTTTTACACTTCATAAATATCCCTATTAATTTTAAATAAAATTACTGGTTGATGTTCGCATAACCCGTATCAAACCGACGCTAAATATCTGCCTATGGTTAGCAACAAATCAAAAAAGCCAAGCTTTATAGCCACTAACTGAATGGCTATAACATAAGGGTAGACCTTACAAGCCCTGCGTTAAATCTTCTGCTAATGTTCCGGTTGGCTTTTCAATTACGCGAACTAACTCTTTACCATCGTCTTTTACTATAAACGTAGGCGTGTACTGCAAGTCGTATGCCTCGGCTATTCCGGCATCATCGCGTTTGTTGTAACCCACTGCCACGTAGTCAATACTTGCAAGCTCTACCTTAGATTCATCAATTAACTTAATCAGCTTTGGCACTTCGCGATGGCTGTCGTGGCACCAAGTACCAAATAATACAATTAGCTCCTTACCTTCTAGCTTTTGCATTAAGGCAATATCTTGTTCGGTTGGCGTAAATGCGTTGTATTGTTCGTTAAATTTATCGTAGTCGCTTAATAGTGCTTGTGTACTTATCTCGCCCGAAAATGGCGCAACATCATCCGCACATGCTGCAAGTGGTACGCTTAACGCACACAATAAAATTAATTTTTTTAACATAAAGTTACTTTATAAAGAAGAGTTTAAACAACTATACCCAATGTTTAGTATTGAGTGAATAAAGAGTTCATATCGTACAAATTTATTTCCAATAAACTTGGCTAAAATTTAAAGAAAATATTCACTCTGCCTAAACAGTAAAAAAACATAAGTCGATCTTAAACTAGGGTCTGTTGATCTTTGTGGATTAAATTTTGTTCAAACTAGGGGCTATTTAATAGCGGCTCGAGGTTTGTAACCTAGTGTGCTTGATATCGGCTCCTAATTTATTTTACTGGTTTACATGCATGTAATAATAAATAAAAACCGAGTAAACTTCCGCGTCCTGCTCACGCCCGTCACCTAAACCTATGAAGGTAACTAAGCGTAAATAGGCCCTACGAGCCCCATTGGGCAGCGCCTGTTTGGCAATAAAGCGACGTTATCGCCAATTTATGGAGAATAAACTAAATTGGCTTTGCCTTACCTAAATACCAAACAAACTGGTGTAAATTCAATCTTGAAAACTCAACAGACCTTAATAGTTAACTGAAGCTCCGGTTAGTTAAGATCGCTTTTGATCAAACTACTCAAAAATTATACGATTTCGTACAATAGTCATAATTCTGTAATGTTGATGGTGGATAATTTCTACTCGATAAACTGATACTGTTGTAAGAAGACGAAGTAAAATGACCACACCTCTAGTGCAACTAACATTTGCACTGCAATCACTTGATGACCCGATGTCTGCGGCAATGAGCCACACCATGGAATACGAAAATCTTTCGGTACAAGCTAATGCGCTTCATGCAATCACACTGCAATGCGATTTACCCGATGCGGTACATGAAGGCGATGTTATTTCGCTTAGCGCAACACATCCAAGTGCCCGTGGTGCTCAGTATTTTACTGAAAACATTATTACGCAAGCCGATTTAGAGCGTGGTTACGTTAACCTTACTTTAAACAAGATCGCCCACAGCCAATGTTTTGTAATGCAGCTAATGTTGCATGGAAAATACGCTACCTTAAAAAATAGCCTTCAGTTTGATATGAATATTGACGCCTTTGAGGGCGGATATAACGCGCCACTCATCAATATCGAGCAATCAAAACCACAAGGGTTGCGCCGATATTTTGCAGGGGTAGGATCAACCTTTTTATCGTTATTTTAAAACGGTTTGCTCGAGAAAGCTTAATCGGGAAAGCTTATTTTTCCCATCGTTACTCCCGCAATACCTTGTGAGCAGCCTTTAAAATGTTGTTTTTCACCTGCTAGGCATTCGTTTGCTAAAATGGCAAACAATACGGCTTCTTTTGCATCGGGATCGATTCCCAATACTTGAGTATTTTTAAATGCCTTAACCTCTGGGCAAAGAGTTAAAAGCTGTTCCATTAATAACGGGTTATGTATTCCGCCGCCACTGGCATATACCACACAGTTTCCCTTGTTTTTAGCGCACTCTTTTATTGCAGCACTTATTACATTAGCACTAAATGCATTGAGTGTTGCCATTACATCTTGATGAGTTAAATCCTGTGTATTGGAGAGTGCTTGAGCCGCTTTTAAATACGCTAAATTAAATACTTCTGGCCCAGTTGTTTTAGGCATACTTAAATTAAAAAAGTCATCAGTGCATAACGCATTTAGCAAAGGTGTATTCACCCTACCTGCTTTTGCTATTTTTGCACCGTCGTCAAAATGCATCCCCTCAAAATATTTATGTACGTAGGCATCCATTATTGTATTACCCGGGCCAATATCGGAGCTAAATACCGCGCTAGCATCACCGCACTTGGGTAAAAATGTTAAGTTAGCAATCCCCCCCATATTAAGCAAAATACGGTTTTCAACAAGGCTTGAAAAAAACAAGTAATCGCCATAAACTGCAAGAGGTGCGCCTTCGCCCCCTGCGGCTATGTGCTTTTGCCTAAAATCACCAATGGTTGTAATACCGGTAGTAACGGCTATTTGGTCGCTATCGCCAATTTGTAATGTGCCATTAGTAAAGCTTTTATAATTATGTTGCGACTGTGGGCAGTGGTAAATTGTTTGCCCGTGACTGGCTATAACATCAATGCTTGCCGGATTTATCTGCCAAGTATGTAAGCACTGATTAACTATATCGCCATGTAATTTACCCACCCACGGGTGTAATAAGGTTACAAGTTCTAAATCGCACTCTCGTTTTGCAAATACCTGCTTTATTTTGCTTTTATACTCATTGTTATAGTCAACGGTAGTGAAATTTAGTATTTCAATATGCGTGTTTAAGCCTGCACCGCTTACCTTACATAAAGCAACATCGAGCCCATCTAACGAGGTACCACTCATTAAACCTATAATTAAACGGCTTGGCTTTTGGGCACTATTATAAAGGGCGGCTATGTGTGGATGCATAAAAGTATCTTAAACAGGTATCATATTTTGCTTATATTAGAGTACTTTAAAACAAAGTTATAGGCGTAAACGGTTAATCTTTGTGATTGTGCAATCTCTAATTGCTTGCTAACTTGACCCGTATGCAACAGACACTTAATTAAAACAATGATCACCCTAAGAGATTTTCAACCGCACGATGTCCCGCACATTATTAAAACCTTAAACGATGGGCTGGTGACACGCTTTTTATCGTCTAAAATTCCATTTCCATATACGCAAGCTGATGCGGATTGGTGGATAAACCAAGGCTCAAAAAATGGTATAATTAAAGCCATAGTTGTTAATGGGCAATGTGCAGGTTGTATAGGTATCACCCCAGGAGAATTTGAATACAACCGCAGTGGCGAAATAGGCTATTGGCTTAATAGTCACTTTTGGGGGCAAGGAATAATAACACTCGCTATTACACAAATTTGCGATGAAGCCTTTAAAAACTCAAATCTAAACCGTATTTTTGGCGCTGTGTTTGCTGGCAATACTGGCTCTATAGAAGCATTGACTAAATGCGGTTTTGAAGCCGAAGCCGTTCTCAAACACGCCATTTATAAAGACGGCGTTTTTTACGATAGCCATATTTTTAGCAAGCTAAAATAAATTGTTTAGAATAAATACTCTGCAAAGCTTGAATTAGCAGCCCTCCGCCCAAAACTCCTGTTATAAGGTACAAATTTGTACATATATAGACTGCTTAGCGCGCATTATTGTTTATGCAATTAGGTTATTAAACGCATACACATTCGTTAAGTGGGTTCACCCTCAAAAGGAGATTTTTATGTCTACAACTAGTCGTCAACTTACTTTAGCATCACGCCCACATGGCGCCCCTACCGAAGAAAACTTTGAACTTAAAACAGTAGATTTACCAGCGCTTAAAGATGGCGAAGTGCTGCTGCGCACTATTTACCTTTCACTTGACCCATACATGCGTGGCCGCATGAGCGATGCAAAGTCGTATGCTGATCCGGTAAACGTGGGCGATGTAATGGTTGGCGCTACAGTGTGCCAAGTAGAAGAGTCTAAAAACGATAAATTTAGTGAAGGCGAATGGGTGCTTGCCTACACAGGTTGGCAAGACTACGCCATTACCAATGGCGAGGGCTTAATGCAATTAGGCAAAGAACCTGCAAATCCGTCTTATGCGCTTGGCATTATGGGTATGCCTGGCTTTACGGCTTACATGGGCTTACTTGACATTGGTGCGCCTAAAGAAGGCGAAACGGTAGTCGTCGCCGCCGCAACAGGGCCTGTGGGCGCAACCGTTGGTCAAATAGCTAAAATTAAAGGCTGTAAAGTGGTAGGCGTTGCTGGTGGCAGCGAAAAATGTGCCCATGCCGTTGAAAAGCTAGGCTTTGATGCATGTATTGATCACAAAACCGATGACTTTGCAGAGCAACTAGAAAAAGCCTGTGATAACGGCATAGACGTATATTACGAAAATGTGGGCGGTAAAGTATTCGACGCCGTATTACCCTTACTTAATACCGCAGCACGTGTACCACTGTGTGGTTTAGTATCGCAGTATAACGCAACAAGCTTACCAGAAGGGCCAGATCGCTTAGGTATGCTTATGGGTCAATTACTTACTAAACGTATTAAAATGCAAGGCTTTATAATTTTTGACGACTACGGTCACCGCTACGACGAATTTGCACAAGACATGCAAAAATGGCTACGCGATGGCAAAGTACAATACCGCGAGCACATGGTAGAAGGCATTGAAAACACCATAAGCGCATTTAACGACATGCTTAGTGGTAAAAACTTTGGCAAAACCGTGGTTAAAATTAACGAGCCTCTTTAAATTTTACTAAGCGTTACTGCCTATGCAGTAACGCCAACAAGGACTGACATGATAAAACTACACCATTTAAATAAATCGCGTTCTAAACGTATTATTTGGCTTTTAGAAGAGCTAGATGTTGATTACGAAATTGTTGCCTACCAGCGCAATACAGAAACTTTTTTAGCGCCTGACGAACTAAAAAAAGTGCACCAATTAGGTAAGTCGCCTGTTATTGAAGACGATGGCTTAATTGTTACTGAATCTGGCGCCATCACCGATTACTTAATTACTAAATACGGTAACGGTAAATTTGCGCCAAAAGCAGGTACTACTGAATATGTTGATTATCAGCAATGGCTTCACTTTGCAGAAAGCTCTGCAATTTTACCACTACTACTTAAAATGTTTGTGCTAAAAGATGGCGCTAAAACACAGTTTTTAGAAGGATACGCTGATGCCGAAACCGCTAAAGTTATTAGTTATTTCAACGACCGCCTAGAAGGTAAACGTTATTTAGTTGGCGACACTCTAACCGGCGCCGATTTTATGATGTCGTTTATTGTTGAAATCGTTAAAAATGCAGGCCAGTTAGAGCACTTTAAAAACCTGGTTAAATACGATGAGCAATTACAATCTCATGAAAAATTTCATACCGCTAACGAGTTAGAAGCCAAGTACGACTAACTTACCTTTCGCTTTGATTGTGGTTTCACAGTCAAAGCGATACCCGCTTTTCTACTCAGGTCTATCAAGATAAATTTGTTTAAAATCATTAAAATGTGCTTCAAAAAGTGCAACTAAGTTTGGATCAAAATGATTACCTGCACCTTTAATTATTTCCGCTTTTGCGTCATCCATACTCCAAGGCTCTTTATAACAACGGCGACAACATAACGCATCAAACACATCAGCAATCGCAGTAATTCGTCCCTCTAAACTGATTTCTTGCTGTTTTTTTGCGTGCGGATAACCGGCTCCATCCCAACGCTCGTGATGATCAATCGCAATGTTTGCAGCCATATCAATAACAGGATTAGCTGTCCCTTTGAGAATTTCCCATCCCTTAGTAGTATGCTGTTTCATAATTTCCCATTCGTCAGCATCTAATTTTGCTGGCTTATTTAAAATGAGATCTGGTACCCCTACCTTTCCTACATCATGTAATTGCGCAGCTAGGCTAATTTTATCGCAGTACGCTTGATTTTGATTATGCAGCTGCGCGAGTAATTTTGCATATAAGCCAACCCTAATTACGTGAGATCCCGTTTCCTTGGAGCGCGACTCCATGGCACCTCCCATCAGTGAAATAGCCAGCTGCTGGGTTTCTTCAATTGAGTTAGCTAATAATAAACTTTCAAATGTGAGAACAACATTGCCCAAAAACAAGTCAACAAGCTGTTGCGCTTCTTTTTTAACCGGTTGCAATGATTGAAATGCGAGTATTGAATCGAGCCCTTTTTGGGAGTGATGAAAATAAACATAATGATCATCTGCTATAAAATTCTGCTTAGTTTGCTTTGCTCTTAAAAAATACTCTTGATGTTTTTGTGGAATACTGTCAATTCCGTTGCCCGTGAATAAATGTATGCCAGAAAGCTCTCCTTCGATCATTTGTAGTCTTTGATCTAGCTGGCAAATGCCAAATACTTTAGGCGCATCAATATAGAGATTTGCCTCGCTCATATTCAGCACTAACTTAAGCTCTTCCATAACAACAGAGGTAAACTCAACTAAATCACCAATTTGGGTAATAGTAGAAATTGCTTTTATTAGTCGCTTTAAATTATGGCGGTGGGTTTGTAACATGCAAATATCGCGATACGCTCGCAAAGAAGTATAAAAAATTAATTCAAGGTCATGGCTTTGCAGTTGGCTCTTTGCTTTATAGCCATCAATATCATAATCGCGAATAACATTGCGCTCAGGCGCAACCCCAGGCTGACCTGTTCGCAAAATAATTCGACTATAACCATTTTGTAAGTCTTGGCGAATAAATCGCGCAAGATCTAATCCTGCATGTTCTGTTTCCATTACGACATCTAGTAAAATTAATGCGTAACGTTCTGAGCTTTGTAGTTTCTCTTTCGCCTCAGATGCACTGTAAACACTGTGTAGTTCAACAGGGCGTTGCTCAAATTCAAAGCGCTTCATTGCAAGTTGAGTTACCTGATGCACCGAGTCATCGTCATCAACAATTAAGATTTTCCATGGCTTAGCATTGCTGTTGGCAACCGCTTTATCTGACACTACATCATCTTGTAACCACTCCATAAACACACCCTGCTATTAATTAATTCGGTGGCGTTACCGGAAATTGAATGAAAAAATAAACGCCTGTGGATTCTTTTTGCTTTACTGCAATTTGCCCTTTCAGGCGGTGAACTACGAGGTTATAAACAATATTCATCCCCAAGCCACTGCCGCCACCCGCTCTATTTGTGGTGTAAAACGGGTCAAACACTTTTTTCTGAACTTCATCTGTCATGCCTTGACCACTGTCTTGATAATGAATACAGACAGAGTCTGAGTACTCAATATGAACATTTATCTGCCCTTTTTTGCTACCATTTTGAAAACCGTGAATAATTGAATTCATTACTAAATTAGTGAAAATTTGCGCTAAGGCACCAGGATCAGAATACACTTCTGGCTCAAGCTCCGTTGCACTAATGGTAATATCAACCGGTGTTGCTTTAAGGGTATGATAGAGGCTTTTTAGCACCTCATTAAAATAACTACTTACATACAAATTACGTAATTCTTCGGTTGTTTGATCAACCGCTACACGTTTAAAACTGCTTATTAAATCAGCGGCACGTTGCATGTTTTTTAGCAAAATGTCACAGCTTAAATCAACTTCACTAATAAACTCACTAAACTCTGTTTTACTTAAGGTGCCAGAAGCCACTTTGTTTTTAGTTTCGATTAACATTTCTCGCAAATGAGATGTCGCTGTCACACAAACACCTAACGGTGTATTCACCTCATGTGCCACACCACTGACTAAACTTCCAAGTGAAGACATTTTCTCTGCTTCAACAAGTTCCTGCTGAGTGCGACGAAGCTCTATGGTTTGCTCAAGTAGAGCCTGCTCTGCCTCATGGCGTTTACTCGACATTAAATTAATAGAATCACTTAAACTGTCATAAGGGCTGCGCTTAGAAACTGTTTGAGAAAAATCCCCAGCTGCAATCGCAGAGCAAACCTGATCAATATCTTTACTGGCTTTAATTAAACGCTCAAAGCTTCTAAACATGGTGCCAAGTTCATCCTTTTGAGTCATATACTTTTGAACATGAATAGATAAATCTCCATTAGCTAGCTGTTCAACAGATTTAATCGCAATATTAATACGCTTGGTTGCTTGGTTAATAAAATACCAAAAGAGTAAAAACACCAGTAATACACTTGCAAAAGCCGCTGCCAATAATGGGCTAAATTGCGCTTGAATAGGCCCAATAATATCGGTTTCAGAGCGCCGAACTATTACACTCCAATGTCCGGTGTTTACCTCTGCTTTATCAAAATAATACACGTGAGAGTCTAGAGGGTCATTATCAGCAATGACGCGCCGCGCCTGCCCTTGTGACTCTAATTGCTCAATTAAGTTTGCATACTGAGTCTCAGCAATCGCTTTGGTTGTCAGCTCTGAGTTAGTTAATGTAGTCGCAATTACATTATTACGCTGACTGAGCAACAAAACATCTATTTTTAACTGTTGTTTGATAGTTTGTAAAAAATCAGTAATATCGGCCAGAGCCCTATCTACACTTGCCATACCGACAAATTCGCCATTAATAATAATTGGCGAACTTTGTTCAACCAGCATTCTTCCCTCGTAAACATAGGGCTCAGTGATCATCGTCTCGGTATTACCATCACGTAAAAACTGTTGACGTACTCCCTCATAATAAAGACTTGATTCCATATCGACCAAGGGCTCAAGTAACAAACGTTCAGAGTCATTAAAATCACGATGCCAATAAGGTAAAAAACGGCCAGTTTGGTCTACATAAACGCCCTCTTTTAACGGTGGAGCATTAATATAGGCTTGATCTTGATTATCGGCATTAGGCTCATAACCAAACGAAGCCCCCACAAATGAAGGGTTCATTTTAAGCACTGCACGAACAAAATTAATACTTGCCTCTCTATCACCAAACAACCCATTTTGCTGTGCTAAGGCCATAATCTCTGTAGTGCGTACCGCTAATTGCGTTTCTTCATTTACCTTCGCGGCAATCGTATCTGCCGTCTGGCTTAAATTTAGTTTTGCTTGTATAACAGCCTGATTAAGGCTAGTTGAATACCAATAACTCAAGATACTGGCAATAATGAGCATGACGGGCAATGCCAAATACAGCAACATCTTTCCTTGCAAAGAGTGTATGAGTGGTAGTCGCATAATTTTAGGCTTAAACAAGCAAGCCAACATCCTGAGGATCTGAAGTATTAAGCTTAAAAATTAGACTATAAAAACTTTCTAGGCAAATCAATTGTGTAGAAATTAATGCAGAAGCGGGGTATTAAAATACCCGCTATATAACGGACAAGGTTGTTAAATAGAGTATCGCTTGGAAACAAAAGCGTTATTTATATAATTTATCAGACTCGCTGAGTTGTAGAGCAGACTGTAAAGTTCTTATTGTTTAATCGACCAACCGATAACCCACAGCGGGTTCAGTTAATATGTATTTTGGACTAGCGGGGTTAGCTTCTAGTTTTTGTCTGAGCTGCGCTACATGTACCCGCACATATTCAGGACGGTCTATGTACTGCGCTCCCCAAATATGGCTTAAAATTGCATTATGGGTGAGTACTTTATTTTTATTTTGAAACAGCAATAAAAGTATTGCGTACTCTTTTTTAGTCAGTTTTATCTCATTTCCCGAGGTGGTTACTATGTGCTTTTGTGGATCTATTTTTATATTCCCACAGGTAAATGCTACACTCGGCTGACTTTGGGTGCGCAATAACACTCGAATTCGCGCTAGTAACTCATTCGCGCTAAACGGTTTGGTAATATAGTCATTTGCTCCATTATCAAGCGCGGTTACCTTTTCAACTTCGCCATCTCGCGCTGACAGCACCAAAACAGGTAAGGCACTCCATTGTCGAAACTCAATCAGCCAGTCTTGACCGTCCATATCTAACAAGCCTAAGTCTAATAACACAAGATCATAACTTTGCTCACTTAAACGTGCAAAACCATCTAAGCCTTTATCACAAATACTTAGCTCGTAACCACTGGCTTGCAACAAGGTTTTTAAAAAGCTTTGTAAAGGGAGAGAGTCTTCCAATATTAAGATTTTAGTCATTGTCTTTTTCCCAGATCAATTTTGCGTACGCCATCTGTGTCTCGCTGTTAATTGTTAATGTAAATGTGCCTTGGTGAAATTTAGCCACCACATCACAAATAATACTGCCCAGCCCAACGCCTTCATCGCTACTTGTTTGCGCTTTAGTGATCACGTTATTAGTGAGAAGTAACTGATAACATACCTTTTGCTGATTGCTACTTTGAGTAAATTCAACGCTCACCTTCCCATCACCGTAACGCCACGCATTTTCGAGCATATTAGCCAGCGCAATTTCTAACAAAGTCACATCCCCTTCGCATATTGTCTGAGCGTCTATATTGGTATTTATGACAAATTCAGCAAGTTGCTGTTGTCTGCGAGCTTTAGCTTCACTAAGTAGTGCTTGTAAGTTTATTGTTTGCCAACTTAGGTTTTCACCCATTTTATTAACTCGGCTTAACTCCATTACTTTATCAAAGTGCTCATTTAGTATTTTACTTTGCTCATAAATATTACTCGCTTGCTCTTTTATCACGCTGTCACTGAGGGTAATTTCATCATCTGCAAGCATGCTAGATGCGCCCATAATGGTTGCCAGTGGTGTGCGTAAATCGTGTGACAAACTGCGTAAAAGTGCATTTTTAGCGCGTTCTAATTCCGCTTGCACCGAAATCGCAGCTGACTGCTGGCGTAACAACGTTTTTTCATGTACTTGATAAAGCAACGAAATAGCGGTATCTGCGAAGGCTTTTTGCCCTTGCGTTAACCGTTTAGTAAAATTAAGCCCGCCCCAACTCGGGCTAGCCTCACTAAGCAATATAAATTCACTATTGCCCCGCGGTGCTGCAGGCATAAATGTGCAAGATGCATTTAAATGCTTACCGATCCGCTGTACAAAGTACTTTTTTTGTTCATCCAGCGTATCTAGACTGTTTAAGTCTTTGGCCAGTTCGTACAAGGTGCGACTATTACTCGCATGTAATTGCACATCCCTAACTTTAGTACTGAGCTCCCCTGCCAATTGGCTGATCACAAAGCCAACAATCAGCATAACCATAAAGGTTACTAAATATTCTATGTTTTCAATATGAAAAGTAAAATTAGGGGCAACAAAAAACCAATCTGTACACGCCACACTCACTAAGGTGGTCAGTATGGCAAGACGACGATTACTGCGCACAGCAACCCAAGTCACCCACAATAACTGAAGCATCACGATATCGGTGGTAGTAAACCAGTCACGTATTGGGTAAATGGCCATAACCACAATTAATGGCATTATTACCGACAAAAACAATGCTTTATACCAACGTGGTTTAGCCTCAGCCTGATTCATTAATTATTCCTCTAACATTTGAGCACCTAGATTACTGCCTTTTCGAGATTGCCTCTATAAAGTTTTTATAAAGTTTTTTATCTCGTTCGTTAAATCTTTATAAAGCTTTTAACACCTACCTACATTGTTACTTTAATAACTCATATTCTAACTTCAGCAGAAGGAGTAATACGTATGTCAGGTCGGATAAAAATAGTGATGCTTACAACAGCCTATGTATTAAATGTTTATTGACCAAATGGTTCTTTACCACTTCTCTCTTTTAACTTTAATTTAGGTATCAACATGGCACATTTTACAGTGATTGGTTTAGGTAGATTTGGCATTGCAGCAAGCCTTGAGTTAATTCATTTAGGGCACACAGTGACTGGCGTGGATAGTAACTCAAAACTCGCTGAAAAGTATGTTGAGCATTTATCTGAAACCGTAGTTTGCGACTCCACCGATGAAGCCGCACTGAAAGAGCTTGATTTAGCGAGTAGTCAGGCTGTTTTAGTGGCGATTGGTGAAGACATGCAATCGAGCATTCTGTGCACGCTTGCATTAAAAAACTTAGCTGTTGAGCAAATATGGGTAAAAGCGAGTACTAAAGCTCATCACACTATTATCTCTAAATTAGGTGTAACACGCATTATTCACCCTGAGGAAGAAATGGGGGTGCGCGTTGCACAAGCGCTTAATTACCCGATAGTGAACGACTATATTTCATTAGGCAATGGCTTATACGTTGTTGAAGTAAGTATAAAAGCGCACCTACATAAAACAAAACTAGGGCATCTACTCAGAGAAATAAAAGGCACTGTAGACCCTCTATTGGTAAAGCGCGCCAAACAAACGTTTGTCAAACTTGATGACGACTTTGAGTTACATACCCACGACACCTTACTGTTATCAGGTAGCCGAGTCGAGTTAAACTATCTAGCTCCAAGGCTTTTATAATCATGGTTTTATGGCACCCTCTCAAAACGCCTATTGAGCGCAAAGTCAGTGGGCATAAAAAACTCAATGCGGCTCCGCCTCTTATTTTATGTTGCAGTTTTTTAATATTAATAACGCTAGGGGCATTGGCATTAAAACTGCCTTTTGCAACCTATGAGCCTATTTCATGGATACAAAGTGCGTTTACTGCAACCTCTGCGGTAACTGTAACTGGACTAGTTGTAGTGGATACGGGTTCAGTGTTTACCCCTTTTGGACAAGGCGTTATTGCGTTATTAATTCAACTGGGTGGTCTGGGTTTAATGACCTTTGCGGTTGTAACTTTAATGGCGCTGGGTAGTAAAGTTAGCTTTATTCAAAAAACAGTCACCAAAGCTGCTTTTAATCAAACAGATACATCTACTTTGGTAAATACCGCTAAGTCTGTTTTGCTGTTTGCGCTAATCGTTGAATCTGTAGGCATTATTATTTTAACGCTGTATTGGCTACCCGAAATGGGCTTACAAAAAAGCTTTTTTCATGCACTTTTTTATACTATTAGCGCTTTTAACAACGCAGGGTTTGCATTGAATCCCAATAGCTTAATGCACTATGTAGAAGACCCCGTTGTAAATTTAACAATTACCTGTTTGTTTATTATTGGCGGCCTTGGCTTTACCGTATTAACAGATTTATATAAATCAAAGCGTTGGGCTAAGCTCAGTCCCTACAGTAAATTAATGCTGATCAGCACTGTTCTTATTAACGTTATTGCATTATTGCTTATTTACGCAATTGAATACGATAATCCAAAAACACTGCAACCACTATCTGAAGTAGGTAAATGGTTAGCTGCTTGGTTTCAAGCTGTCACTCCCCGTACTGCGGGGTTTAATACCATTGCCATTGAAGAATTAAAAAATGCCAGCACCGCTTTAACTATGATGCTTATGTTTATCGGTGGCGGCTCTTTAAGTACCGCAAGTGGCATTAAAGTCGTTACGTTTATCGTTTTAATATTAGCAACGTATAGCTACTTAAGACGTGACAAAGGCGTCACCGTGTTACGCCGAGAAATAGACAAAGATTCAGTATATAAAGCATTAGCCTTAACCGTTATTTCAGCGGGAGCCACGTGGTTGGCTATTTTTACATTACTTGTTGTTGAAGATGCACCTTTTTTGGATGTTGCTTTTGAAGCGGTATCGGCACTGGGTACGGTAGGGCTTTCACGCGGTTTAACGTCATCATTATCGCCGTTGGGGGAGTTTATCATTATGTTTTTAATGTTTATGGGCAGAATAGGCCCGCTCACTCTCGCTTACTTTTTAGCAAGTCCACGAAGTAAAAAACTAAGATACCCAAGCGCTCAACTATCAATTGGTTAACAAACATTCACTCGGGTTTATTCGGGTCTGTTGACATTTGCAAATTGATACTTGTTCAAACTAGGGGCAATTTAATCGTAGCGCGAGGTTTGTAAGGTAGTTGGCTCGGTAACTGCTCCCGCGTTTTTCTACTGGCTTACATTCATCCATGTAGACAAGAAAGAGTCAATTGCTCCTAGGCAGAACCCTTCGGGGAGTACCTGTTTGGCATTAATGCGGCGTGATTGCCTATTTATGGTAATACCATACTACATAGGCTCAGCCTTGCCTAAATACCAAACAAGCTGCTGTAAAGTTAACCTTGAAATATCAACAGACCCTAGTTAGCCCGCATTTTATATCCCCGCTAACTCTCGTTCGGTAATACACTCACCCGATGCCATTTCAAACTCGCGGCATACCAAAGGGCGGTTCTCGTAAATAGAGCACATTAGCGTGTTACGATCGAGTGCTTCGCACCAGCCATCATCAGCGCGTTTCATTACTTCACTGCCCCATTTGTCGTATTCAATAAAATTAAAAGGGACACCAGTGTCGGTTACTATACGCACTTCTAATTGACAGCAACACGCTTGGCAATTGGCACATGTAATAGGCTCTGGCGTAGATGCAATTGTTTTACTTGGAATAACGGTATGTGGCATGGTGGCTTAAATAAAAGAAACACATAAGATAGGATACACGAGCACGCTAAACGCGCTAGTTAATTTTAATGATGAACAAATACAGTAAAATAAAGCGTGCTGCTATTTAGCACGCTTTATTGTTGGCTTTAGTGTTAAATTAAAAGGTTAATACTACTTTAACATCATCAGACACGGTAGACGCCGAAACAAACCCAATCGTATTTGGGTTAGCTGCAACCATTTTAATCACCTCAGCGTCATTTTCTAGCTCTTTTGGTGGTGTACCTTTTCCCGTAAAAATAAGCTTTGACCAATAAGCTCTTAACTGTGAGGCGCTTTTATTAAGCAACTTACTATTAAACTGCTCAGTAGTCGGGTTTTTTGAATCTTGTGAAATTGGAATGATCGTATTGCCATTACTAAACGACTTTTCTTTTCCGGTATAAATTCGACTAATAACGGATTCGTCAAAGCTACTCTCGTTTGACGGATGTACAATAATAGCAAAATCAGCAAAGGCAACGTTGCTAAACAAAAACACTACACATAACATTAATTTCTTCATTTTTAATTCCTCTTAAAATACAACATCAACACCAAGCGTGATTGCCTTACTATCACCCGCTACCGCTAAATCGAATGAATCATCTTTGACTCTATCGTACTGCATTTTGAGTGCCGCTGAAGGATGAAAATCCCAACGAACCCCCACCGCAAAGGTATTATGGCTTTCAGTATCACCTTCACCTTCTTGCTCAAAATCTGAAAACATCACATAAGGTGTAATTGCATCAAACCGGTATCCCGCACTAATCATATAGGTGTCTAGGTTTCCATCTAGGTCTAAACGGTTAAGTTCGCTTAGTACAAAAAAATCGCCAAAATCAAAATTGGCAGCTAAACCATAAAATTTACCATCACGGCTATCTTTTCCATCCCATAAAACAGGCTCACCAGAACGAAAACGTTTATTAGTGTATTGCATGTGCGTTACTCTCACTTCAAGCCAATCATGGCTTAACGAAAGTACTCCACCGAGCATATCTTCCCAAATTTCTCGGGTAGGCTCTTGAAAGAAAAAGTCTGATAGCAGTTTGTTGTCGTCATCATCTTCTTTACCGGCATATACATTAGCCGACACTCCCCACTCTCCAATCGAGCCAGAATAAAGAAGGTTTACGCCCTCATAGTTAAATACTTGCCATGTATAATTGTCGGCAGGTGCCCGCATCCACACATATGCGTAACCTACGTCAAAAAAGTCTGAGTAATAAAAAAGAGGCAAACGTTTTTTACCCGCTTGAACCGTCCAATTATCGTTAATTTCATACGAAATATATGCCCACTCAAAATTAGCATCAAAATCGTTTACACCTCGTGCAACAATTTGACCTGTGACAGATAAGCCTTCACCAAGATCCCCCGATACTTGTATGCCAATTAACGACTCAGGCGAGAAAGATAAATCTTCTGTATAGCCACTCACATTAGGGTAGTCAGCCAAAAAAGTTGGCTCAACATCATATTGCGGCACACCACTTCCACTTAGTACTTTACCAGCGTTAATACTTGCAAAGCCTGAAATATTAATTTCAGCGTAACTAGTCCCTGAAATAAACACTCCTAACAGCATCAATTTTTGCAGTTTCATCGTTCACCTCATTTTTATATGACCTTCATAGTCATGTTGAGTATAGTTAAACGCTGAAAAAACAAACAAAAATTTAACATTTTTTATAATTATGCGAGTTTGGTCATCATTTCAATACTATCTTGCAAGCAGTGTTGCTTTAATTTCGCTATAGCGCTGCTGCTCGCACAGTGCAAAGCCACCTAGTAGACGCACTTTATTTCGGGCAAACAACGGGACACTCATGCCGGCTAAAAAGCGGCACTGCGTTTCAATACCTACACTGTGAATACCTTTTGTTGCCATATGCGCTAAAAACTCATCCACTTTTTGATAAACAACATCATCGGCAATGTGAGCAGGTTCTATTGAATACTCAAGCTTTACGGCATTACCACGGCATACACTACAATGCCCGCATTGCGCTGGCGCGTTTTGGTCGTCAAAGTAGCGCGCTAAGTTATAACTCAAGCACGTTTTCAGCTCAAAAAAGCGCACTAACGCAGCAATTCGTTTAATCTCAGCCTGTTCTTTGTCAACAAAGTAATGGTGCAGTTGCGCGGCAAGCTCTGGGTTATTTATAACCTCACCATGCATCTTATATACTTGGGTAATGCGTTTAGTTTCAAGAGTAATAAGGTTTTTTTCGGCTAGATAGTCAAGTGCAGCCACTACGCGTTTACGGTCAACCTGCGCGGCTTGTGTAAGGGTGTCAAAATTAAGCGTGCCCCATATTTTTTTAAAATCGGTGTGGCTAAATATTTGCGATAAAAATGCTTGGCGTTGCTCATCAAACTGGCTAAGTAGCTCGTTTTTATCAACCAAGAACTTGTATTTAAAATCGGCATAATAGGCGTACTGCGGCGTAATTGCGCCTTGCATTTCAAGTTGAACCAGTAATGTTTTAAGTGCTAATTGGCGAATATTACTTTCGCTTGAAAGGCTGTATTCTTGCATTTCCCATTGCTGTTGGGCTTGGCGAATATCGTTAATTACATATTCAATGCCACTCAGCTCAGGGGTGTCGCCATATACAAAGTTTTCTACTGTGTTTAGGCCATCTAAATGAGCAAGCGTGTAGCAGTTTGATGTGTTGCCATCGCGCCCTGCGCGGCCAATTTCTTGGCTGTAGTTTTCAATCGATTTTGGTAAATCGTAATGAATAACAAAGCGAATATCTGATTTATCAACGCCCATACCAAAGGCTATTGTTGCCACAACAACGTTAATTTTGCCCGCCATAAAATCGTCTTGAATTTGCCCGCGAAGCGTATCTTCAAGCCCTGCATGATACGCCACCGCTTGCAAACCCTGCGCGCTTAATATATTGGCAACTTGCTCTGCACTTTGCTGTAGTGTGACATACACAATACCGGGGCCAGTTTGCGCACGCACTATATTAGTGAGCTCGGTGTTTTTATCAGCTGTTTTTACACTTAGCACACTTAAATCGAGATTTGCGCGGTAAAAGCCTGTTTGTACAATGCACTCAGGCGATATATTAAAACGCTCAGCCATGTCACGCTTTACTTTTTTAGTGGCTGTAGCGGTTAGCAATAGTACCAGTGGAATATTTAGCTCATCACGGTAGCGCGGTAGTTTTAAGTAATCGGGTCTAAAGTTATGGCCCCATTCAGAGATACAGTGCGCTTCGTCTACCACCAACATAGAAAGCGCAACTTGGCTTATAAACTCTCTAAAGCGCTCGTTTTTAAAGCGCTCAACCGAGACCATTAATACTTTTACTTTACCACTGCGCACGTCGTTCATTACCGTGCTGCTTTGCATTTGATCTTGGCTTGAGTCAAGGCTTGCAGCATAAATGCCTTTACTATTTAAAAAGCTTATTTGATCTTTCATTAAGGCTAGTAAAGGCGATACCACTAAGGTTAAATGAGGTAAATGTAAAGCCGTTAGCTGATAACATAACGACTTACCCGACCCTGTAGGGAATATAGCAAGGGACGATTGCCCATTTAAAAGCTGCTCTATAGTTTGCTGCTGCCCTGCTCTAAACTGGTTAAAACCAAAATGTTGCTCAAGTGATTGTAAAAGCGGCGTATTCATAAAAATGTCCTTTTTGGCGTTGATAACACAGGGCTATAACAGAAAAATGCAGCCTAGATGAAGTATTTGCAAGTTAGTATACCGTAAATTAGGTGATTTACTGCTGACATATCCATTATTTAGGCGCACACTATAGCCCCATAAAAGTGAGCTTTGCCAAAATAATTTTTGATACCCAAGTCATTTTAAAATAATAAAACAGATCGCTTGGGTATATTATTTTTAAGGGCATAGTCATGAATATAACCAAACCTAAAATCGTCGTTATTGGCGGTGGCGCAGGTGGATTAGAGCTTGCAACTCAGTTAGGGCATAAACTAGGTAAGAAAAAACACGCCGAAATACTACTCATTGATAAAAACCGCACCCATATATGGAAGCCGCTATTGCACGAGGTTGCAACAGGCTCTATTGACCCCGATTTAGATGGCGTAGTTTACTCTGCCCATGCCGCAAAACATCATTATAACTTTCAACTTGGTACCTTTTGCAATCTCGACCAAAGTAATAAAACCATCACTCTCGCCCCTCTTTTTGACGAACTTGGACACACTATTTTACCCAAGCGCACTGTACGTTACGATCATCTTGTTATTGCTATTGGCAGTGTAAGTAACGACTTTAATACACCTGGCATAAAAGAGCACTGCTACTTTTTAGACTCAAATCAACAAGCGGAACGTTTTCAGCATTCATTGCTCGATAGCTTTACTCGCCTACACCAAGACGATAACCAGCAACAGTCTCTTGATATTGCAATTGTTGGCGGAGGAGCTACCGGTGTTGAGCTATCAGCGGAGCTGTATCATGTATCTGAGCTGTTAAAGCTATATGGACTTACAAATATGTCGTCTAAGCGTTTGCACATTCATTTAATTGAAGCAGGGCCACGTATTTTGCCCGCATTGACAGAGCGAATTGCCGTGAGCGCCAAACGTGAATTATTAAAGTTAGGTGTAAACGTACGCGAGCAAACACAAGTGAAGGAAGCCACTGAACAAGGCTTTATAACCAAAGACGATGAGCACATTAATGCCGATATTATGGTGTGGGCTGCAGGCGTAAAAGCGCCAGACTTTATTAAAGACTTAGGCGTTTTTGAGCTTACCCGTAGCAACCAAATTCAAGTTAATGAGTTTTTACAAAGCACCGTCGATGAGAGTATATTTGTACTGGGCGACTGCTGCGCCTTTACTCAAGAAGACGGAAAGCTCGTTCCACCGCGCGCGCAATCGGCGCATCAAATGGCGCTATGTGTTGAAAAAAACCTCATTGCCACTTTAAAACAACAACCTTTGTGTAGCTTTAAATATAGCGATCATGGCTCGTTAGTTAACTTATCGCGCTACAGCACGGTAGGTAATTTAATGGGTAACTTAACCAGCAACACCTTTTTTATAGAAGGGCGCATAGCCCGCTTTATGTATATATCGCTGTATCGCATGCACCAACGCGCCATTCATGGCAGCGCAAAAACCTTTGCGTTATGGATAAGCGAAAAAGTCCTGCGTGTAGTGCGCCCTAAAATGAAATTGCATTAATAAAAAGCCTATGGCGGTAATAAACACGTTTAATAAATATTTATTACCGCTGTCTTTGATTTTTCACAATTCCCATATAAATTTATACAAACTACTGAGGGAAATAGGCAATGACGGGCAAAACGCTAATTTTTAATTTTGATGGTACCGGGGGCGAGCCTCGCGACGCAGAGCAATTTAACTCAGACCATTTTAAAGAAGACAGTAGTATTTCTAACATCCTCAAGCTGCATTTATTATTAGGTGGCAAACTTGATGACTCCCCCACCACTCCATTTACAAACCAACTTAGTTTTTATTATCAGAGCATTGGCACTAAAGGTAGCCGCTTAAAGCGTATTTTAAATCAAACTTTAGCACCGCGCGGTGACGATGTTGCTAGCATTTTGAATCAAGCAATTAACGACTTTAAAGCACATTACCAACTAGGCGACACTGTGCTGCTTACTGGTTTTAGCCGAGGTGCAGCCCTAGCTAGACGCTTTGCAAAATGTTTAGAAAGCCTTATCAGCGAGCATGTTTATTTATGTGTGTTTGATACCGTTGCCTCTATTGGGCTTTCTAAAGTAAGTAAAGCGACACGCGGCGCAGAGCATGTTATTTTTGAAAACCACACCATAGCACACAATATAACCGCTGCGCTGCATTGTGTTGCGCTTGATGAAAAACGCCGTGCGTTTGAGCCCACGCTAATGAACCATCAAAATAACATTACTGAACTATGGTTTGCAGGCGCACATTCAGACATAGGGGGTGGTTATTACCGCGACGGATTAGCCGATATTTGCTTACGTTATGCACTTGAGTGGTTAATTGAGCAACCGTTAGCTATTTCATTGTTAACAAGTCACGAGATAAATTACGAAACACTCCTACCAACGAGTAATTTAATTGCACAAGACGATGTTACTGTGATCCCAGATCCACTTGCACTTAGCCACCAGCAAAACTACTTTTGGTTTAATTCGCTCTTTAAACTGGTAGATAGAGAATGCATTGTACTGGTTGATAATGAGGTAAGCACTATAGAGCCCCTTATACACCACAGTGTGGCTACACGAATTAATAAGCTCACCAGCTACCGTCCTGAGTCACTTAAAAAGCTAACATACAAAATTAGCTACAGTGACGACTCTACATTAAGTTTTACCGGCTTAAGTGCGCACATTGCGCTTGCCAACCAAAATATGAGCGTATTAAGTATTGGCCAAAGCCAAGATGTGGTGGTATTTGCGAGTGAGTTTTATAACAGTACGGGTTTGATGCTTGAGCAAGGTGCAACCTATCGCTTTACCCCATACCCTGATCAATATTGGTTTGACGACGGCATAAAGTGTACACCCAAAGGGTGGCATCGTAATAACGTGCAACTTGGCGTAAAAGAAATACCTATGGCATTACTGGAGCCTTTTAGGCGCAAGCCAAATGCTGATTGGTTTGCTTTAATTGGCGCCATTGATAAAAGTGACAAAGCCTTATTTGAAATAGCGCAAGGAGCAGATATAACTATGACTAAATCGGGCTAGTTTTGCCCTTTCGCTAACGATTTAAGTCGTTTTTATGGGGCAAACGCTGGCAGGATAAAACTGAAAGTAACGCGCTTAAGTTAACGTGTAATAGTTAACTTGAACTGTGGGTAATCAATCTATCCCTCGCCAAAGCTCAGGTTAGTTAATCATCAGTGCACTTTATATTGCAAAGTGCACTGGGGTTAGGGTAGCTGGTGGACGTTATTGCTTTTTCATTTTATGGCCTTTTACGGCATAAAATAAAATAAATAAATAACATGGTAACAACACCGAATACCCTGTTTGTAATGAAGTAAACCCGCTCAATAATCCCCATAAAACTGGACCAAATGCCCCCCCGGCTATACCCATTACTAACAGTGCAGAGCCTGTGCTTGTTAGTTTTCCAAGCCCCGACAACGCAAGTGGAAATACCGCAGGCCAAACAATGGCGTTTGCTAAGCCTAAAAAAGCTATAAGTAGTAATACATCGGGTAAGTTAGCGCCGCCTAATGGTATTAATAATGCGTTGGCAATAATAAACGACTGCGCATCAATTAATAAGATACACAAGGTAATAACAATACCTAATACGGCTGATAGTGTGAGGGCTGTTTGTTGAGTTATAAATCTGGGAATAAGCAAAATCCCCAAAATATAGCCAAACACCATAAAGATCATGGTGTAGGAAGTCATCACACTATAATTAGCAACGCCAAGAGAGAGCGCAAAAGTGCCAATGGTATCGCCAGCAATAACTTCTACTGCAACATATAAAAAAATGGCAATAGCCCCAAAAACTAAGTTAGGGTGAGATAAAGTTTCGCGTATTTCACTGTTGCTACTTGTTTGCTCAGCATCGTCAGTAATAAGTTCGGGTAATGGTGATTTTTTAACGGCAAATGCTAATAGTCCAATAAATAGTGCCATACCTAAATAAGGAAGAATAAGACCATTTGCCATATCATCAACTTGTTGCTGGCTAAGCTCAGTGCCTACTGTATCTGTAAAATTACTTAAAATTAACGCGGTAAACACTAAAGGAGAAATAACCCCCGCCCCTTTATTGAGTATGCCCATAATACTAATGCGAACCGCTGCAGACTCTTCTGGCCCAAGCCTTACAACATAAGGATTAACGGCAGTTTGAAGCAATGTTTGTCCTGCGCCCATCACTAGCTGTGCTAGCAAAAATAAAGGAAAAACTTGCGACATCGCAGCAGGAATAAATAACAAGCCGGCAATCATCATTAACCCCATGCCCATCGCCATACCGTTTTTGTAACCAACTTTTTTAATTAACACTGCCGATGGCAATGCGGTAAAAGTCACCGCGATATAAAACGAAAATAAAATTAACGATCCCTGAAATGGCGTTAACTTTAATATTTGGCTTAAATAAGGCATTAATGAACCATTTAGCCACGTTGCAAACCCCAGTATAAAAAATAATACTGCCACAATAGCCATGGGCAGCATGCTACTGCTTTTAGGTGTATCCATAACATTTGTTGTCATGTTATTTTTCCTTTATTTATATTTATTATCGTTTTTAAAAAAGCTGTTCACCACCAATCCACGTGCTTATAACCTGTTGGTGTGTATCGAGTTGAACAAAATTAGCAGGGCTGCCAACAATTAACCTTCCATGTGTTGTGGGTAAGTTAATATACTGTGCTGGGTATAAAGATGCCATTTTTAGTGCTTCTGATAGTGGCAACTGTAAATGATCAACGCTATTTTTTACAGCCGTTGCCATGTCAAGTACTGAGCCTGCAAGCTCCCCCGTTGTTGAGGTTAACTTGCCTTGGTTAAGTGTTACTGTTCGATCGAAAAAAGCAAATTCAGTTTCGTTTGTACCTACCGGTGGCATTGCATCGGTCACTAAAAACACACGCCCTTTAGGTTTAGCTTTCAGTGCTACTTGGCATGCAGCATAATCAACATGATGACCATCAACTATTAAGCCACAATAGGTATTGTCATTTAGCAAAGCACACCCCACAACGCCTGGCTCACGCCCTTGCAAAGGTGACATGGCGTTGTATAAATGTGTAAATCCTGTAGCGCCAGCATCAACGGCTCGTTGTGCCTGCTCAAAACACGCATTTGTATGGCCCAAGCAAACATGTATGCCTAACTCACGCATTTGAGTAATATCACTTGGCAATACATTTTCAGGGGCTAATGTAACCACCACTTTGCCTATATCTTTGCGCGATAAAACTTGCCACTCATCATCTGAAATCGGACGAATGAATTCTTCGCTATGTGCCCCTTTTTTAGCTATAGATAAATGCGGTCCTTCAAAGTGAATGCCCAAAATGCCAGGTGTGTGTTTAACAATCGCATCGGCTATTACATCAGCCGCTTGGCGCATAACTTCAACTGTATCGGTAATTAAAGTAGGCAGCATGGCTGTTGTGCCATACTTAGCGTGAGCCATAAGCATTCGTTTAACCTCTGATGCACTGCGTGCTCGGTTAAACAATACACCTCCACCACCATTTACCTGTAAATCTATAAACCCAGGGGTAACTAAGCCTGATAAGGTTTCATCTACATTATTAGTATTATCATCAATAGCGGTAATAACACCCGCGTCAATTGTGAGCACTTTGTCTTTTAAAAACTGATCACCATCAAACAGCGTAGCAACAAAAATACGTAGAACTGACATTTATAATGTCCTTGTTACTTTTTTAAGCCCTTTGGGCTCGTCGGGGTTAAAGCCTCGCTTAACTGCCACTTTGGCAATATCTAAATAAAAACGCTGCAGCACTAAAAACGGCGCTAAACGTGGGTGCACTGCAATCCCATTTTGAGTAAGGTTGATAATGTGAGCGCCGCGCTGGGTTACGTCTGCTATTTGCTGCTGGTGAGAGTATGCGGTTTCATCTTCGACCGCGCAGTTTAAAATCACCAAACCTTGTTCAACTAACGTAACGGGGCCGTGTAAAAATTCTGCACTACTAAATGCCTCTGCATGAATAGCACACACTTCTTTAAGTTTTAATGCCATTTCTTTAGAGACTGAAAACCCTAAACCGCGCGCTAATACAACCATGTTTTTAACAGGCAAAAATGCGTCTGACTGAAGTTGTATTGGTGAGTCAATGATTGCATCTAATGCTTCAGGTAACTGCTTTAACCCTTGTAATAATTCGTTATTTTGAGTCCAATTAGCAACTAAATGCACTAAAGCTGACAGCGTAGATAAATAACTTTTAGTCGCCGCAACCGATATTTCATCTCCCGCTTTAAGCCCAATAAAGTCATCAACAATGTCTTTTAACGGTGACGCTTCGTCATTTACCAGTGCAATACAGTATGCGCCAGCTTCTTTTGCCATTTTAGCTTGGGCAATAATATCTGGGCTTCGTCCTGATTGAGAAATAACAATCACCAATGCACTATCAAGTTTAAGTGTTTTACCGTACACACTGGCAACCGACGGCGCCGCTGAACTAACAGGGATACCTGCTTCAATTTCTATTAAATATTTACCAAATACTCCAGCATGATCTGACGAACCACGGCCGATGATCATCACCATTTTAGGTGCAATATCACGTAGTTTTTGGCCAATTTTTTCTACTAGAGGCTGATTAGCAAGAATTTGCTGTTTAATGACTTCGGGCGTTTGCGCCGCTTCTTTTTCCATTAATGTGTGATACATCATAGCTCCTGACTGCTGTAGTTAACTTGCTGTTGTTTCGCGTAAAGTACTGATCCCATTTCGGGTGATGATAAAGGCGCAGATAAAACACCTTGAATATCTATGTCCAGCCAAGGCGTCATAACCGAAGACAATCCACCTATAAAAGATAATCTTGGTGATTTTTTGGCTAATAATTGACGAGCAATGTCACTCAAATAGGCACCGCTTTCTTTTAAAATACTAATAGCAATATCGTCGTTTGCCGCAGCTGACTGAAATACACACCCGGCTAATTGAGCAAAAAATGCAGCCGGTTTATTTGCAATAATTTCGACTAACTCCATGGCATCATTGACCGATAAATACTTTAAAATACATTCAGTCAGCGTGTTATTAGGCATTAGCTTATCTAAGCTCAACAACACGTTTTGGCATGCTGTAAAACCAATCCATGCACCACTTCCTTTATCGCCATGCGGAAAGCCATGTCCGCCAATCATAAAAGACTGTCCTTTAACATATGAAAAACCACACGAACCCGTACCAGCAATTATCACTGCACCATCATCACCTTGATGTGCACCCATACAAGCAATAAGTAAATCGGTAGTTAAATACATTGTTTTGAAGGGGCTTTTCCAATGCATCATTTGTTTATGTAGGCTTGGTAAGTTAACACCCGCCAACCCCACACCCGCGACTAAGTAGGATAAAGGAGTTTCACTTAAACCTGCATCATTAAGAGCCAATTGAGCTGACTGCTCTATAGAATTAATAGCCTGTGTAAATCCATGTAAAGGGTTTCCTGGCCCAGCAATACCCGCTCCTAAAATTTCATTCGCGCTGTTAACGATAATTGCTTTACATTTAGTGCCGCCCCCATCGATCCCAACAAAGAGTTCATTATTAATTGTATTGGTGATCATTTTTGCCTCTTTACTTGTTCGACCGTGTTGCATAACACTCAAAATAAAACACGCTGCCAGAGCGGATGAATCTTATACTAACACAAATGACAGCGTTGTCATTCTTTAATTTATATTCAAATTATGTTTCTACACCCCTTATAATTTAAGGGGTGTGTATGCTACTGCTGTGTTACTTTTAATGTACGGCTAACACGACCAGATACTGGCAATTTGGTACGCACCCACACATCTTGAGTTACTTTTACCGGCGCATTATACGTCTGCCATTGCCCTCCGGCTTGCATATATTCTATTAGCAAACCGGGGTAAGCAACGTTAGCGTACAACATGCCGTTTTCAATTTTGGCTCCTGCGTTAGCAATGCGAAAGTGCACATTTGCCCTCTCTAACTTATTAAACTCTTTAAGCCCTAAACTAGCGGCAAACGTTAACCATTGTTGGTCTCGCTGCTGCTTCAGTGAAGGCGTAAAACGCTGCGTATTTCGGCTATAAACAAAGCCATCATGATCGTAAGGCACCGCCCATTGCGCCTTGTGCCATGCGCGTTGTGCTAACGATAATAAACGAGGAAAAAGCTTATACTCAGCCATATTATTGGTACGGGTATTTTCGCTCCATAACTGACCTTGAATACCAATAAATTGCTTACCTTTTTCAAGCGGTGCAAACTCAACTTCACCTGCATCATTTTTTATAACCGTGTCGTTTGCGGTGTAAGGCCTATCTTCTCTGTCTAACCAAAATTCGGCGTGTACGGGTAAATTATCAGGCATAAATTGAAATACTTTTTCTGTATTAATATGCCTTGAAGCCCAGTAATAACCGTGCTCTTGAGGATCTGCTTCATAAGGAAAATCAAAATATAAAACATCGGGTGATGACACCACTACCTGCCAATTACGATTAGCAAATTGGTGCGCGCGCTGGTGGCCATTCCACATCAGTAAATCCCAACTATTACCTTGCACAATGTCAGGCATATTATTTGGGTTAGTATGCGATAGGCCATCACTCCATGCAGCTGTTTCAATATTCATGTCAGCTAACATGTTCGACACACGCTCTATAAAGTAGCTACCTAATTGCTCAGCTTTGGTAAACGGCAAATTATTTTGTTTAATAAACTCAGTACAAGCTGGAGACGATACCCATGCACCCGCTGTTTCATCTGCACCTATGTGATAACGCGTTAGCGGGTGCTGCGCTTCATTATGAATTATTTTAACTTGCTCCATAACTTCGCGTATAAACGCATACGATGAATCTAAACATACATTGATGGTGTTATCGTTGTAATGCTGTACCGAAGAATACACGGTGGTATCGAGCGGATCATAAAGTAAAAACTGTTCAGCTTTTTGTTTATCACCCTGTTTTATGTACTTATTATAACGAGCTTGCATAGCCTTAATAGCCGCTCGCGAATGACCTGGCATATCTAATGAGGGAATAACTTGAATATGTCGCGCACTCGCAAATTTAAGGATTTCTTGGTAATCATCCACTGAATAAAAACCATTAACCGGGCTAGAAGTATCTATACCAGCACCAAGTTGTGGCATTAAACACTCCTGCTCTGAGAGGTCAAAACAGCGTTTTGAAGCAACATCAGTAAGCTCTTCAAGAGAAGGGATTTCTAAACGCCAACCTTCGTCATCGGCTAAATGTAAGTGTAATTTATTAAGCTTATATGCAGCCATTTGATCAAGTAACTTTAATATAAATGCTTTGTCTCGAAAGTTACGGGCCACGTCCACCAACACGCCTCTAAATTCATAATGAGGAGCATCGTTCACCTGACCTATTGGCAGTGTTGTATTGTTTACTTGGTATAAACTCGCCAAGCTCTGCAAAGCATAAAACACACCAGATTCATCAGTGGCGCTTATATTTATTTCACTGGCATTAATCGCTAATGTATAACTACCTTGTGAGCCATCTTTTGTGGGTGTTAAATTAAGATTTACCGCAACACCAGATTCACTCGTCGTTAAACCCAATAATTTAAGTCGCTCAATGGCCGCAGTTACCCCTTTTTCATTTACACCATTGAGGTTAAAGCGTAAGCCTTGGCTAATATCTAGCTGTTGTGTTTGACTAAATGTAGCCTGAGTTGGAGTAGGAATGATGTGCTGTGCTACTTGTTTATTTTCATCTGTTAAATAAGGTGAAAAATCATACTTTGTGTTTCGCTCAAACAAACGTTCTGCTGTCAGCCATTGTGTTTCATCGTTTTTAGTACGCTTAAATTGTCGCTCGTAATCACTATAAGGTACAACATGAGGTAATAGCTCTAAACCTGTCTCAGGGTCAACAGTGGGCTTAGTACTTGTAATTACTTTGGCGTACTCATTATGGTTAACCAAAATATAATTTGGGATTGCATCACTTTGCGATAACGACCAAAAATTAGCATAAAACGTAATAGTTTTGGTTTCGCCTGCTTTAAACCCCGTAAACGCCTCTTTTAACTCAATTACATGAAGGTCACCATTAACATGAGTAATAGTAAATTCATCACTGAGAGTCTGTTGAATAGGCGTAATTTGACTAAAGTAAATTTTCCACCCATCCACATTAACGGCACCACTTGCTTTAATGTGTAGCTTTGCTTCAAAGCAATTACCGTTTTCAATGGTTTTATCGCAGTATTCTGACGGTCTATTATCGACTTGTTCATACTGTATTTGTAGCATATTAGCGAGTGACTCTATTGCGCTATTACTCGCTTGAACCAGTTCAACATTTTGTTTGTGTGTTTTTGTGTCCTGACACGCTGTTAAGCTCAATGCTATACAGCCTGCTATCAGTAATGATTTGAGTGTCATTGCCTGTATCCTTTAATCTATTAACTGAGCTGCTTGATAAGCCACTGCTTAACTTGCGCTCGTTGTTGACTTGTAAGCGGGTTTAAGATTCCTTTAAGCTGTTCAGGAATATGCTGATTTTGCGCCTCTTCAAAGTCAAAAATATGGTAGTTAAAAAAAGCCTGCCACGCTTTTTTTTGAGCTGTGGGTAAATCTCTAATGGCCATAATTGATAACAATAATGCATCCATTGGCACGGGTTCGCTGCTCTTTGCAATAGACCCGCCCGACCAATAATTCATCATCATATTTATAGGGCTTAATGCCTCTACATGATGCCACCACAAGGTAGGAATATATAATGCATCTCCCGGTTGTAGCTGAGCGACAAGTGCCTCATTGAGTGCTTGCTTAAACTTGGGGAATTTTTCAAAATCGGGATTATTTAAATCCACCATTGAAACTGGCGCACCCGCTGGCGTATGCTCAATAGAGCCTACATACAAATTTGTGATTTGATGCGGTGCAAATAAAGTAACCTTGCGCTCACCAGCAATTACGCAGGCAATATTTTCTGCATCATCATAATGAGCCACCACCGTTGACTGATTACCCAGCCAAAATCGCGGCTTTGGTTTATCTGCAAATAACGCCATAGTGTGAGTTGTTGCAAGGTCATTAAAATAATCAACAACAGGGGCACTTTGAATAGCAACAGCACCAGGGTTATTGCCCGCCTTTATTAACTCTGCATTTTGTAACAACACCTGCATAAATTGCATAAAAGGTGCAACTTTGCGGGTAAAGTTAAATCCATCACGCGCTTTGTTATAAAAAAACTGAGGTGATTCGCTTTGCGGTATTTCAGCCATTCGAACACTGCCACCCACATAGTAATCGCTTAACATGTTAAGCCAAGCATGAGGGTTTTCGCCTGTGCAGCTAGTTACTTGCTTTACTAACGGCCAATCACTTACTAACCCTTTTAAAATGGCGGGCTCGGCTAGTGGTGCTATGTCGTTTTTAAACATAGCTGGAGTTACATTATGCCAAGTTGCTACCTGTTTTAAAGCACGCATAATTAAAGACCATAATTTGTATCAAGGTGATTAATAACCAAAAGCCGAGCTAAACTCGGCTTTTGAAATGCTTATTCATATTAACTTAAAAGTTAACACGAATACCTGCCACATAACGGCGTCCATTAGAGTAAATAGACATAATGCGTTCTTCATTCGTGTTGTACTCAACAATTTCTTCATCTGTTAAGTTAACCGCTTCTAAAGTAAGCGTAACGTATTCATTTACATTATAAGAGGCGCTTGCATCCCACTGGCCAAAGGCGTCATTGAAAAGCTCATCACCATTAAAGTGAAGACCTTTATACCAGTCGCTTCGGTAGTTATACATAATGCGCGCTTGGTAAGCGTCATTTTCGTAATATGCCATTAAGTTAAGCATATTTTTCGATGTCCCTTCGACTAAGCCACTTCCAACCTGATTTGTATCTCGCTGCTCATCAGCGCTTGCATCTGTGTATGTATAGTTCGCTGATACACCAAAACCACCAAAATCGTGTTGTAATCCCAATTCAATACCTTGAATTGTGCCACCTAGTCCATTACCCGGCTGTGCAAAATCAACAGGAACAAATACTTCGTTTTCTTGATCATAACGATCCTCTGTTACGGTAACGGTAGAGCGCAATGAGCTTAAGTCTTTAGCAAAGTAAGCAATCGATAGCATTGATGCCTCGTTGTAATACCATTCCCATGACAAATCAAACTGATTTGAAATAGTGGGTGCTAAGTTTGGATTACCACGGCTACCTGTGCCTCGACCACCGGTTAATGAACCGAAGGTTTCTGACGATGAAATATCGGCCCAATTTTGACGAGCCATAACACGTGCAGCACCGATACGAAGTATTTGCTCTTCAGTTAGATCAAAAGCAATGTTAAAGCTTGGTAAAAACTCAGCGTAGTCATTATCTTGGCTTACCCAGTTTAAAACGCTTGGCGTTAACCAATCACCATTAATTGTATTTAAGCCCCACGAATCACCTGAAAACTCATAACCATAAGAGGTCTGCTCGGTGCTTACATAACGCATACCTACATTACCTCTGAAACCCTCTCCAGAAAAATCACCTTGTACATACAGCGCCAAAATATCTTCTTCTACTTCCCAAATTTCGGCTAAATTATCGTGAATCGCATAACTGGCAGATATTCCATTTAAACCGTTAAAGGCAATTTCTTCCATTAGTTCACGGTTATGTGAAACTTGCTCAGTAATATTACCAGTCACAGCAGCATCAATACTTGTAGCGCCATTGGCATCTAAGCCACACGTTGCAAGCGTTGGGCAGGTGTCAAAAATGTGATCTAGATAATTGTCTGAATTTGCACCACCGTCGGCAAACGGTGCATGCCAACTATAAGCATGACGCCCTTGAGTTCGCTCTGCTTGTCGATATTTAACACCTGTTTTTATTGCTGTGAATGGGCCAAACTCAACATCGTATGTTAAATCGGCTTGAGCAAAGGTTTCTTCATCGGTAGTCGGTTTTGCCCCGCCCCAAATCCATCCAGCTGCAAAGTTATTACCATCGGCGGCGTTAACACCCACATTTACATTGGGTGTACCCGTTAAGTCGTAATCATAGCCTGAGCCAACAGCAACATATTCCCAAGACGTTTCACGGTAAGTACCCCCACTCGCTGCGGTTTTACCTAGCTCAAAATTAAGGCTGTAACCATCGCCTTGGTAGTCAATATCGAGATGTACTTGATCTGTTTCAGTACTTGATACGCGATTAATGTAATTGTAAGCATAATTACCGCCTGCGCTTGATGCTAAAATAGCGCCATTTTTAACTTTAGTCGCATTAGCAATAATTTCAGCGCGGTCGCCAAACGCAAAATTAATTAAGTTAGAATTTTGGTTGTCTACATCCATTTGCGAATCTAGATAATTTAACGTCATTAATAAGTTATCGTTCGGTGCGTATTGGAGGGTTGCAAATAAGGTTTCGCGCTCCCGGCTTTGAATAAATTTAGGTGCGCCAATGTTACGAGGCACAATATACTCATCATCGTCGCTTTCAACCCAACCTAGCACTTCAAAACCTTGACGCTCTAAATTACGTTCTTGCTTAACAGCCGATACCATAACACCCAATGTTTCATCGTCATTTTTCCACGAATACATTCCCGCTAACTGTGGATCTGTTTCGCCAGATGTTTCTGAATACTGCCCTTCTAATGACAAACTAACTGAGTTTGCATCCATATCCAACGGGCGGCGTGTTTTAAGTACAATAGTGCCCCCTATAGAGCCCTCATCAATACTTGCCACAGGTGATTTGTTCACCTCAAGTCCTTTTACAATAACTGACGGTAGCATGGTGTAGTTAAAGCTTCGGTTTGCTTCATCTAAAATAAACCAATCAGCAGTACCCACCGTTTGACCATTTAACAATGTTCGGTTGTATTTTGGGCCAGCACCACGAATACTGATTTTTTCACCTTCACCAAATTCACGGCTAACTGCAACACCAGTAATACGAGACAGTGTTTCAGCAACGTTTTTGTCAGGGAACTTGCCAATGTCCTCAGACGTGATCACGTCTGACACATTTGAAGAAAAGCGTTTTGCATTAAGGTTTTCTTTTAGTGAACTGCGGATCCCTTTAACCTCAATAACTTCTATTTCTTCTTGTGCTAATTGCGCATCTTGTGCAATGGCCGCAGCAGATAAGCTACCAGATAAAATAAGTGCAATTGAACTAGCTAGCATTCCCTTTTTAAACAGTGAATTTGACATTGGTTTCCCCTTATTGGTGTTTCATTTTTTTTTAGTGTTCTAGTGTCTGAGTGTCAGTATTTTTTATAAATAAACAACGCGCTACGGTGTCATGTCATTGTGTGTTAAACCCCATGACAGCGTTGTCATTACGAAGCGACTTTACACCGTTTTTATTTTCATAGCTACATACGAGCGCAAAAAAGATACAAAATATTTACATAATAAATCATACAAATTACATAATGTGTTGTATTTTATAAATAATAAATTAGTCATTTTTTTATAAAAAATTTCAGGATTTTCATGATCTGCGATACCCATTCAATAAATTAACTATCAATCTCAACGGATGTCTTTATAATTTGTTCATTAAAAATGATATCCAATGCGCAGTTATCGCTATTTTAACTGTCGATATTAACGAATAAATTAGTGCCAAAAAAAATAATATTAAAGGTCTATTAAGCTTATGAAAGCAACAATAAACGACGTGGCAAAAGATGCAGGGGTATCGATAAAAACGGTATCGCGAGTAATAAACAACGAAGCGTCTGTGCGTGACAATACGCGTGAAAAAGTCATGGCGTCGGTTGAAAAGCTAAACTACCATCCAAACTTAGCAGCAAGAAGCCTTGCAGGAACAAAAGCTTACAGTATTGCCTATATTTACGATAATCCTAATGCCTATTACATCATAGACATGCAAAGAGGTATTTTAGATGCCTGTAAAAAACAAGGTTTTGAACTACTCATTCACCCATGCGATGCGAAAGAAACACGAATAATAGATGAAATTACCGACATGGTAAAACGCACGCGAATTGCAGGTATTTTACTCACACCGCCCTTTTCAGAAATGCCCAATTTTGTAGAAAAACTCACGCAGTTAAATATTAAAGTTGTGCGCATACTATCGGGCCACAGCGCACCAGATACGTTAACCCCGTGTATTATGATTGACGATAACTGCGCTTCGAAATCTATTACTGAGCATTTAATTAATAATGGACACACCCGTATTGGTTTTTTAGCAGGTGGCTCAGAGCATAACTCAACTAAAGAACGATTAGAGGGCTATAAAGCAGCTTTAACGCAGCATAATATTGAAATAGACTCGCAGTTGATCATTGCCGGAGAGTACTCGTTTGAGTCAGGTGTTGAAGGGGCAAAAGTATTAATAAATCAAACCAACCGGCCAACCGCTATTGTGTCTTGTAACGATGAAATCGCTGCAGGTGCGTTATTTGCAGCGCGCTTAATGGAAATTGACATACCGAGTCAATTATCAATTACAGGCTTTGAAGATAGCCCGTTTTCGCGCCAAACATGGCCTAAGCTTACCACCGCTCACCAGCCTAACAACCAAATAGCGCAAGATGCTGCTAACTTATTAATTGCGCAAATTCGTAATGGCAACGACCGCGACATTATCAAGCAATATACCCCTGAACTGGTAGTTAGAGATTCAACCGCCCATATTGACTAATTCAGAAAAAGCAGGCTAAAACACTGTTTTTAGCCTGCCTTATCGGTTTATACCAATTCGCTTAATTAACTGATCTATTTTGAAGGTGGAAAAACGTGTTGAACGTTTAGCCCCGCAAAATGATTAAGTATTATTGCAGATTGGTATTCCTTAACCTTTATTACCCCTCGTTTACCGCCATTGCTAAATCAGATTCTGCATCAGCTAACATAGCAAATTCTTCATCAGCCGTTTTAGCCATTAAATGCTTAGAGCTGTAGCCAAAATAATATGCCGCACCCAATGCAAATAAAATTACCGTGTATAGAAACGCTCGAGGGTCAAAGGCGTATACACCGGTAAGTGCAACAAGCGATAGTACAAGTGCAATACCAGATGTAACCACACCACCAGGCGTTTTATAAGGGCGAACTAATTCAGGTTGCTTAATACGTAGCATAATATGGCTTAATGCCATTAATGCGTAAGATACCGTTGCACCCACAACCGCCATTGCCAACATTAAATCACCTTCACCACTTAGTGAGGCAATAAAACCAAAAATAGCAGGCACTATTAACGCACGAGCCGGTACTTTACGCTTTGTGGTAATTGACAAAGATTGTGGTAAATAACCCGCTCGTGAAAGGGCAAACACTAAACGGCTATAACCATAAATAATAGAAAAAAACGATGCGACCAACCCCGCTAAGCCTAAAATATTGACCACCGTGGCTAAGCTTGTATTACCCGTGGCGTTCAGCGAATCAACCAAAGGTACTGCACTTGCTCCCATGGCGTTGGCACCAGCAGCACCGGGCACTAACACCACGACTAACAATGCAGTGAACAGTAAAAATACCATTGCTCCAATAATGCCTTTTGGCACATCTTTAGCGGGATTTTTTGCTTCTTCTGCAGCAAGTGGTACACCCTCAACGGCTAAAAATAACCACATAGCAAATGGCAGTGCGGCCCATACGCCATACCAACCTAATGGTAAAAACTCAGTTGCGCCAGCGGCGTCGCTGACCGCCACATCAAATAAATTAGCTGCATCAAAATTAGTTACAAGCACAACCGCAGTGGCAACAATAGCAAGCACCGCTAACCCACTTATTACCATCATCACTTTTAGTGCCTCACCTACACCCGCTAAGTGAATGCCCACAAATGCCAAGTAAAACAGCGCATAAACCCACGGGCCATTAAACCCAGTTAATGCTTCTACCGCAGAGCCAATAAATATAACAATAGCGGCGGGCGCAAGAGCGTATTCAATTAATACGGCAAGGCCTGTTAAATAGCCACCAGCGGGGCCCATTGCTTGGCGAGCAAAACTGTATCCGCCTCCTGCTGCAGGTATAGCTGCCGACATTTCAGCCAGCGAAAGTACCAATGTTAAATACATAATTGCCATTAGCACTGCTGCAATGGCAAAACCACCCCAACCCGCCTCAGCTATGCCAAAATTCCAACCAGCAAAATCGCCCGATATAACATACGACACCCCTAGACCGGCTAGTAATAACCAACCTGCGGTACCGCTTTTTAATTGCCTTTTGGCAAGGTATTCTGAATTATTATTCGACATTGTTATCTCCGTTGATGCTTCATTTTTATTGTTTTAATTTTTAATTGCTTACTATTAGCCAATTAAAAAGTGGGTATTAGGTTGCTGATGTTCAATTACATTATCTTGTGTTCGATCTTTTAGGTTAACGCCTGTTAACTTGAGCTTTTTTGCCTCGCGTAATAAATACACTGCACGGCGAGCCGCCTCTTCATAAGACAAACCCGCAGGTCGAATATTTGAAATACAATTTCGGCACGCATCGTTTAACCCTGTTTTTGGCGCCCATGTTAAATAAAGCCCCAAACTATCAGGCGAGCTAAGCCCTGGGCGCTCACCTATTAGCACCATGACTATTTGCGCATTTAATAACTCACCAATATCGTCGCCAATAGCTACACGTCCTTGTTCTACTAAGGTTATTGGCGCTAGTTTAAGTTGCTGACTTTTGCCCAGTTGTGCCAACAGTTCACTAATAAATGGGTGCGCATTTTTTTGTACTGCTAGTGACGAAAGACCATCGACCACGACAAGAGCCAAATCGTAATTTAAAGGTGGGGTTTGCTTTTGCTCTGCCATAAAATCAAGCAAAATATCTTGGCTTTTTTTACTTAACTTACGTCCTAAATCAGGGCGTTGAAGATAACTTACTCGATCAACCGCTTGGCTATGTAAATGCAAAATAGGAGTGCGGGGAGTTAAAACACCAAGGCTATTTTTCATTTGATTAATATCCAGCGGAAAACTCACTGCATCGCGGGCTTGGGCATGAGATAACTGAAACGCCAGCATTTCTGAAGTCGGTAAACTAATCCCCGCTCTACCAAGGCCAATTCGCGCATCAGTAAAGCGGCGTAAATCATTCCACGGATTATGTACCACCTTGCCATTACTTTTATGATTGGTGTTTACATTTAAAGCTTTAGGGTTACTTGCCATTAATTCCCTCCTGAAATCGCGTTAAGTGGCTTTACAAACGCCGCAGGTAATGAGTCTGACAAAGTCACATTTTCAGTGCTTTGCATTATTTTCATCTCACTCAGCCATGCCTCAAATTCAGGTGCGTGTTTTGAACCCAGTACACGGCGTACATACAACGCATCGTGAAACGAAGTGGTTTGATAATTCAACATAATGTCGTCAGAACCAGGGATCCCCATTACAAACGAACACCCCGCTACACCTAATAACGTAAGTAAGTTATCCATGTCGTTTTGGTCGGCTTCTGCATGATTGGTGTAGCACACGTCACAACCCATAGGAATACCAAGCAACTTGCCACAAAAATGATCTTCCAGACCCGCGCGGGTAATTTCTTTGCCATCAAATAAATACTCTGGGCCAATAAACCCCACAACTGTATTAACAAGCAACGGATTAAACTTTCTTGCCACAGCATATGCTCGTGCTTCACATGTTTGTTGATCAAGCCCATGATGCGCATTTGCTGAAAGCGAGCTACCTTGCCCGGTTTCAAAATACATGACATTGTTGCCCACCGTGCCGCGCTTTAAACTAAGCGCGGCATCTTGCGCTTCAGCGAGCGTATTTAAATTAAAACCAAAGCTTGTGTTTGTTGCCTCTGTGCCTCCTACTGACTGAAAAACCAAATCAACTGGTGCGCCTGCTTCAATGCATTCAATCGTATTAGTTACATGAGTCAGCACGCAGCTTTGTGTTGGAATTTCGTATTTTTGTATAACATCATCCATTAGCGTCATTAGCTTAATGGCCTGAGCTACATTGTCGGTGGCAGGGTTTATACCTATTACCGCGTCACCATTCCCGTAAAGCAAGCCATCCAACATGCTGGCCGCAATCCCATTAATATCATCGGTTGGGTGATTAGGTTGTAAACGCGTTGATAAATGCCCGGGCAAACCAATCGTATTTCTAAATGCACTGGTTACGTGGCATTTTTTAGCAATTAAAATTAAATCCTGATTACGCATTATTTTGCTAACTGCTGCAGCCATCTCAGGGGTTATTGCGGCCCTTACACTGGCTAATACCCCTGGGGTGGCAAAATCACTCAATAACCAATTACGAAAATCCCCAACAGTTAAATGCGCTATTGCCTTAAATGCGTGTGCATCGTGATCGTCTAAAATTAGACGTGTTATTTCGTCGTCTTCGTAAGGAATTAACGCTTCATTTAAAAATGTTTTAAGTGGCACCTCAGCTAATGTCATTTGTGCCACGGCTCGTTCTTGCGCCGACTGCGCAATAACGCCAGCCAACCTATCGCCCGAACGCTGCGCGGTCGCTTTAGCCATCAATTCGGCTAAATCTCTAAATTGGTAGGTTTTTGTACCAAGCGTGTAGCGATACGTTTGCCCCATTCTTTACCTCATCTAACTCTTTCAAACCTTGGTACAGGTTTTGCTACAGCATTATTTATAGTTATTTGTCATTTAAGTACTAAAAGCTTAATTCGTACCAAAGCACTATCGAATTTTGGCAAATCGATTTTTTAAATATAAATCAGCAGCTTAAAAGATTCAAAACACGCTTAAAGTTCCTCAATAAGCAATACAAAATAAAGAGCGAATCCAAAATGGCGCATCAGCATTTATCTAACGCACCACAAAAGAGCAAAGTACATACTCACGACATTGATGAACAAGCAAGTAACCTGACCAACTGGGATCAAAAGTATGATCAGGTTAGTGAAGGTGGTTTTTTTGGTTGTATTGAAGGCATTGCTCATCCTAATCTACACGTATTTGAAGAGTACACAGAGCGTGCACTTCGCCAGCAATGTGTTATTGCCGAGAACTCTCTTTGGTTGGGTATTCCTAAAACATCGTGCGAAAGTAAAATTAATGGCTTAGATGTTCTAAATAACCAATTTATGTGCCGCAGTAGTCACAGCGATTTTGAATTAATAACCCCTGAAAAATTTAATATTTATGGGGTAGTGATTAACTGGCAATCAATTGAATGCATGGCGCAACTACACGGTATTAATTTACAAAACATAAATGCCTTCGGCGCAGAGCGACTCACAGTAAATAGCCCAACTCTCAACAGAGCGCGCAGTATTATTAACAGCATGGTTAATCATGGTGCCCATGGCTTAAACGCCAATTTACAACAAGAAATGCTTTACATGCTTGCGCTAAATTTATTAAAAACTGAAAGTCAGCAGCACAACATTGCGCCAAGTTATAAGCATCGCAAAGCCGTGGTAGACAAAGTAAAAGAATATATTAAAGCTGACCCACAGAACACAGTGACTATTACACAATTATGCGAACTCACACATGTCAGCAGGCGAACTTTACAGTACAGCTTCGAAAGTATATTAGGTATTAACCCGCTGCGATTTTTACGCTTATCGCGTTTAAATAATGTACGGCGTGAACTTAAATTAGTCGGTCAAACTAAGCCTATTTCAATCATTGCTGCAAACTGGGGGTTTTGGCATGCAGGGCAATTTGCTAAAGACTATACGCAGCTTTTCGGTGAGAACCCATCACAAACCATCGCCAATACCATAAAAAAAGGTGGCTAAAATTATCACCGGGTAAATTACTTTGTAGACCCAATTTTGCTGGCGTGACGAGCGATAGCTCATAAATAAAGCCAATTTATTCACAAAAAGATTTAGAGGTGCTTCGCTTTTAGAGAAGTAAATAGCAACTTGCGCGAGCAAGCTTTGCGCCTACAGCTTTCACTTCTCATTTACTCCTCATTCTCTTCTCTTTGTGCATTTTTTATAAAGATCAATAAGTCACAAAGAGGCTTAGAGGCACTTCGCTTTTAGAGAAGTAAAAAGCAACTTGCGCGAGAAAGCTTCGCGCCTACAGCTTTCACTTCTCATTTCCTCCTCATTCTCTTCTCTTTGTGCATTTTTTATAAAGATAAATAAGTCACAATGAGGCTTAGAGGCGCTTCACTTTTGGAGAAGTAAATAGCATCTTGCGCGAGCAAGCTTTGCGCCTACAGCTTTCACTTCTCATTTCCTCCTCACTCTCTTCTCTTTGTGCATTTTTTTATTAAAGATCAATTGTTGTGGTCAACTAATTCCGGACAGTAAATTAAGTTTTTCTTCTGCTATAGCAGGGGCAACCATTTGGTTGTGGCTATGTGGCCTGCGCCAGTTATAATAATTCATTAAATAATAGCTAATATCTTTTTCAGCTTCTTGGTAATTACTATAACCTAACGAAAGAACCCATTCCGTTTTTAAGCTTCTAAATAGGCGCTCCATCGGGGCATTATCCCAGCAATTTCCTCGGCGGCTCATACTTTGTTCTATACGGTAACGCCACAGCCTTTGTTGAAACCTTTTTGCGCTGTACTGACTGCCTTGGTCTGAATGAAACATAAGCCCAAGTGGCTTGCCTCGTTGCTCGTATGCTCTATCTAATGCTTTAATAACTAAGTCAGTATCAGGCTTATCTGACATTGCCCAGCCAACCACACGACGAGCAAATAAGTCGATAATAACAGCTAGATAAGACCATTTATTACCTGTCCAAATATACGTAATATCCCCACACCAAACTTGGTTTGGGCCATCAACGTCAAACTCACGGTTAAGTATGTTTGGAATATCTAGCCGCTCCACCGTCGCTAATTTATATGAATGAGGCCCTGGTTGTTTGCATACCAATCCCAAGTCACGCATGATGCGGCGTACCT
>NZ_LOFI01000005.1:0-138879 GCF_001469195.1 Pseudoalteromonas sp. 10-33 | reverse complement strand
CTCGCTAAGCGTTGCCTGCTCTGCCGTCTCAGTGGGGTCGCATTATAGGGAGATCCAAAAACAGATCAACCCTTTTTTGAAGAAAACTTGAAATAAATGACTGTTCGCTGGGAATTTAGGCTAAACGCTCAAAAAGGCAACTAAACCTACTCATATTTGACCTTTAAAGCTATTAAAGCTGATTGTTTGAAAGAAGCTTTTTATAATTGCTGCTTAGATTATCCAGAAAACTGATTGTTTAATTAAACATGGCTATTTAAATTTGTAGCAAATAAGTTCATCAGTCAGAAATTCAAGTGTGTAGAGTTAATACGCTATTACTACATATCATCTGTTATGACTTTTTTCTGTTTATACCAATCAACCATCTCAGTCGTTACGATGTTATGGCGCTATTGAATAAATAACTTCGCCAGTAAGTAACAATTCTCAATACACTTGCACTATTGTTTTCGATTCTAATCAGGCTATTTTACAAGATGAAAGGAAGGATAGTTAATTTACTAATAATATCGAGCAAACGGTATATCCGTTTTGAGTGAAATTTAGACATTAAAAAGCCGAGCATGTGCTCGGCTTTTAGGTTTCTTTAAGACTTACTCTGCAGACTGTGCGTCTTCTTGAACTTCTTCGCTAGTCGCTGGGCGACCAACTAGTTCAATATAAGCCATTGGTGCATTATCACCAGTACGGAAGCCACACTTAAGAATACGAGTGTAACCACCTGGACGATCCGCGTTACGTGGACCGATTTCACTGAATAATTTACCAACAACTTCATTGTCGCGCGTGCGAGCAAACGCTAAACGGCGGTTTGCTACACTGTCAGTCTTAGCCAGTGTGATTAAAGGTTCAATTACACGACGTAACTCTTTCGCTTTTGGCAAAGTTGTTTTGATGATTTCATGTTTCACCAAAGAACCTGCCATATTGCTGAACATCGCTTTACGATGGCTACTGTTACGGTTTAATTGACGACCACTCTTACGATGGCGCATGACCCTATCCTTCTAACTAAACTAATATAGTGATTTAGATTATTCAGCTAAACTTGCAGGTGGCCAATTTTCTAGGCGCATACCTAGAGAAAGACCACGTGAAGCTAGCACGTCTTTAATTTCAGTTAGAGACTTCTTACCTAAATTAGGCGTTTTAAGAAGCTCAACTTCAGTGCGCTGAACTAAATCACCGATATATTGAATTTGCTCGGCTTTCAAACAATTTGCTGAGCGTACTGTTAGTTCAAGATCATCGACTGGACGAAGCAGAATAGGATCGAATTCTGGTTTCTCTTCTTTCTCTTCTGGCTCAGTTACATCACGTAAATCTACGAATGCATCTAATTGCTCAGCTAAGATAGTAGACGCACGGCGGATCGCTTCTTCAGGATCTAATGTACCGTTTGTTTCCATATCAATGATTAATTTGTCTAAATCTGTACGTTGCTCAACTCGAGCTGATTCAACCGAGTACGCAATACGTTCAACTGGGCTGAATGATGCATCAAGCAACAATCTACCAATTGGACGCTCATCGTCATCAGAGGATAAACGACTAGATGCCGGCACATAACCACGACCGCGCTCAACACGAATACGCATGCTGATCTCGCTGTTACCTGTAGTTAAATTACAAATAACGTGATCTGGATTAGCAATTGTTACATCGCCATCGTGCTGAATATCAGCCGCAGTAACAGGGCCTACACCAGATTTAGTCAGGGTCAGAAAAACTTCATCTTTGCCTTCTAACGTTACTGCTAAACCTTTAAGGTTTAATAGTATTTCAATGATGTCTTCTTGAACGCCTTCTTTCGCGCTGTACTCATGTAATACACCGTCGATTTCTACTTCAGTTACTGCACATCCAGGCATAGATGAAAGTAATATACGGCGTAAAGCATTACCCAGAGTGTGACCAAAGCCACGCTCTAATGGTTCTAAAACTATTTTAGAACGCGTTGGGTTTATAGCGTCGATGTCGACTAACCTTGGTTTTAGAAATTCTGTAACAGAACCCTGCATTTTATCCTCTCTTAACTCTTAACTTTACTTAGAGTAAAGTTCGACGATTAGTTGTTCATTAATGTCCGCAGACAGGTCTGAACGCTCAGGTAGACGCTTAAAGCTGCCTTCCAATTTCTTACCGTCAACTTCAACCCAAGTCGGCTTTTCACGTTGCTCAGCCAACTCTAGAGCAGCGATGATACGTGCTTGTGTCTTAGACTTCTCACGGATTACTACAGTATCTTCTGGAGTAATTACGTATGAAGGAATGTTCACAACACGACCATTAACTAAAATCGCTTTGTGGCTTACTAACTGACGTGCTTCAGCGCGTGTGCTAGCAAAACCCATGCGATATACAACATTGTCTAAACGTTGCTCTAAAAGCTGTAACAAGTTTTCACCTGTATTACCTTTAAGGCGAGCAGCTTCTTTATAGTAGTTACGGAATTGCTTTTCTAGTACACCGTAGATACGACGAACTTTTTGCTTTTCACGTAATTGTAAACCGTAATCAGATAGACGACCTTTACGAGCGCCGTGCTGACCAGGTGCAGTCTCAAGTTTACACTTAGAGTCGATAGCTCTTACGCCGCTCTTAAGGAACAGGTCAGTACCTTCACGACGACTCAGCTTGAGCTTAGGGCCCAAATATCTTGCCATGTTATTTCTCCTAACCTATTGTTAAACGCGACGTTTCTTCGGTGGACGACAACCATTATGTGGTATTGGCGTCACGTCAGTAATGTTGGTAATACGGTAACCAGCAGCATTCAAAGCACGTACAGCAGATTCACGACCTGGACCTGGACCTTTGATGAAAACTTCTAGATTTTTTAAACCGTATTCTTGAGCAGCAGTACCTGCACGCTCTGCAGCAACCTGAGCAGCAAATGGTGTAGATTTACGTGAACCACGGAAACCTGAACCACCGGCAGTAGCCCATGATAGTGCATTACCTTGACGGTCGGTAATCGTTACAATAGTGTTGTTGAAAGAAGCATGAACATGAGCCATACCATCAGCAACTTGTTTTTTAACCTTTTTACGACGAATTGGTGTCTTAGCCATAATACTATCCCCTTATCGCTTAATAGGCTTACGAGGACCCTTACGGGTACGCGCGTTAGTCTTAGTTCTTTGACCACGTAGTGGTAAAGAGCGACGGTGACGTAGGCCACGGTAACAACCAAGGTCCATAAGGCGCTTGATATTTAATGTAACTTCACGACGAAGGTCACCTTCAACAGTGTACTTGCCAACTGCATCACGCAGTACGTCAAGTGTTTCGTCAGAAAGTTCACCGATTTTTGTGGTTTCGGCGATACCAGTCGCTGCTAAGATAGCCTTAGAGCGAGTCTTACCTATGCCATAAATAGCTGTTAAACCAATAACTGCATGTTTATGATCAGGGACGTTAATGCCAGCAATACGGGCCACTAACACATCTCCTATATTCGAATTTGGTAATCAAAAGTTTGAAAAGCCCGTAAGGATACTCAAACGAAGACCAAATCACTACTAAAAACACAGGCCGAGAAATCTCAGCCTGCACGACTGTTTACTTAGCCTTGCCTTTGCTTATGCTTAGGCTCACTGCAAATTACGCGTACTACACCAGCACGTTTAATAACTTTACAGTTACGGCATATTTTCTTAACGGAAGCACGTACTTTCATTGCTCAACTCCGTAAACTGACCTTATCGACCGTAGCCTTTAAGGTTCGCTTTTTTCAGCACAGAATCATACTGATGAGACATCAGGTGAGTCTGTACTTGTGCCATAAAGTCCATGATTACAACAACGATAATCAAAATTGATGTACCGCCGAAATAGAATGGCGTTTGCCATGCCATAGTCATGAATTCGGGCACCAGACAGATAAAGGTTATATACAAAGCACCTGCCAATGTCAGGCGTGTCATCACTTTATCAATGTATTTAGATGTCTGCTCACCTGGACGAATACCTGGGATAAATGCGCCAGATTTCTTAAGGTTATCTGCAGTTTCACGCGGGTTAAATACCAACGCTGTATAGAAAAAGCAGAAGAAGATAATAGCCGCAGCTAAAACAAGTGAGTACAAAGGTTGACCTGGAGTCAACGTTGTAGCTACAGCTTGTAATGCATCAGCGACAGGACCTTCACCTTGGCCGAACCAGCTAGCAATTGTACCAGGGAACAGAATTATACTACTAGCAAAGATTGGTGGAATAACACCCGCCATGTTTACTTTTAGTGGTAAATGCGTGCTTTGAGCAGCAAATACTTGACGACCTTGTTGGCGTTTAGCGTAGTTAACAACAATACGTCGTTGTCCACGTTCGAAAAACACTACAAGATAAGTAACAGCGAATACTATAACCGCAACCATAAGTAGTACAAAAACATTCAAATCACCTTGGCGCGCCATTTCGACTGTCGAACCAATAGCAGACGGCAAGTTAGCTACAATACCAACAAATATTAGAACTGAGATACCGTTACCGATACCACGTTCTGTTATTTGTTCACCCAACCACATAAGGAACATAGTACCTGTTACTAAGCTCACCACAGCGGTGAAATAGAAACCCATACCCGGGTTAACAACTAACCCGTTCATCATGCCCGGTAAGCTAGTAGCAATACCGATAGATTGAATAGTAGCTAGCACAAGCGTGCCGTAGCGTGTGTACTGGCTAATTTTTTTACGCCCTTGCTCACCTTCTTTCTTAAGCTCTATAAACGGAGGATACATATGCGTTAATAGTTGCGTAATAATCGAAGCCGAGATATACGGCATAATACCCAGTGCTAACACTGAAGCTCGCTCAAGTGCACCACCACTGAACATGTTGAACATTTCAACAATGGTGCCCTTTTGTTGCTCGAAGAAATCGGCAAGTACAGCGGCGTCAATCCCAGGGATCGGCACAAATGAACCTAGACGGTAAATTATGATAGCGCCCAATACGAAGAGTAATCGACGCTTCAATTCCGAAAGCCCACTTTGTGCACTTTGTGTATCTTGACCTGGTTTAGCCATTTGTACTTCCTTAGTCTTCTACCTTGCCTCCGGCAGCTTCAATAGCTTCGCGTGCACCCTTAGAGGCTTTAAGGCCTTTAAGTGTAACAGCGCGTGAAACTTCACCAGATTTAACAACTTTAACGAAAAGAACGTTCTTTTTAACTAGACCAGCTGCTTGTAACGCGCTTAGGTCTACCACATCGCCTTCAACTTTAGCGATTTCAAAAAGGTTAACTTCTGCAGATACTAAAGATTTGCGTGAAGTAAAACCAAATTTAGGTAGACGACGTTGCATAGGCATTTGACCGCCTTCAAAACCAACGCGTACTTTACCGCCAGAACGTGACTTTTGACCTTTGTGACCACGGCCACCAGTCTTACCAAGACCAGAACCGATACCACGACCAACACGTTTAGGGGCAGTTTTTGAACCTGCAGCAGGTGAAAGTGTATTCAAATGCATGAAATTAACCCTCTACCTTAACCATGTAAGAAACCTTGTTTATCATACCACGCACACATGCTGTGTCTTCTAACTCAACAGTGTGATTGATACGACGTAAACCAAGACCGCGTAATGTAGCTTTATGCTTCGGTAAACGACCGATAGAGCTTTTTACTTGTGTTACTTTTACAGTTTGATTAGCCATGGTTACCCCAGTATTTCTTCTACGCGAAGGCCACGTTTTGCAGCGATAGACTGTGGAGAATTCATATTCTCAAGAGCCGAAATCGTTGCACGTACTACGTTGATTGGGTTAGTAGAACCGTAACATTTAGATAGTACGTTCTGAACACCAGTCACTTCTAGTACTGCACGCATAGCGCCACCTGCGATGATACCAGTACCTTCAGAGGCTGGTTTCATGAACACTAGTGAGCCAGCATGACGTCCCTTAACAGGATGCTGTAATGTATTGCCATTTAGGTCTACATTGATCATGTTGCGACGTGCTTTTTCCATTGCTTTTTGAATAGCAGCTGGAACTTCACGTGCTTTACCATAACCAAAACCTACTTTACCTGCGCCGTCACCAACTACAGTTAGTGCAGTAAAGCTAAAGATACGACCACCTTTAACTACTTTAGACACACGGTTTACCGCGATTAGCTTTTCAGCTAGATCAGGCTGTTGTTGCTTTGCTTCTACGTTAGCCATTGTCTACTCCTAGAATTGCAAACCGGCTTCACGCGCAGCATCAGCTAGCGCCTTCACACGGCCGTGATATTTAAAGCCACTGCGATCAAAAGCAATCTTTTCGATGCCTTTGTCAGCCGCACGTTCAGCAACCGCTTTGCCAACTGCTTGCGCAGCTTCAACGTTACCGGTGCCTTTAACTGTTTCGCTAATAGCCTTCTCAACAGTAGAAGCAGCAGCCAGTACATTACCCTCAGCATTAATTACTTGAGCGTAAATGTGACGTGGCGTGCGGTGGATAACAAGACGCGTTGTGCCTTGTTCAATATAATTTCTACGAGTGCGTTTAGCACGACGTAGACGAGCTGTTTTTTTATCCATCGTCTTACCTTACTTCTTCTTAGCCTCTTTACGGCGTACATTCTCATCTGAATAGCGAACACCTTTACCTTTATAAGGCTCAGGTTTACGGTATGCACGAATGTTAGCAGCTGTTTGACCAACTAACTGCTTATCTACGCCCTTAACTAGAACTTCTGTTTGGCTTGGAGTTTCAATCGTAATTCCTTCAGGAACTGCGAAATTAACTGGGTGTGAGAAACCAAGTGTTAAGTCTAAAACTTTACCCTTAGCTGCAGCACGGTAACCAACGCCTACTAACTGAAGTTTCTTCTCGTAACCTTCATGCGTACCAACAACCATGTTGTTGATTAGAGCGCGAGCAGTACCTGCTTGTGCCCATGCATTTGCTACGCCTTCACGAGGTAAAGTTGTAATAACGTTGTCGTTAACTTGTACTTCAACTGCGTCGTTGATAGTACGAGTAAGTTCACCGTTTTTGCCTTTAACTGTGATTTCCTGGCCTTTCAATGTAACTTCTACACCGGCAGGAACATTAATTGGTGCCTTTGCTATGCGAGACATAGTTCCCCTCCGATTAAGCTACAAAGCCAATGATTTCACCACCAACACCAGCACTACGTGCTGCGCGGTCTGTCATTAGGCCTTTAGAAGTTGATACGATAGCGATACCAAGACCACCCATTACCTTCGGTAATTCGTCACGTTTCTTATAGATACGTAAACCAGGGCGACTTACACGCTGGATATTTTCAATTACAGCTTTGCCTTCGAAGTACTTCAACTCGATAGAAAGCTCAGGTTTAACTTCACCGTTAACTGCGTAGTCTACGATGTAACCTTCGTCTTTTAGTACTTTAGCTAATGCTACTTTCAGCTTTGAAGTTGGCATCGTTACAGATACTTTCTTCGCTGATTGACCGTTACGGATACGTGTGAACAAATCCGCGATAGGATCTTGCAAGCTCATAGTCTTACTCCCATGATTCTATTACCAGCTAGCCTTTTTAAGGCCAGGAATTTCACCGCGCATAGCTGCTTCGCGAACTTTAATACGGCTCATGCCGAATTTGCGAAGGAAACCATGTGGGCGGCCCGTAATGTTACAACGATTACGTTGACGTGCAGGGCTAGAATCACGTGGTAAAGCTTGTAGCTTAAGTACCGCGTCCCAACGATCATCTTCAGATGTATTAACATCACTGATGATAGCTTTTAGTGCAGCACGCTTTTCAGCATACTGAGCAACTAGTTTTGTGCGCTTTGCTTCGCGCGCTTTCATAGAATTCTTTGCCATAACCCTACCCTTATTTCTTAAATGGGAAGTTAAACGCTTCTAACAACGCACGGCCTTCCTCATCAGATTTCGCAGAAGTAGTGATAGTGATATCCATACCGCGTACACGGTCTACTTTATCGTAATCGATTTCTGGGAAGATGATTTGTTCACGTACGCCCATGCTGTAGTTACCACGTCCATCAAAAGACTTAGCACTTACGCCACGGAAGTCACGAATACGTGGGATAGCGATTGATACCAAACGCTCAAAAAAGTCCCACATACGCTCGCCGCGTAGGGTTACTTTACAACCAATTGGGTAGCCTTCACGCACTTTAAAGCCAGCAACAGATTTGCGTGCTTTAGTGATTAAAGGTTTCTGACCAGAGATTGCAGTTAAATCAGCTACAGCGTGATCTAAAATTTTCTTGTCAGCTAGGGCTTCGCCCACGCCCATATTTAATGTGATCTTTTCGATCTGAGGGACTTGCATGACAGAGCTGAAACCAAACTTCTCTTGAAGCTCAGCTACTACTTTGTCTTTATATACTTCATGCAGTTTCGCCATCATTCTACTCCAACTATTAGATAGTTTTACCAGTAGATTTAAAGATACGTAATTTCTTACCATCTTCAATCTTGAAACCTACACGATCTGCTTTACTCGTTTCCGAGTTGAAGATCGCAACGTTTGATGCGTCCATAGACGCTTCTTTCTCAACAATGCCGCCAGCTTGGTTCAATTGTGGAACCGGCTTTTGGTGTTTCTTGATCAAGTTTATGCCTTCGACAAAGATTCGACCAGATTCAGTAACAACTGAAAGCACTTTACCGCGCTTACCTTTGTCTTTACCTGCTAGTACGATTACTTCGTCACCACGACGGATTTTTGCTGCCATGATTGGCTCCTTACAGTACTTCTGGGGCTAGTGAAACGATTTTCATGAACTTGTCATTACGAAGTTCGCGAGTCACAGGGCCGAAAATACGTGTACCAATTGGCTGCAAGTTATCATTTAAGATAACAGCCGCGTTGCTGTCGAAACGGATCAGAGAACCATCTGGACGGCGAACACCTTTTCTGGTACGCACAACTACCGCGTTTTTAACATCACCTTTCTTCACTTTACCGCGAGGAATAGCTTCTTTTACAGAAACTTTAATGATGTCGCCAATCGCTGCGTAGCGACGGTGTGAACCACCAAGGACTTTTATACACTGCACTTTGCGAGCGCCGCTGTTATCAGCAACTTCCAGCTGAGTTTGCATTTGGATCATGTTAATGACCTCCGGTGTAGTAATTACAACGTGTCTTAAAATTGTTTAAAATCAAGACATTTCGATTAAATCCCACTCAAAAACAAACGAGTTGTCTCTTAAGGGCGGGCAATTGTACCAGCATTGAGCATGCAGCGATAGGTTATTTTTTAATTAATTTAAGGACTGAAGAAATTTTATTAACCTTGGTAAAGCTATGTGACTATTTTTTAAATGGTTATAAAACAAACAAAGCACTTAAAAAGTGCCTTGTTTGTTTTACTCGTAGTTATTTAGCCAAATAGCCCTTTTAATTTGTCTTTTACTTTATCTTTGGCCTTTTCTTTCGCTTTTTCTTTTGCGTCATCGAGTTTCTTTTTAGCTTCATCTTTCAGGGCATTACTTACATCTAAGTTTATACCCACATCGTGAAATGGTCCTTTTATACGCAATGGTATTTTAAAGCCTGTACTGTCATCGGTTGTGCCTTGACCCTCAATTGAATCCACAATGCCCGTTACCAAGCGGTAATCTACTTTAGTGAGGGGTAAATCCACATCCCCTTCACCGGAAATACGAATTAAAGGACTTATTAGCGACAGGTCTTTATTCTTACCTACGCCGTTTATAAAATTAAAGCTACCAGTAAGCGCAGAAAAGTCTGTTTGCTCAGCCTCTTCAAAACCAGTATCTAATCCCTCTGAAGCTGCGCCAAAGTTCCCTGATATAATTTCTTTACCTTTGCGAACCATTTCAGCGACATTTGCTCCTTTTACCGCACCATCTGCAAATTTAAATCCTAATTGGCCATTAAGTGCACTTATAAACGATTTTTGACTTTGCCCAACTGTAGATAAATTCCAATTTAAAGAGCCTTTACCGAGTAACTTGTCAAAACCAGTTGCATCAGTTAATAACGGCTGTGCATCAATATCTGTTAAATTAAAGTTTGTAGCTATCTTATAAGGTACATTTTGAGTATCAATAGTAATTACACCTTTACCAGCGCCTTCATACGCTGAAAAGCTATCAAGGCTTAATTTAGCCACGCTATTTTTGAGAGCCACTGTAAATTGGTTTGCACCAAGCTCAATATCGTTAGCTTTTAACCCGCTTGAACGAATAACTACATTAGCATCAAGTACATTTAATGCGCTTAAATCAATTTTCGTATCATCCCATACAATTGGCTGAGTAGGCTTAGATTCTTTACTTTCGGGTTCTTGCTGTTTTGCTACGACTTCTGGTAAGTAAGGGTTTAAATCTAGCATGCCTAAGTCAATATCAGCGTTAACGGCCAGTCGACTTCCTAAATTAAGCTCACTTTTACCTTTAATTTGAAGTTCATCAAGCGTTGCAGTCAACTCTTCAAGATTGAATTTTTCACCCAGTAAATGCATTTTACCATTTACACTAAATGCATTAAACGCATTATCTTTCGCATTTAGGTCAACCCCCTGCCATTTAGCAATATTTTTTACCGACTCGCCATTGAGTGCTAATTGACCTTTTATGTCTTGCCCTTGTTTTGCGATTGAGCCATTAAATGTCAATTCAACCAAGCGCGAATCTAAATTTTGCGATACATTAAAAGCCTGACCTTCAATCGCTTTGGCAGGAGTATCGAGTTTTACATCTAGTTCAAATCGCTCCTGCATATAAGTAATCCCCCCTTTAACTTCAAGGGTTTTACGTAATGAAGGAAGTAAAATAGCCAGCTCTAAATCGCTAATTTGCTGCTTGGCGCCCGTTTGACCATCTAGATATGTAAATGTACCGCCATAAATAGCGACCTCACCCAGCTCAATATCAAAGCTTTCTGGTAACTTAACCGGCTCACCCGCAGCTTGCTGTTGTTTTGGTTGTTTAGCAACAGAATCGAATAACTGCCAGTTCGCTTTACCATTATTATCTGTTTCTAATAAAATATCGGGTTCGTTAATAACAAACTTATCAAGCTTAAACTCACCGCCAAATAACGAGAACCAAGGTATATGTACTGCCAGCTGCTGCATACTTGCCATATCAGCTCGCGAACCTGTTTGCATATTAGCAAAGTGGACATCATTCAACTCTAACTTTAGTGCAGGAAACACACTAAGCGTTTTGTCACCCTTAATTGTTAGCGTTCTTCCCGTCGTTTTTTGAACTTCCATTGATACTTTATTAAAAATGGTATCGGTAGGAATTAAAAAAGGCGCTGCCACAATTAAAGCAATACAGAGTAAGAGTATTACACCAAAAATTTTGAGTAAGGTTTTCATGTTCGTCCTTTAAGCGGTCAAATTATGTTTTTATCATAGCGAGTGTTAAGCCTAAAAGCATTGCTGTAGATAAAAAAAGCTCATAAAAGCAGTTTACTTATTTCATATGAATCGTTCCTGAAACATTTTGATACCTTTAGGTTACAAATAATAATTGACTCATTGATACCCCAAGGTTACATTGATACCCAGAGGTTACATTGATACCCAGAGGTTACATTGATACCCAGAGGTTACATTGATACCCAGAGGTTACAAAAATCAAATGCTATTACAGGATGTAATACTATGAAACAGCAAGATATAAAAATAGAAGAACTATTCATGAGACAAAATATTCGGTTTTGTATAAGCGCAGGCATAGTTTGTTTACTTCTCAGTGTTTACTCACTAATAAAGCATTATATTGAGGGGTTTTTATTTGTTGGAATGGGCGTTTTATTTTATATGATTACAGTGATCATTTACGTTATTAAAGGGGGCTTTCCGTTAAAAATGTATTTTCAATACGCTTATAAAGATGAGTTTCTAAACACCATTGACATTAATGCCTATAAACATACAAGCATTGCATTTGGACTTTGCCTTCTTGGTGTTTTTTATAAAAGCAATGAAATACCTAGCGAATTTTCGCATGCCGCTATGGCAGTATTCTACTTAGGTATTATGTCCTTGGTGTATGGAATATCAACCCTTTGGCAAAGCAAAGATTAGGAACAAAAGTGCAAAATAACCTAGCAAAATTTCGTAAAGAGGCAGGGCTTTCGCAGCAAGAACTTGCCGATGCTATAAGCGTATCGCGTAAAACAATAAGCACTGTAGAAACAAATCGATTTACGCCGTCGGTGATTATAGCGCTTAAAATTGCAGCTAACTTTAACGTGCCCGTTGAGAGCCTCTTCATATTAGATGAGGCTGATTAATAACCGAGCAGATTAGATTAACCCCAATTTTAAACACCATAATATTGCAGCGCGCAGGACAGCGCTGTTGTTATTAGCGTATTTGAGCTAAAATAAACAATGCTAATACATATATATAAATCCGGAGTATCTACAAGGCATGAAAAAACTGCTAATTTCACCGTCAAAAATGACACTAGGCGAGCAAGAAAATCAAATCTATCAGAACATTCTGAAACAATCTTCAGAATTAAGCCTTAACCTTATGGCCGTGAAAGTAGAAAACCATCCTGATGATTTTTTACCTTGGTGTTACGAGCTATTAAACGCAAGCAGAGATCGTATTAACTACGATCTACTTGAGCCGCAACAGCTACCTGTTCTTAAAAAATTGCATGATCAGCTTATTTCGGCTATCAGCTTTTTACAAGTTAAAACGCTTCGTGTAGCCCCTTGGCCTGTGGTAAGTGTATTTATAGAGCAACATAAAGATGTTATTGCACTTGATGAACAACTTCGTTTAGCAAGTTACGTAAAAAGTATTCGTGAGCAATCATTAAAAGACATGATCCCTGAAGACCTTCTTGCTTTTACTGGCAAGCATATGGCTTCACTTGATCCAAGCACATACGACTTTGATGTTGAGTGGTTTGCATCGACTAAAAGCGCTAAAGCTTTTCATCAACTCATTGGTGATTTACCGGGTGCGTTTGATGAAGCACTGGCTAATATTCCTCTTGAAGGTGACATTACCCATTACGAGTACCAACAATTCGTAGCCGCTTACACCAAAGTATTTAATGATAGCAGTGAAAAACCAACACTTGCTCCGGCAACACGACTACTTGCAATGCGCCGTCCTGATATTTTCACGCCAATCACAAATAGTCGTTTAGATGCATTATGCGCAGCGCTTGCGGTTACAAAACTTAAAAATAGTGATTTTGAGCGTTACTGGCAAGATATTGTAAAAGGCATTCAAGCTATGTCATGGTACAAAATGGCAAATGCTTCAAATGAATTAGAAGAGCAACTAGTGTCAATTAAAGCGCTTATACCGTGCTTTTTTTATTACGCAGATAATAAAACACCAGATAGCTCTAACTACATTAAATTACTCAACAAACCAAAACGTAGCGCCACTAAAACGGGTAAAACACAACGCAGAGGTAAAGAGTCAGCTGAAATTTTAGTTGACCGCGCTTTAGCAGCTGATGATATTCCTGAGCACATTCGTAGCAAACGTGATTCAATAATCAGCGAAGTTCAAAAAGGTCGCAGTGTAAACGAAACAATTAGTCTAATGCGCACCATATTTGGCTAAATAATTCTAAACAAGCTGTACTTTCATGGTGCAGCTTGATTATTTTATGCACCAGCGATGTGCGAAGAAACATTCCCTCCTTGTAATTAAAAATACACAACCAAAACACAACCTGCTGTTAATAAACAATAAAATTTAAATTTCAAACAAAATAAATCAAGCTGGCATACACAGTGCAATTCTATTCTCAGTTAAACAATAAAAACGCATAAATCAAAAGGCTACGGTCATACATAATAAAAGCCTTCCTATGCAAAAAATCATATAACGGGAAATGGAACATGTTAAAACTAAAAAAAACAATCGCTTTTAGCGCCGTGGCATTAATGGCTGCAACGTCACTTACATCAACAGCAGTAAATGCTGAAGTATCTGCGAATGTAGCAGCTACCTCAAATTACTTATGGCGTGGACAAGAACAAACTGGCGGCGACGCTGCTATTTCTGGTGGTATTGATTACGCTGACGAATCTGGGTTTTATGCTGGTACATGGGTATCTAATGCATCTTGGGCTGACGAAATGACCTACGAGCTAGATTTTTACGCAGGCTTTGGTGGCGATATTAGCGAAGGTGTTAGCTACGATGTAGGTTACATTTATTATGCTTACCCAGACGCGGCATCAAGTGCTGATGCTGATTTCTCTGAAATTTACGGTAGCATCAGTGTTGAAGGGTTTACCTTTGGTGCATCAGTGCTTGCTACGTCAGCGGCAAGTGGTGACGGTACAGACTTTGGTGACTCACTTTATTTAACAGCTGATTACGGCTTTGCTGTAGGCAGTAATGGTACAGAAATGGCTTTACATATAGGCCATTACTCGGGTGATTTCATTGGTGACGAAGACATCATTGATTACGGTGTGTCTGTATCAAAAGATGGATTCACATTTGGCGTATCAGACACTGATATGGACGAGTCAGATGTAAAAGTTTACGTTGCTTACGCTGTAGACTTCAGCCTATAAACAAACATGTGTTACTTGCTGCAACTGAAGGGCCATTTGGCCCTTTTTTTATACTAAGGTAAATTTGTTTAAGTATTCATGATTGTATAACTAGAAGGTAGGTTCTTACTATGTTAAGTTGAATTGGACTTTTCAAAGCTTAGGCTTTTGATTACTAAGGACAGTAAAAATGAAACATAAAGTGTTAATTACTATTTCTGTTGTTGCAGTTAGTTTTGCGGTTATCTTCACGTTACATTACTCACCAGAGCCTAATCTATCGGTTCAACAATCAGCTATCGAATCCAACAAAAACATCCCAGTAATTGATATGAAGCCCATACAAACTTTATCGACAGGTAAAAACGTGTTGCCCATCACCGATAAAAGCAATTCTATAACACAAGAACAGTTAGATAAACCAGAGCAACAAGTCTTAACTGCTGAAGTATTTTCTGATGAGTTTGTCTCTACCGAAAATGGCAAAGAGTTTGTGTCAAAAAAAGCATTAGATGACGTATTCAAAAATGACACTTCACTATTACTGCAACGCATGTCTGATATTGAATACTCTGAAGTTGCCCAGATACGTAAAGATAAGTTAAACGAATTTATTATAAATGAATTAAAAGACGTTACCATTTTACAACAAGACCTAGAGTGTGCAGGAAAGGTTTGCGCGATAGAACTTACTTATACGCAAAGTAGTAACCAAGCATCTATTGACACCCTTTCAAGCTTTTCTAAAAACTATTCTTTTCAGCAATTCACTGAAACCGAAAGTGGTGATAAAAAACTAAAAGCATTGTATATCGCAACAGATAACCCTAGCAGTCTGAGTTTATCTGATAGCTAATTAAATAAATGGCTGTATTTGCATTAGATACAGCCATAATAACGTGATTATTAAGCCCCACTCCTGATTAGGTCAATCATATTAAAACCACATAGCAACAATAGGACTTGTAATACGTCTATTACTTATTACTTTTACAATGCCCACCTTTGTTAACAATCGGTTACAATTGAATAAAATTAGTACATACTTTTTCCTATATTATTAATCTATCCATTGGTATCACGTGTTTACCAAATCACATATAGGTTATTAAGGAATAATAATGAAGTCACCTAACGCATTTAGCGCCCTACTCGATATTTACATTAGCCCAAGTAAAGCTTTCAATGGTGTTGAACACGCCAAAGGTTGGTCATGGCTTGCTTTTATAGCAATCTCTTTAGTTTCAATGACGAGTATTTATATTTTTTATTCTACCGTTGATATGCAGTTTTTGATTAACGAGCAATTTGCAGCTGCAAGTGTTGATGCAACAATTGGCGAGCAAAAAATGATTCGCCAAAGCATTGAACAAAACGCCGAAATACAAGTATGGATTAGCATGATATCAATCGTATTAGGTACTGCAATCATAGCCGCGATAATGGCTGTGTATTATATGCTCATTGCTAAATTAGACCCAGAATCAGAGCACAGCTATGGTGCTTGGTATGGTTTTACTATTTGGACAATAATGCCAAATATTGTTTTAAGCTTAGGTACACTAGCGCTTGTACTTAGTGCAAGTACCGATCAAATATCTCAAACAGCAGTATTTAACTTTGATTCAATTAATCAGCTTGTTGTTGGGTTAGAACCCGGCAGCCCATTTTATACATTACTAGAATCATTAAAGCTAAGTAGTCTTTGGGGGATTGGACTAGGAATGGTTGGCTTAAAATGTTGGACAAATTTTTCAACAAATAAAGCGTTACTTTTCTCGGCGCTTCCAACATTGGTTATTTTTGGTATTTGGGCAATTATTGCTGCAATGTAATTAATAAGCAGAGGTATTTTACCTCTGCGCTACTTATTCACGGACAGATGTATATATGAAAAAAGCAATAATAATAACGATAGCTGTAGTCGCGTTTATAGGCCTAATAGTTTCTAAGCAAGTAACAGATGATAAAAAGCAAGCACTAGTAAATATTGCACAGGTTGAGCAAGGGAATATTGCTGATTCAATCATGGCGTCGGGCAATCTAGTTTTTAATACCCAAGTGCAATTGCGCTCTGAGGTAACTGGTCGTGTCGATAAGGTTTTTGTAGAAGAAGGGCAAAGCGTTAAGCAAGGGGATATTTTAATGCGCCTTGATACAACGGCCTTCGAATCAGAAGTAAACCGAAACCAAGCTGTTCTTCGTGCAACCGAAATTGAAATAAAACATAGCCAAACTCGTCTTGCTAATTTAGAGCGTCAATTAAAAAGGCAAAAAGAGCTATACGATGTTGGATTAGGAAATCAAGAAAGCTTTGAAAATATAGAAAGTGCTCGCGATCTAGCAAAAATAGATATCGAATCACGCAAAGAGTCATATAACCAAGCGCAAGCGTCGCTTCAAATTGCACAAGATCGCCTAAGTAAAAGTGTATTTAGAGCGCCAATGAGTGGCTTACTGGCATCGGTTAATATTAAAGAAGGTGAAACAGTTATTGCAGGCACAACTAATATTATTGGTTCAGACCTTATGCTTGTTGCCGACCCTAGCGCTATTTTAGCAGAGCTTAGAGTTGATGAAACAGATATAGCCAGCATAAAACTAAATCAACAAGCCGATATTTATGCCGCAGCCTACCCTAACAAACCATTTAGCGGCAAAGTGATTAATATTGGTACATCAGCTAAAAACCAACCAGGTTCGCAAGGGCTTTCTTTTAGAGTTAAAGTATTATTAGACCCAACAGATCGCCAGCTTTATGCGGGTATGAGCTGCCGAGCAGAAATTGCCACCAGTATTGCCGAAAATGGTTTAAAGCTCCCTATTGAAGCAATACAAAAAGAAGAGGGTAAAACCTTTGTATGGCGCTTAAATAGCAATAATACCGTCAGTAAAGTAATAGTAAGTGTTGGTATTTCGTCTGACATTGAGCAAGCTATAACAGAGGGGCTAAGCAAAGGCGATAATGTGGTTATTGGCCCCGCTCGACCAATTAGCAAGCTGCAAGAAGGCGATGTTGTTTCACTTAAAAATGATGCAGACGAGGAAACACTATAATGTCTGCGGTAATTAAGTTAGAACACATTAACAAACAATATGTAATGGGCGAGCAAGTATTTAAAGCGTTAGATGATGTAAATATCGTCATGAATGAAAATGAATACGTAGCCATTATTGGCCCTTCAGGCTCAGGTAAATCAACTTTAATGAACTTACTTGGCTGCTTAGATACACCCACTAGTGGCGATTACTTTTTAAAAGATAAACTTGTAAAAAGTATGACCGAAACCGAGCTTGCGCATCAACGTAATGAAAGCGTCGGATTTATTTTTCAAAGCTTTAACTTATTGCCTAGGGCAACTGCACTTGAAAATGTAATGCAGCCCTTGGTTTATCGTTTTATACCCGCAAAACAACGCAAACAAAAAGCACTTGAAGCATTGCAACGCGTTGGTCTTGGCGACAAGGTTGATCACCTATCAAGTCAGCTTTCGGGTGGGCAACGTCAACGTGTAGCCATTGCTCGCGCATTAGTAACTAAACCACATATTTTACTGGGGGATGAACCCACTGGTAATCTTGATAGTAAGACCACAGCAGAAATAATGACCTTGTTTGATGAACTGCATAATGAGGGGCACACTATTATTTTAGTGACCCACGAGCAAGAAATTGCAGACCATTGCCAACGGGTTATTCGCTTAGTAGATGGTAAGGTCGTAAGTGACGTAAAAAAAGGCGAAGGAGAAAAACAACATGTTTAAATCTGCCATTGCCATTATGGAAGGAACAAAAGCAGCATTAATGGCTATTAAAGCCAATGCAATGCGCAGTGCGTTAACGTGCTTAGGTATTATTATAGGTGTTGCAGCAGTTATAACTGTGGTTGCAGTAATGCAGGGCTTTACTAAACAAATTAACGATCAACTTGCTGACATGGCACCCGACGTAACATCAATCAAGCCATTTACAAGTATTGAGCAAGAAATGGTTGGCAAAAACGCAAAGCTGACTTACTCCGATTTTCTAACACTAAAAGCACGTATAAAAGAAGCCGAAACACTGACCGCACTTATGTTTACGTGGCGTTTTTCTGGTGGAGCTGAATACGGAAATAAAAGCCATTCATCACGCGTGATGGGAACCGAACAAGATTACCAAAAAGCATACCGCACGTTTCCAGAATTAGGCCGCTTTATTCGCGCGGAAGATGACGAAAAACGCCGTCGGGTTGCGTTTATTGGTCCTTCTATTATTGAAAAGTTAAATTTACCCGATAACCCCGTAGGCGAATATATCAAACTTGGTGGCGAATGGTTTAGGATCATTGGAGTAGCCGAAAAACAAGGTAGCTTATTTGGCTTTGATCAAGATGATTATATAAATATTCCGATCAGTACCATGAGCGCGTTAGAGGGTGCTAGCAGCACGAGTAACGTGCAAATAATGTTTAGACTTAAAGAAGGGGTCGATGAAGAGCTTACTTTAGCTAAAATAACTCGTATTTTACGCCAATTACATAAATTAAAAGACGGTGAAGAAAACGACTTTGAATTTGAAACCGCTGAAAAAGCCCGTGCTAATGTTGATAAGTTTACAGGTAGCGCCACGGCTATCACTGCTGGTATTGTTGGTATAAGCCTTGTTGTAGGGGGGATTGGCGTAATGAATATTATGCTGGTATCGGTGACTGAACGTACCCGAGTAATAGGCACTCTTAAAGCATTGGGCGCAACACCCGGCTTTATTATGCTACAGTTTTTGGTGGAAGCCGTAGTGCTATCGTTATTTGGCGGACTCATTGGCTTAGCTATAGGTTATGGTGCTGCCGCATTGATTTCGTTTATGGTTCCCAGTATGCCGGATGCTTACATACCTGGTTGGGCTGTGATGCTGTCGTTCGGTTTTACGTCACTTATCGGTATTATATTTGGCTTAGCCCCTGCTATTAAAGCGGCAAGGCTAAACCCTATTGAAGCATTACGATACGAATAGTTGGCATCAATCGCTACTCAGCTTTAAAAGGTACCTTAGTGCAGCTTACTTCAACTGTTTTAGGGTACCAAGCTGGGCCTACCTGATTAACTACAATCTCCGCCACTCCATTACTAAATGACTTATAAGTATGCACCGTCTGCCATTGTCCTTGCGGGCAATGCTCACTCAAATCAACCGCATCAGATCCCTCATACAAAGCTAAAGCAAAATTATGATGCCACTGAGAACTATTATGTGATTGATTGTTAACTTTTTCAGGTACACCATTATCAAAATAAATATTTGTGCAACCAGTTAACATAGCAAATGTAATACTGCCTAAAATTAATTTAAGATTCATAACGCCTCCTGCGTATTTTGCTCTTCACACCATACTTTTACTGTGTGTGGTGAATAAATACCAAGCGTAATTAAACTCAACGCACCATCGCTAAATGTTTGCTGCGACTGCATTTGAGCAGCTTGTGTATCTGTACAAATCTGTTTTACATCCACGCGTTCCTCCCCTACTAACCCCCATAAGTAAAATGGACGGCTATCCTCATAGGTTGCTTTACTTGTAATTTTTGCGATAGCGTGTGGCTGTATGGTAACGGCAGAACAGGCGCTTAAGCCTAATACTACAAACCCCATTATTAATGATTTCATGTTTGTCCTTACTTGGTACTCACTTTCAGTAAATAAACTTTACAGTAAACCAGGAACTTAATGCGTAAGAAGCTGTGTGAAAAATGTAGCCAACCTTACAGATTTCAAACAGTTTTTTACACAAAAAAAAGGCCACAAAATTGCGGCCTTTGAGTAAATGTTGTGTCAGCTATTAAAACTTAGCCAAATTATTTACATTGTCTTTATCAACCAGTTTTACGTACGGATCGACTCCTGCAAATAAAGGTTTTTCTTTTACCTTTAACTCAATGATATTAGTGCCTGTTACTATTTGGTGTTTTTGTGAGTAAATCACAAAATCTTCAGCGAGTAGGTTTTCAGGATCATCGCTAAACAACACAATATCAATTAACTCGTCGAGTGGCTGTTCTGTTTCTTCACCTTGACCATCAGCACGTTGCTTAACAGCTTCAACGTTTAACGTAACGCTATAAAAGCCATCACTGTCGGCTTCGTCTGAAATTGAAACCTCTTTCATTTCTAGCTCATACAAAGTGATATATTTAAACTGATCATCAATAAAGCTTTGCTCAGCTTGCGTTGCGTCTTGTTTTAAATAACTGAGTAAATCAAGCGTTGTTGGGTATGGCGTTGACTGGTATCTAAACTCATTTAAAAATGCCTTAAGGGCAGCGTTTAAACGTTTTTCACCTAAGCGATCATAAATCGCCATCATCACCACAGATCCTTTATTGTAATGAAGGTATTGCTGGGCTTGTGTTTTATATAGCGGCATTTCTTCAAACGCTTCCCCTGTACGGCCCATTAAGTATTTGTCTAGCTCGTATTTTAAAAACTTACGTAGCTTCTCGGCGCCAAAGCGTTTTTTTAGCACCATAAGCGCACTGTATTGGGAGAGTGTTTCTGATATAACGGCACTCCCCTCTACATTAGCACCTGATACTTGATGTCCCCACCATTGGTGCGCCACTTCGTGTGCGGTTACATAATAAGGAAGGTCAACTTTACTCTCATCCCTCAAATCTGTAACAAAACCAATACTTTCTGAGTAAGGCACTGTATTGGCAAAACTTTGCGCAAATGAGCGATATTTAGGAAACTGAATGATACGTAACTGCTTATGCTGATATGGGCCAAATGCTTGCGTATAGTAATCTATCGAGTCTTGTACCGACTCAATCATACGATCAACATTCCATGCATGATCTTTGTGGTAGTACACCTCAATATTAACACCGCTATGCTCAACCTTTTTACTTTCAAGCTCTGCCGAAAGCACAGAATAAAAATTTAAAATGGGCGCATCCATTTCATAAACAAAGGTGCGGCGTCCATCTTTTACACTTTCACCTTTTAAGTAACCAGGTGTAATAGCAAATTGCGACTCATCGGTCGTTACCGTTGCCTTGTAGCTTATAAACCCATTAGCAGGACCCAAGTCACTTTGTGTATAGTACCGGCTATCTTCTAGTTTATGTGCACGTTCAAGTTCAGGTAAATCGTGCTTACGACGCTCATACTTATCCGCAATTTGAAAATACTTTTGATAACCAAAATTCGGTAATAGCTCCAAATTATTTATAAAAGTACCGTTATGCACGAGCTGAGTATCTGAAAACCTATCAACAAAACCGTTATGTTCACGAGCAACTGAAAGCTCACCTTTGCGAACTTCATTAGGCATTAGCGGTTGTTCAAACTCAAACCATACCATGTCAAAGTCAGGTAAACGCTCTACTATTTTGCCGCCCGCCATTTTTACATCCCAGCTTTTAGCTTGGTTTGGCTCGTTGATTAATACACGGGTTATTGGCTCGTTTGCGTTATTGGTAAATTTAATGTTAGCAACAGCGGTTAAAGCACGCTTTTTAGGGTAAATATCAATATGTAAATCGACATCGGTTATTACAGGCAGTGGCAAATCTTTGTATTGTGAAAATTCTTGTTCATACCTTACTTGTAAAGCTTCGTTATCATCACTTGTTACAAACTCGTTGATTACTCGGGTGTTGTAATAAATATTGTAACCCGCCCCCACAAATACTAATAAACTTATAACGGCTACAATCTGGCCTTTTAAAGACATGTTGTAACGTATTAAAGATAGGCGAGTGCGCAATGTTTGCGATGGACCGCGATGCCATAAAGCAAACCCAACAATAGCCAAAAATATACTTAACGCGCCCCAATATAGAGTGTACCAATGCGCGCCTTGTAAAAAGTGTCCGTAACCATTTATATCAGAATACGGTACGCTACTACTTTGTGAGAAATGATACATGTGATGTTCAAACCCATAAGCACCCATTACCATTTGGGCGATGTAATACAGAATAAATAACCCCATACCTATGTATTTATTAGGGCTAATTATTTGTAAAAAGAACGCCAAAATAGCCATCATAATTAAAGGCAGTAATGTAAGATAACCTAGTCTAAATAAGTACTGCCCAAGCTCTAGATTAAATTGCCCTTTAAATAGTTGCACCGCAATGGTAAACATCATACCTATTAAATAAAGACCACACACCGCAGTGATTAGCGCAATAATTTTAGATACCCAAAACACACTGTTATGAACCGGGAAGCTGTCAACAATATCACCCATACCACTGTGGCGTTCTCGCCAAACTAGCTCAGCGCTGTAATAAGCAATAATAATAAACATAAACAAAGCGGAGGAGTTTTGAATAATGCTCACCATATTTTGCGTAAGCGGCCAATCCGTCGTGCCATACGCGCCAATAGGCGCAAAGAGCGGCACAAGCAACATAGTAATACTTACACCCGCTAAAATCATAAAAGGAGCACTTAATATAACCTGCTTAAGCTCAAATAAGCTGCGCATTACTAATTGCGACTGCGTATTGACCCCTTTTGACTTGTAATTTTTAGCGCTGCTAATAAGTGCTGCCTGTTTGTTTTTTACAAACGTAGAAACAGCAAATTGCTTTTTCTGTTTTTTACTTACTACGCGACTACCTAACTTTCCAAGACCAAAAAACATTGCAACACTTATTGCCACCCACAATATACGGTTAACTAAAAGGTCACCTGTGAGCGTTAGCACATCTGTGTTTTTATCACTCACAGTCCAGTAACGCGTCAAATCAATTAAAGACCCCAAGCCAAATGGGTCGGCGTAAACAACTATATTTCTAAATGCTAAATCATCAAAATAAGCACTGGCTATTTGATAAGTTATAAAAACAACAACGGCCGTTACATATACCGCCATCATGGTTTTAAAATAAACCGCCACACTATTAAAAATAGCACTGAGCACCAATAAGCTTGGCACCGCTAAATATAAAAAAGGCGCAGCGTAATATATAAACTTATTAGGGCCTACTAGCTCACTATCGAGCCAGCCAACCAACAAGCCAAATTGAGATCCTAAAAACACGCCTAGTGGCACAGTTAAAAAAACAACGAGCACAACCAAGTAAGCACCAAAAAAACGTCCTGATTGATAAGCAAGCGGGTTAACGGGCTTGCTAAACACCAGCTCATCCATTTTGGTCTCACTATTGCGAATCGCTGAGCTTGCAACAAAGTTAACCACTAAAAACATAGCAAGCGTACAAAAGGTAACCGTTAAAACCATAATGGTATAAGGCGAGTTCATATGAACATTAGCCCCACCTAACGGAAACTTACTACTGGAGCTTAAAAAAAACGCCATAAAAAAGAAGATTAATGAGGTTACATAAAATGAAGGCTGGCGCACAAAATAGCGCAGCTCAAAAGCGAGCATATTAAAAAACATAGCGCCCCCTTATGCTACTTGGCTGTTACGATGATTAAGCAACGTAGAAAAATACACATCTTCTAGGTTTGCACTGCTGAGCTCAAAACCTTCAGGGGCTTCATTGGCTAATACATGTAATATGGTTTGCCCAGCAAATAAGCGTTTTGAAATAACAGGCAGTTGCGGCTCAAGCTCTAGCGCTTCTTCTTGGCTCATGGCTTTGCGCCAAATTTGGCCTTGGAGTTTATCGGTAAGGGCAATGGGGTTACCCTCTAATAATATTTTTCCGCCTGCCAGTACTGCCATGTTTGGGCATAGTTCAGCAACGTCTTCTACTATGTGGGTTGATAATATAACGACTTTTTGCTCACCTAAGCTTACTAACAAGTTATGAAAGCGATTTCGCTCTTCAGGGTCTAGCCCTGCAGTTGGTTCATCAACAATTAGTAAATCAGGGTCACCTAGTAAGGCTTGTGCAATACCAAAACGCTGGCGCATACCGCCCGAAAAGCCACTGACCGCTTTTGAGCGATGTTGATATAAATTAGTATGTGCAAGCAAGCCTTCCACCGACTCTTTACGCTCGCCTTTGTTATGAATGCCCTTTAGAACAGCCATATGGTCCAGCAAGTCGTAAGCACTAACACGTGGGTATACACCAAAATCTTGCGGTAGGTAACCTAAACGTTGGCGCAAAGCCTGTGGGTCTTTGAAAACATCAATACCATCAAAGGTAATTGCCCCCGAATCGGCAGATTGCAACGTAGAAATAGTACGCATTAATGATGACTTACCGGCACCATTTGGCCCAAGTAGCCCAAACATGCCTTTACCTATTGATAAATCAACACCTTGCAGAGCGTGCACGCCGTTGTCGTAGGTTTTTGATAACCCTGTTATTGATAGCATTTTTTACTTCCTTGAATTGTAAGTATTATTTTTATACTGTTTTATACCACATTAAAAACGGGAACATAAGTTACGCTGTGGCCAACTTTGTAACAATAAATAAACAGCAACACACTCTAATAACACTTGCTTAGAAGTGAGCCTCTCGGTATAAAAACCACACACTTTTGATAAGAAGCGAAAAGCCATGCAAGAACATAAAAACCAGCCATTGACCGATTTCATAGAATACCCACAGGATGAAATGTTAGCCCGTGCAAATGAATTTTTACAAACAAGCCAGCGCCGCCATAGTATTCGTAGCTTTAGTAACCGCCCAGTGCCAAAAGAGATTATCGAAACCTGTATAAAAGCAGCGGGTACAGCACCCAGTGGTGCAAACCACCAACCTTGGCATTTTGTAGCTATTAACAGTAGCGATGTAAAAAAACAAATACGCGACGCGGCTGAAAAGCTAGAGCGATCTTTTTACGAAGGGCGAGCAGGCGATGAATGGTTAGATGCATTAAAGCCTTTAGGCACCGATGCTAACAAACCCTACTTAGAGCATGCACCTTGGCTTATTGCTGTATTTAGTCAAAAAAAGGGCGGTGTGAGTACCGATGATAAAAATACAAATTATTATGTGCATGAGTCTGTTGGGCTAGCAACGGGGTTTTTAATACAAGCTCTGCACCGTGCAGGCCTTGCAACACTGACCCACACCCCAAAACCGATGAGCTTTTTAACGGACATTTGTGACCGAGATAAAGACAACGAACGCCCTTACATGCTATTAATTACAGGCTACCCCGATGAGCATGCAACAGTACCAATGCATGCCCTAGATAAAAAAACGATTGATGAAATAGCCAGTTTTATTTAATACTTTGCAAGGGAGCATAATCAATAGCCAGTACATCCCCTTCTTTCAGGCCAGCAACAACATGCTGCTTATTATTTACCCTGGCGCCTAAACGGACGAAACGTTTAACTAGCGTTTCGTTTTCCAACACATACACCATGCTTAATTGACCAAACTCATGCACCCAGCTTGCCTCAATTAAAATACCTTGAGCGTTTTTTGTGGGCAATTGTAGCTGTGCGTAAAGCCCAGGGATCAAGCCTAATTGTGTATTCGTGTCTAAACGAATAAGTAAGCTGCGCGCGCTATTGTCCGCAACAGGGACTATTTCACTCACTGTAGCCGAAATAGTTAAATTGAGCGATGGCAGTACTACGTTTAAGTTATCCCCTAGTTTTAATTTTACTGCTTGTTGTTCACGTACATTAAATTCAACCTGTAATTGCAATGGGTTATATACAGTAATGAGTGGCTTACCCGGTGTTGCGGTATCGCCAGGCTCTGTTAAGCGCTCAACCACCACACCCGAAATGGGTGCCGTTATTTGAGTATAATTTAATGCCACTTTGGCTTGTGCTTGTTGCTGCTTAGCGGCGGCTAAATTAGCCGTGAGGTTATCAAATTTAGCTTTAGCGTCATCTACTTCGCTAACAGATACTAACCCTTTAGCATTTAAGTTAGTCAGTCTGGCTAATTGCTTTTGAGCTTGTGTCAACGATGCTTGCACGGCGTTAATATTAGCGTCGCTTTGTGCCAACGCCGCTTTAAAATCATCTTGCTTGAGGGTAATAAGTAAATCGCCCTTAGTGACTTTATCGCCCGCTCGTACCTTTAACTGCTCAACCTGCGCCATCACATTTGATGAAATTTGCGTATTTTGTTTTGCTATTACACTACCCGGCACCTGCTCACTACCGGTAATGCTTTGCAGCGCAATGGTGACGCGCTCGCCCTGATAATTACTGTGTTGTGATTCTTTTAACCCTGCGCTTTTCTGGTCAGAAAAAATGCCAGCCATATAAAACACAGCCATAATAATTACCAATAAAGCGATTAAAGCGCCTAATAGTTTTGATTTACCCTGCATGCGCTTCACCCTCTGAACTTGCAAACACTAAATAATAAACAAGCGGTACTACAAATAACGAAAATACAGTAGACGCCACAATACCAAAAATTATCGCAATCGCGAGCCCGCTAAATACAGGGTCTAGTGTGATGACTAAGTTACCCAATAAGGTCGTTCCTGCGGTTAATAATACAGGACGCATACGCACTGTTCCTGCAGCAACCAGCGCATCTTTTATAGCCATGCCTTGGCCTCGTGCTTGATTAATAAATTCAACTAAAATAAGCGAATTACGAACCACAATACCAGCAAGGGCAATCATCCCAATCATCGCTGTGGCGGTAAATAGTACCGGCTCAGGAGCGCCGGCTATAACACGCTCTCCAAACTGATTTAAAAACCAAAAGCCTGGCATAATACCTATAACAGTGAGCGGAATAGCCGACATAATAATTAGCGACAAGCTCGCAGATTGTGTTTGTACACGTAAAATAATAAATATGGCACTAAGCGCAAAGGCAAATGCAATTCCCATATCCCTAAACACATCTATGGTAATGCGCCACTCTCCCTCGCCACTAAAGTTAGCATAAGTGCCTTTAGGTAACTGCCATGGCACAGTACCGCCATTATTAAAAAAGTGGCGGTTTATCCACGGTGTTTTTTCAAAATAGTTATCCTCGGCGTTAAAATCAGCATTTACGTCTGCAATAACTTCTGCTGGCGTTCGCCCGTTTAGCTCAGCCATAACATAAATTACATCGCGTTGATCTTTACGAACCCGAATGTCAGCAACCTGATGTTGCGTAAATTTACCTAACTCTGAAAGCGACACTAATGGCCTTGGTGCACTTTGTAAGCCAAATTCATTGCTGGTTTTAGCTAAATCTCTATCACCCCTGACTTGCAGTGCAAGCAATTGCGAAATTTGATTACGCTCGCTGTATGGTAACTGTAATTTAATATCAACAGGCTCTGTTTCGTTACTTACGTAAAGCACACCCACGGTTTCACCTTGCGTGGCAACACTTAACGATTGAGCAATATTTTGAGTGGAAATGGCACTGAGTGCTGCTTTGCTCTTATCGGTTACAAAACGCTGCAAAAGTGAAGGTGCAACCAAAGAGGTATCCACTTCAACTACGTGTTGCTCTTGCTTTAAACGTTCAGCTAATTGTTTAGCTGCTTGGTAATGAGTTTGCTGATCAACAAAATCATCTCGGTAAACCTCAGCAACTAAAGTACTTAATACCGGCGGCCCAGGAGGCACCTCAACAACTTTTATTACTATGCCTTGTTTTGCTAAAGGTGCGAGCTGTTTACGTAAGCGCATAACCACAGCATGTGATTGCTGCTCGCGCTCAGACTTATCAATCAATAACACTCTTAGCTCTGCTAAATGTGAAGCTTCACGGCGATAATACCCACGTACCATCGCATTAAAATCCATACTTGAAGGCTTACCAACGTACGCAGCTATTTCACTTACTTCGTTTAATTGCCATGTGAGTGTTTGCACCTGTTGAGTAAAGGCAGCAGTTCGTTCTAAATGTGTTCCCTCTGGCATATCTATTAATACTTGTAGCTCGTTTTTATTATCAAACGGTAATAGCTTTAAAGGCACTAAACGCATAACCGGTAGCATGGCGCTTATAATAAACAAAATTAATGTGCCCCATAATACCCATTTTGCACGCTGCTTTGAGACAAGCAATGGGCTTAATAACGTTTGATAAATACTTATTTTTGGCTCAACTTCTGTGTGGGTATCTGTATTGGGCTTGAGTAACTTCATAGCAAGCCAAGGCGTTACAAAAAACGCCACAATGGTAGACACCATCACGCTGATTGGAACGTTAAATGCCATCGGTGCCATGTATGGCCCCATCATGCCGGTAATAAATGCCAGCGGAATAAATGCCACCATAATAGTCAAGGTAGACATCAGTAACGCACCGCGAATTTCGCTCATTGCGCCAACTATTTGCTGTTTTTTGTTGCCTTTTTTATTTAAAAAACGGCTTATATTATCAATCCCTGTAATTGGGTCATCGACCAATAATCCTAACGATAAAATAAGTGCAAATAACGTTACTCGGTTAATGGTATAACCAAACGCAAAATCCAGTGACAGTGTAATGCCATAGCAAATAGGGACCGCTAACCCAACAACAATGGCTGGTCGCCAACCCAAAAATACCCCAACAAATATCACCACCGTAAATACTGCAAACACCAAGCTTGATGTTAAATTATTTACTTTTTCATCGGCGGTCTGCCCGTAATCTCTTAATACCGAATAACTCACTTCGGGCGGTAAAAGCGTGCCTGATAACTCAGCCATCATTTGATGAACATCGTTTGCAACCGCCACAGCATTCGTGCCTGTTTGCTTAGCCACACTTAATGTGACCATAGGTGAGTGTTGCTCATTAGAAGATTGTGCAAGCCATTGGTAATGTTCAATCTCGCCAGGGCCGTCAATCACGTTTGCAATATCAAGTAAGTAAACACTTTTACCATTTACTACATTAACTACAAGCTGCTCTACTGCAGACTTATTACGTAAAACGTCACCCGCTTGCAAAGCTATTTTTTGCTGACCATTTACAACACTGCCTAGTTGCGTAAGTTGATTAGATACACTTAATGCATAAAGTACATCGCTTATTGTCGTTTGGTGAGCAGCCAACGCGCTGGCGTTTAAATTAATAGTGAGCGTGCGTTTACGCCCAGCAATCACTTTTACCTCGCTGGTGTTTTCAATACGTTGTAAAGCACTCGCAATTTCGTTTGCAAATCGTGTTAATTCGTAATCGCTATAGAGTTGTGGATCTTTGCTGTACAGCCCAAGCATAACAATGGGAACATCATCGACCTCAACGGGACGAATTTGCCAGTGTTCAATAACAGAAGGCATTGTATGCTGGTAACTATTAAGCTTGGCGTAGGTATCTAAAATAGCTTGTTCGCGATCATGGCCCACCTCAAACCTAAGTGTCACCACGCTAGCGCCAGTTTGTGTGGTTGAGTAAATATGTTCAACACCGCCAAGCTGGGCAAGTAACTTTTCAAGAGGCTGAGTCACCAGCCGGGTAACCTCGGGCGCTTCTACATTAGGAGCCGATACATATATATCAAGCATAGGCACCACTATTTGCGGCTCTTCCTCGCGAGGCGTTTGTTTTAAAGCAAACAGGCCAAACAAAATTGATAACACAAAAATAATAACCGGAATACGACCCGTTAAACTGCTTTTTACTGCGTTATCAATCATGTTCATTACCACTACCCCTTACAAAACAAACCATACAATGTGCCTAAAAGATGAATTGCATTTTGATCAATCACACGGTAATAAATAGTTTGCCCCTCACGGCGAGTCGCAACAATATTCGTTTTTCTAAGGGCAGCCAAATGCTGAGAAAGTGCCGACTGCGCTAACGGCACCGCTTCATTAAGCTGTGTTACACTCATTTCGGTATCTTGCAACGAACATAAAATCATTAAACGATTTTTATTAGCTAAAATTTTTAATAGCTGCTCTGCTTGCTCAACGTTCCCCGCCATAGCAGTAAAATCAATATTCATATAAAGCTCTAATAATCTAATGTGATGGCAGTATAAATTGTTACATTAGAAAAGTCTAATATTAGGATTTACTAATATATAAAATACGATTATAGTAATTAGGTATTTAACTGGATAAGTGACCGACTATAATGAAACTCAATAATGCGCTTCGTCTGATCGCAGGCATAATGATTGTGATCTCAATTTTATTACAAACCTATCACGATCCTAGGTGGGTATATTTTACTGTGTTTATTGCCCTAAACTTAATGCAATCGGCTTTCACTAGCTGGTGCCCTATGATTACACTACTACGCAAATTTGGCGTTAAGGAATAAATATAATGCTTACTTCTATCCCCGATTTACTAAAAGTTATTACACCTAACCAACGACGTATCGACGCTGAGCAAGCAAAACAAGAGATTAGCGAAAACAAGGGCTTACTTATTGATGTGCGCGAACCCGCAGAACATGCCACTAATCCTGCTGTAGGCGCAATTAATATTCCGCGCGGCTTACTCGAGATGAAACTGATGGAAATAGAAAAAGACGCGGCCCGCCCTATTTATCTGCACTGCGCTAGTGGCGCACGCGCCACATTAAGTGCTGAAGCAATCACACGTGTAGGATACGAAAACGTCACCGTTATTACTTGTAACGCAACGCAAGTGTGTGACGCTTTTTAATTATTATAAACCCAAATAATTAGGGCCTTAGTTAGTAGACTCGACGATAAAAAATCGTCGAGCTGACTTATTCAGATTGGACTTAATTTGTTTGAAAATAAAAGCGCGTTTCTGATATTTTTTCAATAATGTCATATTCCAAGCCCATGTGGTTATACTCACCTTGAGTTGGCATTCTTGAACTGTAATTAACAACGACACCCCAATGGTTATCACTCACTCCTCCAAAAATTATGCTCATGCTTTTGTCATCATTTTTAGTGATAGCAGCAACATTATAAGCATTCATTAACTCCCTAACTTGCTTAGTTTCTGCTGATAACGTCATTAACTCTTCATTTTCACCTAACTCAAAAACTTTATAATTAGCTGAGGGAACAAATCCCGCATACTTAGATGGATAATAAGTAACAAGTTGAGCTGGCGTGAAAAATGTATTATTTATTCGATAAACAAACATGTCTGTTTGCTGAATAAGATTTAGATCTTTTGACTGATTGAATTTAAGTAGCTCATTCATCGTTACTTTTAAAAAGTCGTCAATTAAGCCTAACCGTTCTTCTTTGCAGGCTTGTTTTTTACATATCGTAACAGTAGGTAATTTGGAGAGTTGTGCCTTATTTATATTTAAAAAATTACGACCCAAAACACCTAAATTAAAGTTTGCAAACGCTTGTTTATCTTTATCACTTTTAAACCTAGTCGGATGAATATCAAGAAAACTAAAAGGATAAAATAACGGCAGATACGCGAGAGGTAAATCACTTTTAGGTAATATATCTCCAGCATGCTTTAGCAATGCTCTATATTCTGCGTCTATATCCTCATTAAAATAAGGTGGCATGCCACTGGCCTTAATCGTAGCCGAATTAATCAATAAAAATAAAAACAGTCCATATCTCAGCATACTTTTTTAAGTTCCTTAGTAAGTGATTTTTTGTGTAGCAAAAGCTATTTTTTTTCATCAAGTAGCGTAACAAGCATATTCTCTATGTTTTTTACGCTATAGGTAAGTGCACGTATTAGCTCTAGTTGGCTTTGCGGGGTTTCTTCATTTGTTGATTTTGCTGGTGTGTTTGCTGTTAAGTTATCTTTTTGCTCAAGTATGGCTTCTCTGAATTCACTGGCATTTTCAACACCAAGTAATGACACCAATGCACCGTGGCCAGACTGCCCTGCTGTTTCAAAACTTAACCGATACAGCCCAAACATGCGCATTATTGGGCCTTGACTTAGGCCTACATCGGTTATTTTTTCAAGCGGTATCGATTTTTCTTCTTTAAAAAACACGCCGCGTTTTACAACGAGTTTTTGCGTGAGTAATTGTGCCGACATAGCAGCCAATATTCGCCCTCCCACCAGCCACACAATCGCCAAAACAATAGGTAATAACGGAATGGTCACCAGTGCTAACACACTAAAAAAAGTGGCCATTAACATCCAGTATTGCTGCACTTTGGGGTCGAAAGATGCACTTTTTAAAACGAGATTATTCATGTGTTTATCCTTAATTTAATTTGGGTGTGTATCCTGTACTAAATCGTTTTTTCACCTTAAACACCTAAATTACGTTAACAATGACGTTATTGCAATTGAGCTACTTACATTCAAATAAACTTTCACACACTCTTTTACAAACAACTGCAGCATATAAAGCTACACTAAACCCAGTTATAGCTAATCACCGGTTAAGGATAGAGTGTTATCCGTCTGAATATAGACCTATTTTTTTCTTATCTTAAATTCAAGGTATGTTATGAATCCTTATATTAAAAACTCAATACAGATAATAGTAAGCACCTTGGCGTTTTGTAGTATCACTGCTCAGGCTGAATCACAATTTTCGTTAGGGGGCGGTGTTATTTCTACCAGTTCCCCTTATGCGGGAACCGATAATAAAACCTTAGTGTTACCTATGATCACTTACGAAGGCGAACGGCTCAGCTTGAGGGGGCTGTCTCTTGACTACAAATTACTAGAAGATGACGGGGTTAATTGGTCACTCGTGCTAGAACCAGGTGATAACTTTGACACCTCCGATTCAGACCTTGCAGCAATAAAGGCTTTGAACGATCGAAAGCTGTCACTTTATGCTGGTACACAAGTGAGCTACAGCGCAGGCTTTGGCAAAATTACGGCCAGTGCCACTCATGATGTAATAGGCCACGGTGATGGTGCTAAATTTAAAACCAATTACAGCTACCCTATTAAGTTATCTAAGCAATTAATGCTTGTTCCTTCTGTGGGTGTTGAGTTAAACAGCAGTGATATATCTAACTATTATTATGGTGTAGCCCAAGGCGAATCAAGCACGTATGCGCCTTACAAACTAAGCTCTACAGTAAACTACAATGCGGGGTTATTTTTAATGTATTACATTAATAAAAATTGGAACGCGAATGCGATGTTTAATTACAAGCAACTCGACTCAGACATTGAAGACTCTCCGATTATTGATACCGACTACTCTACAACCTTTATGATGTCGGTTAACTATCGTTTTTAATATGACTTTAGTTGGGCATTAATTAGGCATTAAAAAAGCCGAGCAGGATTATGCTCGGCTTAGGTCTGGGAAAATATAACTGCTACTGTTTATCTATAAGTATGCTCACATTTTCTCTATCTGGACCTATTACCTTAAAGGTGTAAGTACCTTGTTCGGTAATATTCAGTGCTATATTGGCACCTATGGCTTCGAGTGAAGTAAGCTCACCAATGGTGGCTACAGGTGCATCACCTGTACCGCCATAATCAACGGTACTCCAATCTTCAGACGCTACTTTAAACTCATAGTCGCCCGCTTCTAACTCTATGGATGTAGAGTAAACCGCATTACCTTCGTACATCAGTGGGTTGTCTGTACCCCATCCATTTAAACTGCCGCGAATAAACACCGGTGTTTGTGCAAACATTTCAGCGTTAAGTACTTTCAGTGATACGTTATTTAAATCACTGGCGTCAAATATAAACTGGTATTCACCTTCTTCTGCAATATCCATGGTCATATTTGCGCCTGCAACCGATAACTGCTCTGCAGTGCCTATCATTACACTTGCATCCCCCTCGCCAGAGCCATAATCAACCGTGCTCCAATCTTCAGACGCTATTTTAAATTCATAGCTTGCAGCGCTCAGTGTTTTAGTAAAGGTATAAATACCTTTACCTTGATAGCTCAGCTCATCGGTTATTCCCCACCCATTAAGCGTACCGCGCACATAGATGGCAGTGCCCACAAATGGCTCTTCGTTGTATAAAGTAAGCGTTGGGTTTTCTGGGTTTGAAGCATCAAGCGAAAATACATAAGTTGCATCGATGGCTGCACTAAAGGTCATGTTTGCACCTGAGCGCGTTAATGGCTCGCTTTGATTTTCAACAACGTCTTTATCGGCATCAGAAAGCGCGCCAAAATCAACCGTAGACCAATCTTCAGAGGCAATTTTAAATTCGTAGTCGCCAGCGCTTAGCGCAATTGCTATACGGTATTCACCTTCGCCAATATATTCAAATGCATCACGAGTGCCCCAGTCGTTTAACGTACCACGAACAAATACGGCTGTGCTGCCATAAGGTACAACATCAGGTGCGCCTACGGTTGCATTTGCACTTAAACCAGTACCTTGGCTCTCACCTTGGTTTTTAGTAAAAACAGCTAACGTGTAAGGCGGTACAGTAAATGTGCCTTCGTTTTCGCCAGCAGCAAAATTAGCACTGGTCATGCTTGTATCAACACTGTTTTTTAATACATCGTGTAATTCAAAGCCCGCTGCGGTAGCAATAGTATGGCTAAGAGTTTGCTCGGTTGCGTTAATCACGACAACAAGCGCATCAAGTGCTGGGTCTAAGTCTGTTAGCCCTTCGCCATCATCAATGCTCATTACAATTAAGCCATGTTGCTGGTTTTTACCCACATTATGAAATCCGACACGGTCAATAACATCTTGCTCCGTGGTTAATCTAAATAGTGGGCTGCTGCTACGTATTTGTAAAAACTCGTTAAATACATCACCTGCATAGGCTATGTCTTGCGGCATTGCCTGTGCATCTGGATTAGCAGAGATAGGCATAATTTCAGACCATTTTTCTTGGTTCTTCTCTGCGTTTGGTAAACCAATGTTCCAATTATTATTTTCCTTGGTTAAATCAACAGCATTAAACCAATCACCGGCATTATAGCTATCACGATCCATTGACTTAGAACGCAGTAAATCAGCGCCCAATTGCATAAATGGAATGCCTTGGCTAATAAGTGGAATAGACAATGCCATGTTGTGCGCGCGCACACGTTGCTCAATACTCATGCTTGATGCATGTTTGTATTGCAACTGATCCCACAGTGTTTCGTTATCATGCTTAGACACGTAGTTAATGCTATCTGCTGGGTCTAATGCATACGCTGTTGGTTGAGTATTCCAAGTAAAGCTATTTCCTTTAGATGAATTACCTTTAAAGTCTTTAAGAATGTAATTTTGTAAGTTGCCCGCCAGCGATAACCGTAACGTATCTTGTTCGGCTAGGTTGCCATCTGTCGGGTTATTACTAAACATTGCACCACCACGCACAGCTTCACGAATACGGTCGTTAAATGTACCAACTTCTGAGCCGGCCATATCAGCCTGTTTAGCTTGTGTGAATAAACGATTGTTAGCTACTTCACCAAAGTCCCAGCCTTCACCGTAAAAATAGTTATCAGGGTCGACTGCTTGCACTGCTTCACGCGCAGCTAATATTGATGATTTAGGCATATGCCCCATTACATCAAAACGAAAGCTGTCATAACCAAAGTCACGAGCAAGAATAACCATTGAATCTGCAACAAACTTATCCATCATCACATGTTCAGTTGCTGTGTTTTCACAACAGGTTGAGCGCTCTATTTCACCACTTACTTCGTTATAACGGTGGTAATAACCCGGTACCAACTTATCAAACACTGATTTTTCCCAGATACCCGACGACGTTGTATGGTTATAAACCACATCAAGCACCACACGAAGTCCTACTTCTTGCAGTGATTGCACCATAGCGCGTGTCTCAACTACACGAGCAATGCCATCGCTGTTTGATGCATATGACCCCTCAGGCGCAATAAAATGATGAGGATCGTAACCCCAGTTAAAGCCGTCTAAATCACGCATCGCACTGGCTAATGCTTGTGCATCATCTGAGCCAGGCAAGTAACTTTGCATAATATCGACAATGGTGCTGTTTTTATCCTCGATTTTACACGCATCCGCTTCATCGTTAATACGCTCACATAATTTACCTAAGGTGTCTGTAATTTCCACACGCTCTGAGGCATCTTCTTCAATGGTGCCAATATCAGTCACTGGCAGTAAATGAAAGTGTGTTAAGCCTTTATCAGCTAATTGCTTAAGATGCTGCATTGGCACGCTTTCAAGTTCAGTGAATGCAAGGTATTTACCGCGGTTTGCTTCGCTTACTGACTGGTCGCGAACACTAAAATCACGTACATGGCCTTCATAAATAACCGCATCTTCTGGGTTAGTAACAGTAGGCACGATGCGCTCATCCCAGCCTTCTGGTTTAGTGTCGTCGTCGCTTAAGTTGATTAGTTGCGAATAAAGCCCATTACTCGATACATTGAGTGAGTATGGGTCGGTACTCCATAAGCTTTCAATTGCTTTAGTGGTTGGGTGATAAACATCAAATGCAAAACGGAAATAATGGCGGTCATATTGCATATCTAAACTTGCTTGCCAAATACCTGTCTGCGTATTTAATGTCATTGGCGTAGAGTGCACTTGTGTTTTTGCGCCATCAAACACGTTTAGCGTCATGTTATTAGCTGTGGGTGCCCACACTGTGACATCAATCGCGTTATTGCCATAATTTACGCCAAGCGATGCCTCGTTAGCATCGTCTTCACCTTGAGTGTAAAGTGCGTCTAATGCTTTTGCTGATTGTACAAAAGTTGCTTCTAGTAGCTTACCATCGGCGTCGTAGCCTGCAACAACAAGCTGTTGCTTTATAAGCTGCTTTGCAGCATCTGCATCCCAATTCCCCTGATAAGCAGTCCAATCCGTTAAATGCGGTACTTTTACAGCTTGCTCATCACTTAACTCAGTTGCAGTCAGCTCAACGGTTTCACCATTTAGCCCAGTGTCTAAATCAACAACTAAGTCAGCGGCTGCTGAAGAATGCAACTTAATGATTTGTGTAAGCTCATTACTTGGCTTGTACAAGACTGTATTTAAATCAATCCAATGTGCTGATGCACCATCTATCGCTACCGGACGTTCGCCCAAGCTTAAAATAGGGTATTCAAACACCGAAGGCTCACCATGAATGGTGAAGTTCATACGCTGAAATTTTTCATCGTCTTGCATAAGCGGCATGGTTAAATCAATATCACCAAACGCTTTACCCGATCCTTCGGTACCAATGTGCACAATAAAATTAGCACACTCGCTATAACCTTCTTTGAGGTTAATTATCCAGTAGGCACCGTAGTTTGGGTCAATGCCATCGTATTCATGGCCGTTAGCCCAATCGCTCGTGTCAAATGGAGGTGCATAAGCATCACACACATCATTATTCCACGAATGTAATCGGTAACCTTCGTAGTTATCGTCGGCTAAACGGTTATAAAATAAAACCGCCTCACCTTCACCAGCAAATACAATAGGATCAGGCAATGTTGGGTCGGCGCCCACTACACAGCTTTCGTTTTTTTCATCCGGTACAGTAGGCGCTGCACACGTTATAGGCTCAGGGTCCACACATTGCGAGCCTGCTTCGTTTGGTACTTGTGGCACATTACAGGTTAAAAGCTGCTGCCCCGACTCAACTTCATCTGTCCCACCACATCCTGCTAATATCATTAACCCTAAGGCTATTAGCAAATATTTAGACATTGTTATAATTTTCATTTTTAAACGCTCCGTTTGCTAATTAATGACTGTATGTAAAACCAAGATAAAACTGACGACCAAAGTACTGAGTAGTCCCTGTTCGCTGCTCTGAGCCAAAGTAACTTTGGGTTGGTTCATCGGTTAAGTTATTAACTTGCAAAAGCATGGTGAGTGAATCGCTAAAGCGATAAGACGTTTGAAAATCAATGACGGTTTCAGCATCAAAATTGACCACTTGTTCGTTAATGGCAACCTGCTCTGATACAAACTCATCGCGGTAGCGTACATTAAGGCGCGTTTCAAAATCGTCTAAAGCATAAAATAACGTAGCATTAAGCACATTATTAGATAATCCAGGTAAAGATTGAACGAGAGTATCGCCCCCTAAACTGGTGATCGATTCAATTTCACTTTCGGTGTATGAGTAACTTGCATTAGCGCCTAAGCCATTAAATGGCTCTGGTAAAAAGGTAAACACTTGCGTATAGGCAAGCTCTAGCCCTCTAATGTAGCCACCTTCGCCATTATTAACTGCCGTGGTGTAAATACCGTTTGTTGTAGCAACTTGCTCACCACTGACCGGATCTTCTATAGAATCAGGGACATTAAAGCCATTACCTTTAAAGTCGAAGTTCTCAATCGATAGCGTTTCAACAAACGAGTCTATATTTTTATAAAATAACGCCGCAGCGACAGTACCGTTACCTTCTTCAAAATAATATTCGTAAGATAAGTCGTACTGGTCAGCATAAAAGGGTTTTAAAAATGGGTTGTTGTTACTTGAACCGTTAATAACACCATCGTCACTTACGTTTGCGCTGGCATCGCCCGCTAAGCGGTTAATTGGCGCACGCGACATAACTTTAGCCGCAGCAAAACGTACAAGTGAATTGTCGTTAAGTTGCAGGTTTAAATTTAGCGAAGGCAGGTAATCTGTATATTTAGTGCCTAATATATTTGGCGCGTATAAGTCATTTACAATGCCGTTCTCATCAACAATATTTTGCGCACCTAAGCGCGCATCGCCTGCTACGTTTTCAAGTACGGTTGCTGATTGGTCGGTTTCGATACGGCGCACACCCACATTACCTGATAGGTCAAGGCCGGCAATTTGCGTGTTAATGTTTACCATCACGTACGCGGCTAGCACATCTTCAAACACCGAGCCGCTTTGTAACACTGACCACGAATAGTTAGTTGTGTAACCTTGCGCGTCGTCTACGCCATCGGCGTTGCCCCATGTTTGCACTGGCTGTGGCGTGCCATCTGGAAACCACGCATTAAGTGCTTTATCTAAATCAATGGCTAAATAAGATGGGAAATAACTAAAGTCGCCCTGCCAATCAACCACTGATGCCATATCGTCGGTTAAACGCAAAGGGGGCTGCGTTGTTGAAAATGCCCCGTCGTTACCGTACTCAAACACCGAGCGCTTTCGGCTGTATTCTCTATCTGAATAGCGTGCACCAAATTCTACTGAGCTAAAAATATCGCTTTCTAGCTCGTATTTAAAATCGAGTCTAAATGCCGTTACTTCATCTTCGGTTTGATCAGGGTAAATACCATATTTACTGACCATTACTCGGTCTATATCACTAAAGGCGGCCGCCTGATTAAACCCAACGTCAGGTAAATTTAACCCATTTAACTGATAGTTAATTGCAACGTTGTTATCAAATACCGGCGTTTCTGCATTGGCATCTTCAGCCACTAAGCTCCACAACAAACCGTTTCTAAAATTACTTTTTGCGCGAGAAAGCGCTACATCAGCATTAACATTTAGTCTATCGGTTACTTGCCAATCGGCATTAACGCCAAAGCTGTCTACTTCGTCAAAATCTTGGTTGTCGTCATTCACTATTTCAACACGGGTATAACTTTTCGAAGTACGATTAACCGCAGCACCAATTACAGCATTACCATCAAGTTGCGCATTTGCGTATGCTGCAGATGGGCCGCCTAATTTAACCCTAAAACCGCGGGCAAATGACTCTTTATCAAAGCGCGATAAAAACGCATCACCTTTTAATTTAAAATTATCTACCGGTGCCCACTCTATGGCAGCCAAATAGCCATTACGGGTTTCTTCACCGCCTAAATGCTGTAGCTCAAAGCCCTCGCTAATGTATTCACTTTCTGGGCTATCTATGGGGCCATTTGTGTCGTTTGGTACGCCATCAACATCTTTTCTATCGTTGTATGCAAGGCCAATAAACTGTGTTGCTACACTTGGCTGAAATAAACGCGCAAACCCCAGTGCTACACCTAATGTATCGTCTAGATATTTACCTTGATACGAAAAGCTAATTCGGTCACCAAACTCAGTGGCATCCGATACCTCAGATGCACGGTCGTTATACATACCGCGCACATTAGCTACAAATTTATGTTTTTGATCATTATTAAGTGGGCTGGCAGTTTCAAGCTCTACCGTACCGGCCACACCGCCTTCTATAAGCGATGCCTTAGGCGATTTATATACCGCCGCAGAACTAATTAATTCTGATGGGTATTGGTCAAACTCAATGCTGCGGCTACCACTTGTAGATACCTGCTCACGACCGTTAAGTGTTGAAAATACAAACCCACCCGAAAGCCCGCGTATATTAATTTGTGCAGCCTGCCCACCAGTACGCACAGCTGAAATACCCGGTAAACGAGTCAGTGCATCGGCCATTGAAATATCAGGCAAGGCGCCTAAGTCATCAGCAGAAATTTGCTCAGAAACGGTATCGCTAAATCGCTTTTGGTTAAGCGATTGAATTAAGCTGCGACTAAAGCCGCGCACTTCAATCACTTCTACATCGGTTTGAACTTGAGCGGGTTTGCTCGTGTCTTCAGGTGGTTCTTCAGTAGCTGCAATAGCACTATTGGCGGCAAATAATGCCAGCATGAGCGCATTTAATTTAAACTTTTGCATGTGTGTGCCTTTTGGTTATTGTTTTGTGTGGTGTGTCAGTGCAGTAAAAACACAACCAACAAATTGTAACCAAAAGGTGAATGTTTTGTGATGAATACGTATGCAGTATAGCCTGCTTAGGCTGTAGCTATTTTGAGCAATTTAGCTAGCAATAGCTTAAATACTCACTACCACCCTAATGGCTAAGGCAACAAATACAAAACCCAGTACTTTGTCTAACCATGGATTGTGTTTAGTAAACCCAAAACGGTTTTTAGAAAACTCTGTTAGGGCGGCAACAAGTAAGTACCAACCGGTATCAATCACAAATACAGTTAAACACATCACCATTGCAATGCTTAGGGTAAGATTTTCTGGATCAATAAACTGTGAAAACAAGGCTAAAAAGAAAATAGCAAGTTTGGGATTTAAAAAGGCAATGGCAAACCCATCTTGCAACGCTTTAATGCTACTCACTTCGCTATTTTGTATTTTAAGTTCATCATTATTGGGTTTAGACAATAAAATTTTAATTCCTAAGTAAGCTAAATAGGCAGCGCCTAAATACACTAACACCTGATACACAGTAGGAAACTGCAGCATTAACGCACCCAAGCCAAGTAATGAGGCTCCCGCATATAATCCCACTCCAATACCATGACTTAGCGCCGCTAGCATGCCGTTTTTCATACTGCCGTTAAGCGAATGCTTTAATACAACCGCAAGGCTTGGACCCGGCGACATTGCGCCCATCATACAAATAGCCACTAGGCCTAACCACATAGAAAGAGTCATTTACAGCTCGTCAATTTCAATAAATAATGTATAACCATGCACTTGCCCATAAAAACCGGTTATTGGCACTGCGCTAATTACTTTCCAGCCATCTTGATTTAATTCCTGTATACGATCATTCAGCGCCGCTATATTTACCCCACCCATAAAGCGGGTCTTTCTAAATTCGATTACTTTTTGCATTTAAATCCCTGTGTATTTTATAACGTGTATTGAAAATCGTAGTGATGTACACCGTTTTCAATGTGTATTTTCATACTACCAGCTAATCCTTCTAGCTCATCAGTGCCTGAGTCGGGAATTACATTTAAAATTAGGCTGTCTTGGCCTTTATCCATAGTACCAAAATGCTGTAATACAAAGCTGCCTTTTTTGCCTTCAAGCTCGCCTATTACTTGCTCAATTGCTACATAACCGGCACTGCCTTGCACTGGCGTCATCGCGCTTAACATTTCGCCTTGGCTGGAAGCATTAAGTGCACCTTTAAATGTTTTATCAATAGACATACGTCCTAAATTAATGCCGTTTTGACCTTTGGCATAGCCATCTATTGGGGCTAACGCCACCGTAAATTGGCCTGTTATTATGTTGCTTGTCATAACGATTCCTTATTGATGATTTTTAAAGCTATTGATTTTTAATTCAATGATGCCATATCTATACCTCAACTTATAAAAAGAATCCACTATGCCAAACAGTACCCACGCAACCGAAAAAGCTGCATTTAGCAGTTTATTGCCTATTTTTGCATTTATTAAACCCTATAAATGGATGGTCGTAGCAGCCCTTGGCGCTTTATTAGTAACGGCTGGTGTTAATTTATCGTTAGGCCAAGGGGTTAAATTTGTCATAGATCATGGCTTTATTGCGGGATCTCAAGCGCAACTTCAACAAGCTGTATTGGTACTTATTGGTTTAATTAGCTTATTGGCTGTAGGCACGTTTAGCCGATTTTATCTAATGTCGTGGATTGGCGAGCGAGTCAGTAACGATATTCGTAAGGCCGTGTTTAACCGTATTGTGACATTGCATCCAAGCTACTTTGAAGAAAACCGCAGTGGCGAGCTAATGTCGCGTTTAACAACCGACACCACTTTACTGCAATCTATTATTGGCTCCTCGTTTTCAATGGCGCTGCGCAGTACATTAATGCTGGTTGGCGGTTTGGTCATGTTATTAATTACCAACTTAAAGCTTACGCTTGTAGTGGTTGCGTGTGTGCCACTAGTATTAGTGCCGATGATGGTATTTGGCAAAAAGGTGCGCAAGCTTGCAAGCTCTAGCCAAGACGCCATTGCCGATATAAGCACCTATGCCGGCGAGATCATTCAAAATATTAAAGTGGTACAAAGTTACAGCCACGAAACGCAAGAGCAACATGCTTTTGCACTTGAAACCGAAAAAGCCTTTAACGTTGCCAAAAGCCGCATTAAACAGCGCTCGTTTTTAATTGCTGCTGTAATATTTTTAACCTTCAGTGCCATCAGCGCAATGCTGTGGGTTGGCGGCAGTGATGTACTGGCAGGCACTATGACCGGGGGTGAACTGGGTGCATTCGTGTTTTACGCTATTATGGTGGCAATGTCGGTAGCAACGGTTGCAGAAGTATACGGCGAATTGCAAAGAGCGGCAGGCGCAGCCGCCCGCTTACTTGAATTACTTGCGGTTAAAAGTGAAATTGAAAATCCTGAAAACCCGCAAGACGCTCAGCTACAAAATAACACAAGTTTACCTGCAATCTCGCTTGAAAATATCAGCTTTAATTATCCGTCTCGCCCGGATGTCAGCGCACTTAACAAAATAAGCTTAAGCATTTCGCAAGGTCAAACAGTGGCTATTGTTGGCCCATCTGGCGCAGGTAAAACAACCTTATTTGAGCTACTACAACGTTTTTACGACCCAGCTAGTGGCGCAATAAAATTTCACGATATTGATATTAAGTCGCTCTCTTTAAACACTCTGCGCGATAAAATGGGCATGGTGGCACAAAACCCTATTTTATTTAGCTCAGATGTAGTGCATAACATTCGTTACGGCAACCCAAACGCCACTGATGAACAAGTATACGCTGCTGCAAAACATGCTCATGCCGATGAATTTATTAAACAATTACCACAAGGTTACAACAGCTTTTTAGGCGAGCAAGGCGTTAGGTTATCCGGTGGTCAAAAGCAGCGTATTGTACTTGCTAGGGCTATTTTAAAAGACCCTGAAATACTCCTTCTTGATGAAGCAACCAGCGCACTCGATGCGCAAAGCGAGCACCATGTTCAAGCCGCACTTGAGCACTTAATGCAAAATAGAACCACGCTTATTATTGCACATAGGCTAGCAACAGTTATCCACGCAGATATGATTGTAGTCATGGAAAATGGAGAAATTATTGCAACGGGTACTCACCAAGAGTTAGTGTCAAGCAACCCGTTGTATCAAAAGCTGTGTGAATTACAGTTTAATAAGGATTAACCCTCTGTGTTTGGCACTATTTGAATTTCTACACGGCGGTTTTGAGCTCGCCCGTTTGCAGTGTCGTTAGTGGCAATTGGGCGTGTTTCACCAAAGCCGCTAGTGCTAATGCGCGCTGCCATAATGTCCTGGTTGGCTAAGTAAGCTTTTACACTTTGAGCGCGTTCGCGCGATAAGTTCATGTTGTAGCTATCTTGCCCTGTGCTATCTGTATGCCCTTCTACGCTTAGGTAGGTTTTCTCATACTTGTTCATAACTTTAGCAATGGCGTTTAGCGTATCGTTAAACCCTGTTGAAATGTATGATTGATCGGTTGCAAACGTAATATTAGAGGGCATAACCAAGCGTAAGTTATCGCCTTCGCGAACTACTTCAACACCAGAACCTGCTAGTTCATCACGAAACGCTTCTTCTTGCTTATCCATGTAATCACCCACAGCAGCGCCTGCTAATGCACCAATAGCAGCACCAATAAATATGCGCTTGTCTTTGTGGTTACCCGTTGCTTTACCTAGCACGCCACCAGCAGCTGCGCCAATTGCCGCGCCTTTGCCGGTATTATTCATTTCACAACCTGAAAGTAATACGGCTACTACTGTAACGCTTAAAAGTGATTTTGTTAATGTCATGATGATGTCCTATTCATTTAGAAATTAGCAACAGTATGTAATTACCTGTATGAACAAACTATGAAGTGCGTAACAATCACCTTATAATTTTGTTATTAACCCTACAAAATTGAGTTTTAATAAACATGTCATATTCCTTTGTGACAATTTAATGAATTCAAAAAAGGATACAAGCGCAATGCTAGTTGCTATTTTTAGACAGTTTTTTTTACTTGGCTGCATGAGCTTTGGTGGCCCAGCGGCACACTTAGGCTATTTTAAGCGCCACTTTGTAGATACATTAAATTGGATCACCAACACACGCTACGCGCAATTAATTAGTTTAAGCCAAGCGTTGCCGGGGCCTGGTTCGAGCCAAGTAAGCTTTGCTATTGGCGTTGAACGCGCAGGGATATTAGGTGGTATTACCGCGTTTGTTGGTTTTACGCTGCCATCTTTTTTAATTATGGTGATACTGGCCATTAGTGCACACCAATTTGATGCCGTTTATTATGCGATTATTGCGGGTTTAAAACTATTTGCCGTGGTCATCGTAGCTGATGCCACACTGTCTATGGCTAAAAGCTTTTGCACAAGTGCGGTGCTAAAGTTACTTGCCGTATTAAGCACCTTAGCGCTTGTACTACTTCCGGTGTTAAGCACGCAAATTGCAGTTTTAGTTATTGCTGCATCTATTGGTGCTATATGGCCTTTATTAAAATTAGGCGAGGCAAATCAAAATACGAATACCAACACAAAAAGTAATATTAACTGGGTTGCTCTGAGCTTATTTGCATTGTTACTGGCTATTAGCTTTGCCCCCCTTGGAAAAGAATTTGCTTTATTTGCTCCTTTTTACCAAGCAGGCGCTATGGTGTTTGGTGGTGGGCACGTTGTATTACCCGTATTGCAAGCTGGTGTACCTGCGCTGAGCGATGACCAATTTTTAAGCGCTTATGCCAGCGCTCAAGCAATCCCTGGCCCTATGTTTACTATTGCTACTTATTTAGGTGCACAACTTAATACTGCGCAGCCTTTATTTGGCGCACTGGTTGCTACGTTATTAATTTTTGCACCCGGCTTTTTATTGATGTTAGCATTTCAAAAAAGCTGGCTTAACTTGGCTAATAAACCGCGTTTTGCTAGTTCAATTGCCGCACTTAATGCCGCCGTTGTGGGCTTTTTGGCCGCAGCTTTATACTCACCTATTTGGACATCGGCAGTGCACAGCTGGTTACATGTTGGGTTAGTTGTTGTGGCTTTTGCATGGCTACGATTTAAAAAGCCACCTATTTGGTGGCTATTAATATTCTTTATTAGCGTGGGTCTTGCACAGCATTATTGGGCACTTTAATACTGGGCTTTTCAGTTTGCCCCGCATTGGTTGGTGGGCTTAACTGCCCACTCACACTTTGATAAGCACGTAATCCAAAAATAGGCAGCACGGCAAGTAAGTGATCCATTATTTCAGCTTGCAAATGTTCGTAAGAGATCCAGCGCTTATCTTCACTAAAACAGTAAAACTCAATAGGTAAACCGTGGTTTAACGGTTGAAGCTCTCTCACCATTAAAGTAAGCGAAGAGTTTATTTTACTATGCTGCTTTAAATACCCTTCAGCATAACGACGAAACAGCCCTAAATTAGACACAGGCTCTGGTAATGCCGACACTCGAATATACTCATGTAGCGGAATAGCCGCATCAATTTGCGCTCTAAACTCGTCGTTTACTAGGCAAATACTGTTCATATCAATATTGAGTGAGCGCTTAATCCGCCTTCCACCCGACTCTTGCATACCTCGCCAGTTTTTGAACGACCCGGCCACCAGCATGTAAGTAGGAATCGTCGTAATGGTGTTATCCCAGTTACGTACTTTTACCGTGTTCAAGCCTAAGTCTATTACCTCACCATCGGCGCCATAATTATCAACTTGGATCCAATCGCCATAAGTCACTAATCGGTTAGCCGCAATTTGTATACTGGCAACAAACCCTAAAATTGTATCTTTAAATACTAATAAAGTGACGGCGGCAATAGCACCAAAACCCGAAAGAATATATGTCGGTGATTTTTCAAGCACAATACTAACAATTAAAATACCACACACAATAAAGGTAATTAGTTTTACAACTTGAACAAGGCCTTGAATGGGGACTTCTCGGGCAAAGTCTAATTGGTTATAAATAGCAGCAGCGATACTAACAATGCTGCTGATAATAAAGCCAGTGTAAATAATTAATAAGGCTTGGCCTATGGTTTTAAGTATTTCAGCCGCTAGCTCACCAACCGGATAAAAACTGTCGAAGGTGGCTAAAAACAATACACAACACAGTAGCCCAGCAATACGCTTATTTAGCTTAGTTAACATTGGAGAAAGCGCGCCAATACGCTCAGGCGATAACTTAGTAACCACCTTTTGAATACCTGGTAGCATAAGCCTGCGAGTAAATAAATACACAACAAGTAACGAACAAATGCCAATGGCGGTAGCCGTTAGTGCACTAAAAAAAGCAGCGTCGGGGACATTTTCAAACCAAGGAGCAATTAGCTCTTGTATATGGGTGTTGGTCATAGTGTTTTGGCTTCCTTACTAATTTGTGCATCTGGCATAGCGTGCTGAGCATAAATACCTGCCAATTGCTTATCTTTTGCAACCCATAAATCGTTCACATATTGTTGAAAGTTAACTTTGAACGCTTCATCTGTTTGATAACTACCTAACATAGTGTCGGTAATAGCCATTACATCAATTGATACGTGAATAGAGTCTAGCTCACCTTTTAATAAGTTGCGGCACACATGATCTGACTTACCGCTATAGACCAAACTGGTATTTAACATAGCATCAAACTGGGTTCCGAGTACTTCCAGTGCAAAGGCAATTCCGCCAGCCTTTGGCTTTAGTAAGTGCTTAAACGGGCTTTGCTGTTGTGCATGTTTAGCGGGGGTATAACGCGTTCCTTCAACAAAGTTGATAATAGTTGTTGGGTGGTTACGAAAGTTACGACAGCTGTTTTTGGTACGCTCTATGTCTAACCCTTTCAACTTTGGGTTTTTAGCTATTTGCGCTTTGCTTACACGCTTCATAAATGGCATTCCCATCGCCCATGCGCCAGTGCCAATAAATGGCACATACTTTAAATCGTCTTTTAAAAAAAACTTAGGGGCGGGTAACGCATGCATCGAACTAAGTACCGTAATATCTAACCAACTCATATGATTACAAATTAGTAAGTACCAACTTTTTGAGTTTAAATCACCTTTTACATCAATTTTAATATCTGGGCAGCCTAGCCATAAACCTAACCGATTACCGTTACACCACCCCCGATAAGCGCTATGTAATAACCGATTAACAGCATGGATAGGCAGTAATAACTTCACTAATCCTAAAAGTAATACCAATACGCCAAAAATTATAAGATTAGTAAATAATACGCAGCCTACAATTAGGCCATTTAGCCAATTTGGTAACCATTTTTTTAGCATAACTGTAAGCTCACCGTGTTATTTTGTACTTGTTGGGGCGTCAAGTGATTGCAATGTTTGTTCTTTTTCTTCCCATAAACGGTTTAACTCGCCTTGAAAACGAACTCTAAATTCAGAATCGCCCGTGTAATCACCAATTAGCTCGTCACTTACTGGCATGACATTCACGTGTATATTAATATTTTTTACTTTTCCGCCAGCAAAATCCATAAACGTAGGAATACCGTCAGGGTAATGCAATGTAACATTCACAACTTGAGAAATTTGCTCACCCATTGCTTGCATAACAAAGGCAATACCACCGGCTTTTGGTTTTAATAAATGCGGAAACGGACTTTGCTGTTTTGCATGTTTACTTTGCGTAAAGCGCGTACCTTCAACAAAGTTAACTACCGTTACAGGCATTTCTTTAAATTTTTCGCATGCTTTACGTGTTGTTTCTAAGTCTTTACCACGTAGTTTAGGGTTCTTTTTAAGCTGGCTTTTACTGGTGCGCGTCATAAATGGAAAGTCGAGTGCCCACCAACATAATCCCAACACAGGTACATAAATGAGCTCTTTCTTTAAAAAGAAATTTAAAAACGGAATTTTACGATTAAATACACGCTGTAATACTAAAATGTCTACCCAGCTTTGATGATTGGCAATCACCAAGTACCAATCTTTTAGTTTAATAGAGTCTAAGCCCGTTATGTTAAGTTTTGTTGGTGTGAGCAACAACTGGTTTAAAGTGTTGAACGACACCCAAATAGTGGCGCACTGTTTAGCAACCCAACTCAATAACTTTTGTAATGATTTGATAGGAATAAGCTTTAATAAGCCACAAATAAAAATAGGTATAAACCAAAAAAGTGTGTTTAATGCATAAAAAATAAGACTAAAAACACTACGAATAACTGACATTACTTCTATTCCTTTAACGGTGCGCAGCATTAAACACTGCGCTTTTATACTTAAAAATTAATCTTCAAAATAGGTGTAGCCTTCAAGCCCTGCATTAAGTTCGGCCAAATACCCGGCTTTACACTGCTCTGAGGCGTCCAGTTTATTAATTTGATAAGCAAAATTTTCAGCTAAAATAGCACTATCGTAATCAACAAACTTTAATACATCCTTAACGCTATCACCTTTTATGGCATTGGTTAATACATAGCCGTCGTCGTTTAGCTCAACATGCACTGAATCGGTATCACCAAAGAGGTTATGTAAATCGCCTAAAATTTCTTGATACGCGCCCACCATAAACATAGCAAGGTGGTATTGTTCGCCATGCTTATATTCAGGGATTGGTAAACTGGTTTCAATACCTGCACCTTCAACGTATTCGCGTATTTGCCCATCCGAGTCACAAGTAATATCTTGGATAATGGCGCGCTGAGTAAGTGGTTGCGTTAAGTTTTCGATTGGCATAACCGGAAACAACTGCTGTATGCCCCACACATCAGGTAACGACTGAAACAGTGAAAAATTAACAAACAGTTTATCGGCTAATTTTTCATTTAAATCGTCAAGTACTTCTCGGTGTGCGCGGGCGTTATTACTAAGCGACGCACGCACGCGGTGTAAAATAGTAAAATAAAGCTGCTCTATTTTCGCCCACTCTAACATGCTTACTAAACCATGTACGTACTGATCGTGAGCTTCGCTAAATAAGTGCATCGCATCGTGGTAAATTTCTAGCGCCATGCGCGGATTTAAACGCTGTAAGCATTGCCACATTTCATCAAGCACTAACACGCTGTTTTCAAGCGGTGGCTCAGGATTTAAATGATTGGGTGCTTTTTCAACGTCAATCACATCGGTAATGAGTACCGCATGATGCGCGGTTAAAGCACGGCCTGATTCGGTAATAATAGCCGGATGGGTTAAATCGTGTTGGTCGCACACCTCAGCAAACGCATTGACTACATTACGAGCATACTCTTCCACTGTGTAGTTCATTGAGCACGCACTACGAGAGCCCGACCCTTCATAATCTACGCCTAAACCGCCCCCAACATCTACGGTATTGAGCGGCACACCTAGCTGTGTTAATTCTGCAAAGTGACGCGCACATTCACGAAGTGCGCGATGTATATCACGTATATTGGCAATTTGAGAGCCAATATGAAAATGCACCATTTGCATCAAGTGTAATTTATTGTGTTTTTTAAGCACTTCTACCGCACTTAATACTTGCCCTGCAGTTAAACCAAACTTACCTTTTTCGCCACCGGTATTTTGCCACTTACCTTTACCCACCGAATTTAAACGAATTCGAATACCTATTGCAGGTTCAATACCCAAATTATCGATTTCTTCAAGTAAAGTAGTTAGCTCAGATAGCTTTTCTACTACTATTTTTACGCTGTGCCCCATAGCTTGGCCAATGCACGCTAAACGTAAAAACTCACTGTCTTTATAGCCATTACATACAATAGTGATTGGCTCTTTTGCCACACCTAAAATAGCCATTAACTCTGGTTTTGAGCCCGCTTCAAGGCCAACTAACCCGCTTGGATGCGCCAATAATTTACTAACAACAGAGCGCTGCTGATTTACTTTAATAGGATAAACACAGGTGTATTTACCATTGTACTCACGACTGCTGCGCGCTTTAGTAAAGGCACTAGTAAGCGTATCGACACGATTTTTTAAAATGTCGGTAAAGCGCACTAAAACAGGCAGTGTTAACCCTTGCTGTTTAAATTGCTCAGTTAAATCGGTTAAAGAGATTGCTGCTTTGCTTTGATCGCCGTCGGGGTAGGCAACCAATTCGCCTTGTGCATTAATATCAAAATAGCCATCACTCCAATGAGCAACATTGTAAGTGGCACGTGCTGTTTCTAAACCCCAGGTCATGGCAACTCTTCTTTCGTCAATTAGGTATAAAGGCGCATTTTAATACGTCGCTATCTCCGAGGCTAACAAAAATTGAACTTTCACTCACTCCTAACTAACTTTATTCGCTAAATCAGTTAAAATGTCATTGAGCAAACTGCCAAGCACTGGCAGAATTGCCCTTTTTTTACCTCAACCTAAAAAGTGTATCAGCAACTATGGCAAACTTAGATCAAAGTAAGTGGTTTACTGAAATTAGCGATCGTGACGGCAGCGCATTTTCATTACGTATTAACAAAAAGTTAGATGAAAAACAGTCTCCTTTTCAAAAAGTAGAAATGTTCGAAACCACAGACTTTGGTAATTTAATGATCATCGACGGTTGTACCATGGTATCAACCCGCGAAAACTTTTTTTATCATGAAATGATCAGCCATCCTGCACTTTTGGCACACCCAAACCCTAAAAATGTGGTTATTATTGGTGGTGGCGACTGCGGCACGTTACGTGAAGTATTAAAGCACCCTGGCGTAGAAAGCGTAATGCAAATTGACATAGACGAAGTAGTTACGCAAATGTCGTTAAAATACTTCCCTGAGCTTTGCGAATCTAATAACGATGCACGCGCTACAGTTATGTTTGACGATGGTATTAAGTACATGCGCGAAGCAGCTGGTGAGTCTATCGACGTGGTTATTGTTGATGGTACTGACCCTGTAGGACCTGGCGAAGGTCTATTTAACCATGCATTTTACACAAGCTGCTTAAATGCACTTCGCCCTGGTGGTATTTTAGTACAGCAAAGTGAATCGCCACTTATGCATATGCCACTACTTGTTGAAATGCGTGAAGCGATGCTAAGTGTTGGCTTTAACGATTTACAAACATTACCATTCCCACAACCAATTTACCCAAGCGGTTTATGGTCGGTAACTCTTGCTCGTAAGTCTGAAACCTTTAAGGGCTTCAGAGAAGATGGCGCAGCACAAATAGCCGAGCAAAGTGAATACTACAACAGCGGTATTCACCATGGTGCATTAGCAACACCTAACTTTATGAAACGCGTGTTTGATAAAAAATAATAAATGCTAATACGCCAAAAAGGGAGCTCTACAGGCTCCCTTTTTGTTATATTAAACCTTAAACCGATTAACTAATCGATTAAGCTCATCTGTTAGCTGCTCCATTTTAGTTGATACATCTTGCGTTGTGCGTGCCAGCGCCCCACCTTCTAAGGTTTGATCGTTAAGTGACGATAAGTTATGGCTTATTTCATCAGAAACCGTTGTTTGCTCTTCCGTAGCCTGCGCAGTTTGCATCGCCATATCGTTTACTTTAGTCGATGAGCTTTGCATAGCATTGAGTATATCGTTAGTTTGTGAAAACGACTCCACAGCATCATCTGCAAATTGCTTACTCTCATCGATGGCATTAATTGACTGCGATACACTCGATGCAAACAGCTCAATCATTTGTTGAATATCGTTGGTACTATCTTGTGTGCGCGTAGCGAGCGTTCTTACTTCGTCAGCCACAACCGCAAAGCCTCGCCCGTATTCACCAGCGCGTGCCGCCTCTATTGCCGCATTAAGTGCTAATAAGTTTGTTTGCTCTGCTATGGCGCGAATGACCTCTAAAACTTTAGCGATATTGTCAGAGCTTTGCTGTAGCTCTGTAGAACGAGCCATTGCTTGCTCCATATTGTTAGAAAGGGAAGTTATACGCGAACTAGAGTTAGCCACTGCACTAAGTCCTTGTTGAGCCAGTTTTAACGAGTTATCGGCTTCGCTTGATGACTGCTGCGCAACCCCTGCCACCTCTTTGCTGGCAGTGCTCATTTCATGTACTGCGCTTACAATAGACTCTGACGCTTGCCCCAAGGCTTGGTTTACATTGTTATTTTGTGTGGCCACTTTACTTAGCTCAACACCTAAGCCATTTAACTCTTTAGATTGCTCTAATATATCGCGTATTAACTGCTGTAAGTTATCTAAAAAGGTATTAAATTCGGTGGCTAAGTCAGAAAACTCATCTTTAGACGTAACTTGTATGCGCCCAGTTAAGTCGCCATCCCCGGAGGCAATATCACTAATACGCTTAGTTACATAATTGATTTGGCGAGTAAGTTGTTTAGGCACACTGTAACTAAACCAACTCGCTGCAATTAAAATAATAACAACGATGACTAACATCATAATTTTGGTTGAAATAATATTAGATGAAAGCGTGATAATTTCTTGCTCAGAGGTTTTTTCAGCCAGTTCACCGGCTTTATCAAGCCTAACTCTTAAAGTGGCAAATGCTTGCTCTGAATTCGTTTGTTTAGCTTGGTTATTTTTATCGGCCATGTAGCTTTTTGACGCTGCTAGCCACGTATTAAAGTCGTTTTCAAAGCCATTTAGCTCTTTAGCTATACTGGGGTAATCTTTCATTAAAGATAAATACTGATTTAGTTTATCAGTAACTTGCATTGCATTTTCTTCGTGCTCTGCCTGGTACTTTTCTGTATTTTTTGAATGGGTTACTAAATTTAATTCGGCAACTTTAGTTTGGTATAGGTCGCGGTCTGCATTTAAAGCAAGAGACAGCGCCTTAATAAACTTTTCAGACTGCACATCAAGTGCATTTTTTTGTAAAGTTATTAAGTAGGTATACCCCACAATTAACGAGAGTATGGCAAGTCCTAATACAACAATAGGAAACGACACTTTAACGCGAATACTATGCAAATTCATTTTATCATCCTACAAGGCCCTAAACGCCTATTACAAATTAAACCTAAAATTGCAGTAGGTTGATAAAACCTAAAACTTCCATTGCGTGTTAATCATCACTTGCTGCTGCGAAACTCGCTGCTGTAACCCCATTGCAGCTCTATTGTCTATAAAGCTTTTTAGTGCTGAGCCTTCAATACCTAGTTGACCGTATTTGCTAAACGCGTAACGCCATGAGGCTGTTAACCCTTCGCCATCGCTTGCATTTGGGTCAAATACTGTCGTGTCGTTATCGGTCACCTTAAAGTAGTCGTACCGTACCGATACTCTATGTTTACCTTCTTTATGGCTTAACATTAAATAATGACTATAAAAGGCGTTATCTATTAATTTGTTATGCCCCATTTCGGTTTTACCCGTTAATACCTGCGTTATAAAACGCGTTTTATTATTAAATTTATATAACCAAGCAGCGCTGGTAAAGCGTGTATGCCATGCATATTGCCCAGAACTAATGTTAAGTTTAGTCGGATCACCGTTATTGTCGTAATAATAAACCCTAAATTGTGACTGTTTTAAATAATCCCAGTGTGCACCTAGGTAATAGCCAAAGCGCCCATCAACTTCTTCAAACGGTAAAACCTGGTTTGCCTGCCAACGCAGTGAAAAGTCATCAAGTGCCGCAACGGGTGCAAACCTAATACCTTCGTTAAATGTAGTTTGCCTATCGTGCATGGCAAAACCGCGCCAAGACAGCAGCGTGCCTGTAGGGTCGTTACCTTTAAATGTTGCCCCCACTAAACTAAAACTATGCGGGCTGTTAAAACGTTTAGCTGGGCGTTTTATTGTTACCTCTGCGCCAACGGTTCTAAGCTCTTCACCAATCCAACTATTAATTGCTGAATTGGTATAGTTATAAGGAGATGTCCAGCCAATATCTGGGTTCTCTAACGACATTAGCGGATAAAAACCACCCACTCTCACATGCCACTTATAAGCACTACTGGTTAATGGTTTATATGTAAAATAGGCTTGTGTTAAACCTAATCCTACATCAGGGTCCTGATTAACGTTTAACACCCCATGAGCAGACCAACTTGTTGCTAAATCGGCGCGCACATCAATAATACCTTGCGATAACAACACGCTATCGCTTTTAGTATTGTGCCGGTATAAGCCGGTGCCTCCGTCTTGAAAGCTTTTTAGCGCATCGCCTTGAACTGCACGTACTTGTAGCAGCCCCTTAACCTGTGCACTAATTGATGCGCTAAATAAAAACACACCACTTATAACCGCATATTTAAGCATGTGGTTAATAATCATCAAATTCATCCGTAGCAAAATCAAAATGCTCGGTTATCGCTTGTTTAATTTTATATATAAATGGAGCTTGCCCTATGGTGACTTTTTTAGACTCAACATGGCTTATATCGCCAAACCCTGAATGCCATACATTAAGGGTGTACTCACCTGGCTCTGCGCTTAAATTTACATGTCCGCGGTTATCGGTAATAGCAAAAATAGGGCTATCAACAACCACAATATAACCAAGCATCCAGTCATGAATATTACATCCCAACTCAACAACACCTGTTTGGTCAAACACTAATGGCGCCTTGGGTTGTTCCTTATATAACTTTAATTCGAACGTTTTTGCCTCAGAAAACGAATACACATGATGCAAAATTGAATCGGCGTTCGGAAATTCCACTTTTGCATTTTGTGGTACAACTAAAATGCGCGGTGTAAACTCCCTATCTCTTTGCACCATAGAATAAAGCGTATCTACTTGGCTGGATTGACTAGAAAGCACCTCAGAAGTCAGCCACACCACGGCATCAGCCATAGGCTCGTTTTTATTATTGTTAACCGTGATAGAAACCGCTTGTGCCTGCCACGTTAACAGCATGGCAGTCATTAACGTTAAATATTTGAACATCATCTTACTATTCTTATTTTTCAAATTATTTACAGTATAGACCTATTAGGTGACTTATTTCTTTCTATTTTATTGATAAATGAATACGTATGTAGATATTCGTATTTGTTAACAACAGCCTTTATTCTGATAAGTCACACTGACACAGTAAGGATCTCTTAAATGAGAACATCAGCACTTTTGCTTTTCGCTTTTTCGGGCAGCTGTTTTGCACAAACAGCCATATTACAATCGCCCAACGGCAATATTAAAATAACTATTTCTGACGAATTAACAACCCCCAGCTATTCAATCGACTTTAAAAACAAACCGGTTATTAATAGCTCCGCGCTTGGGTTTAAATTTAAACAACAAGCCCCTTTTAGCGAAGGCTTTAAAATAACCCATACACAAAAATACACACAAAATACACAGTGGCAACAACCCTGGGGCGAGCGACAAATCGTTACCGACAACCATAACGAAGTTGCTGTTACATTTAAAAAACCACAAGGCGGCGTATTTACCGTTAAATTTAGAGCCTTTAACAACGGCGTGGGCTTTAGATACGAACTACCCAAGCAACCCGGTTTTGAAAATATAGAAATCACAAAAGAACTTACCGAATTTGCCATTACCGACAGCCAAAGTGCAACAGCGTGGTGGATCCCAGCCCGAGGCTGGAACCGTTACGAATATGTTTATAACACCACCCCAGTTAACGACGCCCCCTTAGTACACACCCCTTTTACATTTAAAAATAAAGAGGGCGTACACGTTAGCATTCACGAAGCAGCCCTTGTCGATTATGCAGGTATGACCCTGAACCAGCGTCGACCAGGTGTTTTTCAAGCCGATTTAACACCATGGTCTGACGGCATTGCAGTAAAAAAGCAAGGCGCATTTAATACACCGTGGCGTACTATTCAAATAGGCAGTAAAGCGGTCGACCTGATTAACTCGGATATTATTTTAAACCTTAATGAACCAAATAAATTAGGTGATGTTTCGTGGGTAAAACCGGGTAAATACGTCGGTATTTGGTGGGGTATGCACATAAATACGCAAACATGGGGCAGTGGTGAAAAACACGGTGCTACAACTCAAACAACCAAATACTACATGGACTTTGCCGCAGAATATGGCTTTGACGGCGTGCTAGTAGAAGGATGGAACATAGGCTGGGATGGCGACTGGTTTTTTAATGGCGATGTGTTTAGCTTTACACAACCCTACGACGACTTTGATATTGAGGAGCTTACCCGCTACGGTAAGCAAAAAAGGGTGCAGTTAATTGGCCACCACGAAACCTCAGGCAACGTAACTAACTATCGCAATCAAATGGAAGATGCCTTTGCCCTTTACGAAAAGTCAAACGTAAGCCAAGTTAAAACGGGCTATGTGGCCGATGGCGGAAACATAAAACGCATAGATGAAAACGGCGTTGCCCGCCATGAGTGGCACGACGGTCAATTTATGGTTAACGAATATCTTTATAACGTAAAGCTCGCTGCTAAACATAAAATTAGTATTAACACTCACGAACCTATAAAAGACACTGGCCTGCGCCGTACCTACCCCAACTGGATTGCGCGCGAAGGCGCACGTGGGCAAGAGTTTAATGCATGGGGCACACCGCCTAACCCGCCAGAGCATATCCCTATGCTTGCGTTTACCCGTATGCTGGCAGGGCCAATGGACTTTACTCCCGGTATATTTGATATGGGCTTTAATGGCTTAGGCGATGATACAAACCGCCCACAAACAACGCTTGCCAAGCAACTTGCACTTTATGTTGTGCTGTATAGCCCGATTCAAATGGCTGCCGACCTACCTAAAAACTACTTAGCTAAGCCAGATGCATTTCAATTTATTCAAGATGTACCAACCGATTGGCAGCAGAGTATTGCGCTTGATGGCGAGGTGGGCGACTTTATTGTATTCGCTCGTAAAGAACGAAAACGCGATAAATACTCAGGAAACGATTGGTACTTAGGTGCAGTGACTGACGAAAAAGCCCGCACCATTGAGGTAAAACTCGACTTTTTAGAAAAAGGTAAAAAGTTTGAAGCGCATATATACCAAGACGGTAAAAACGCCGAATGGAAAAACAACCCGTACGATTTAAACATCGAAAAACGCATGGTGACCGCTAACGACAAGCTAACACTAACACTTGCCACCAGCGGCGGCACTGCCATCCGCTTTAAAGCACTTTAAGCTTCACGGTTATATCAGTTTTACAGATATATAAGTGTTACAAATAGCAAACTCTGCACAGGTTACTGTGCAGAGTTTTGTATTTTTATAGGCAGATAAATTTGTGCACTTAAGCCGCCTTCAGGTCGGTTTTCAAGTTTTACTTTGCCATCGTGCATATCAACAATGCGCTTAATAATAGCAAGGCCTAGGCCACTGCCCTCACTGCCTCGCGCAGCATCACCTTGCTTAAACGGTTCAAATACCGACTCTAATTCACTTTCAGGAATACCTGGGCCGTTGTCGTTTACAGCAATGACCACGTATTTCTTATTGGAGTTATAATAACTAAGTACCTCTATATCGCCGTCAGAATAACGAATGGCATTTTCAATCATGTTAGTTACAACACGCTTTATAGCCACGCTGCTGAGCGGAATACTCTCTATACTTGGGTTACTTTTAAAGGTTATAGAACGCTGATGCTTTAACTCGCAATTAACGACTTCACCCACTAACGCGTTTATATCTTCACAACTGAGTTCTTCGCGTTTGTGGTGACGTAAATATTCAATAAACTGATCGATAATACCGTTCATGTCTTCAATATCGTAAATAATCCCTTCGCGAAGATACTCGTCTTGGTCGCTCATCATCTCGGTTGCTAAACGAATACGTGTAAGTGGTGTGCGTAAATCGTGAGATACACCCGCCATAAGTAAACGCCGGTCGTTTTCAAGGGCAGCGATACCGCGCGACATTTGGTTAAACGCACGCGTTACTTCTATGACTTCAGTAGAGCCTTCTTCTTCTAGCTTGGAGCTAAAATCGCCTTTGCCCACTTTTACAGCCGCTTGTTGCAGTGCTTTAAGCGGGCGGTTTAGGTGGCGTGCAAATAACCAACCACCTAAAACACTCAAAAAGCCAATACTTGATAAGTAAAACGTTAAAAATTCGAGGTTGTTTTCTTGATACCCTGAAAGCGGAATTTTAACCCAGTAGCCAGGCGCTTGCGGAGCCTCTATCCAATAAACGAGTGGGCCAGTTTGCGTAATACGCACCCGCGCCGAGCCATTTAACTGCGCAGACATACTACGTGAAAGCATCGGGTACTCACGGGTTTGACCAAGCCCTTGGCGCATGGCTTCGCGCTGGGTCATGACATCAATACCGGTTATTTCAAAAAACTTTTCTGATAAGTCGTCGTTTATTTCTATACCGTCTTCCCAGTCAATAAAAACAGTTTTAACTTGCTTAGCAAGCATTAAGTTAACTTGCTCTATGGTGGGTTTTACAACATATAAACTGACTGTTACATAAGACACAACTTGGTTTATAAGTAATAACGCCGCCACCAAAAATACAGTTTGCCCAAACGCGCTACGTGGAAAAAATCCCATAAAAACTACTTTTCACCGTCAGGAACAAACACGTACCCTAAGCCCCACACAGTTTGAATATAACGCGGGTTAGCCGCATCAATTTCAATCATGCGGCGAAGGCGCGACACTTGCACATCAATACTGCGCTCTAGAGCACTGTAATCTCGACCACGCGCTAAGTTCATGAGTTTATCGCGGCTAAGCGGCTCTCTTGGGTGTGACACAAGCGCTTTAAGTACGGCAAACTCGCCACTGGTTAGCGATATTGTTTTATCGCCTTCGCTCATTTCACGAGTGGCTAAATTAAGCGTAAATTTACCAAAGGCAATTAGGTTTTCTTCTGCGGCGGGCGCACCTGGCACTTCTTTAGCGCGGCGGCGTAATATGGCTTTAATGCGCGCAAGTAACTCACGAGGATTAAATGGCTTTGGAATGTAATCATCTGCGCCAAGCTCTAAGCCAATGATACGGTCGACTTCGTCGCCCTTTGCGGTGAGCATAACAATAGGGATTTCGTTTTCTTTTTGGCGTAACCTACGGCAAATAGATAAGCCATCTTCACCGGGAAGCATTAAGTCGAGTACCATTAAGTGAAAGTTTTCTCGCTCTAAAAGCCTATCCATTTGCTCTGAGTTTGCAGCGGTTCTTACAATAAAACCTTGCTCTACTAAATAACGCTCCAATAAGCTACGTAAGCGCATATCGTCGTCTACAACCAATACTTTTGTCGTTTCGTGTCCCATTACCTGTTTCTTATTTTTATATCCAATTAAGTATTAATATAAATGAAAAACCAAATAATCAAAAACTAATTACGGCCTTAGATTGTTACTGAACATTTCAAACAACAATAATGGCTGCTTTAAACACTTTAAGCTCGACAAATTTTTCTAAGTTTATTACCGTGCCCATCATTGAAGCTAATAATTAAAAGTCGATGAAAACAAATTTAATTACCCGTGAAGGCTATTTGCAACTGCAACAAGAACACGACCACCTGTGGAATGTAAAACGCCCTGAAGTAACAAAAATAGTTAGCTGGGCAGCAAGCTTAGGCGATCGCTCTGAAAACGCCGACATGTAGTTATAACCCCACAAAATATACTATTTTATTTTAAAGCCAATAAAAACAATTAGCTGAATATAGTACACATACTATACTCTATACTAAATTACCGATATATGAAGCAATATACTTTCAGATAGTGACTTACTATTGGTATTTAATAAGCAATTCCACACTCAAAAAATAAGTTTCATGTCTGCAGATTACGGTAAGCGGAGCCCTATCAATATAACAAGCTACAACCACTTAAGTAATACTATGAGGAAAATTTTACTTTTTACAAAGTCATACTGTGTTTTTTATATATGGCTGACTACACAAGATAGGATTAACAATAATTTTGATATGAATGGGCCTTAAAGTAACTTTAGAGCCCATTGAGATATGTAAAAGTGACTACTTGTAAATTCTCAATAACCTTTTAATCCAGCTGATAAAACCTAACTTTGCAGTTACCTCTTTAGTTTTATTTTCCTGGAAGTGTAATTGCTTATTTAAAGAGTCTTCCTTTCTATTATCGCTAACCTGTTGTTTAGTCCAACTCTGGCACCAATCAACACGACCATTACGTATAAAGTAATGGGACTGACATTTAAAAGACCAATTACCTATTGAAGGTGATAACGAGACATTGTCTCCATCAAATGTTATTTTCCAATCAGTAGGGCTAAAGGGTGTTACAACCTCTTCACCACAACCGCAACAACATTTATGAATAGCAGTACCATAATTCATCGAAACATATAGAATGCCTGGCGATATATCGTCAGGCATAAACTCAACAAACTTATGCCGCAACATAATCACTACCTAAAAGCATATTGGCATTTATCGTATAAGTACTATCGTGTTCCTCGTCATGATCATGGTAAATCCCGCTTAACTTCTTCCACTTGATAACGGCAAAGCTCGCATTTAAGCTATTCAATTCGGGTAATTGGATATTGGTTGTGTATTCATTTTCATCGCTATTAATAAATGATACATTTTTTGATAAATGATCGTGCTTGTCTGGAGTTGCAGCCGTAGTTCTCAGTATTCCCGACAACTTATCATTATCTTTTTGAATACCAATTCCGACATCAATAAATGAAATTTTCATTTGAGTTAAATGATTAAAAATTAACTCTTTGATAGCTCCATTATCAACACTAATAAAAACAAAATCATATTGATGAAGCTGTGTAATATTCTCGCTTGTAATATATTCAGCATGAGCGAATATTCCTGATCGCATCTGACTATACTGAGCGTTAAAGTGATCAACTTTTTTTCTTCCCTGTTGAAGATCTTCTAATGCCGTAGCACCAGGGCACCTGAAAGCATTATGCTGTACAAAGTCATCACCATCATAAAGATGAATCTCTTTAACTGGGGTCTTGGCAACCAAATCTAAAATATACGATCCTGTTCCACCCAAACCGATTATCGCGATTTTCTGATGCTTTACTTTAGATGTTATTGCAGCGATACCGGCTCTGCTTGCATTGGTATCCAGATAATTAAAAACTGTAACATCATCACTTTTTGATGTTACAGGTTTATACGGATTGGATTTAACTGTCCCATCAATCGATTTTGCAGGAGCTGAAACAATTAAAATATATCGAGAGAATTTTTCGTAATAGTCTGAATAACCTCCTTGAGGTTTATTCGAGAAAGAACGATCGGAAATAATATTTCCTGTTAAATTTTCTCGACAGGTCGTATGTTTAATCTGCACAATTTCAGAACCATCAATATTGCATGGTTGTTCACCTGAAAAATGCATTACATGAGTTGTTGGCTTACCTGCACAACCTGATTCTATAGTTAAAGAAGTGATCATCGTTCCATACTGAATTTCCTTATTACTATTAACATAAGGAATATCATGTACTAAAACGTGAGTATCTCGTATTTCAAGACTAAAGCCTTCATCAGAAAGCTTTTTTAAATCGGGACTAAGATTTATCAGTTGATGTGACATTGATAATCACCCCCGATTTAATTTTTAACTCTTCACCTAATACTAAACTGCCCTGATGCTTATCTACCGCTTTTTTATAAGTCATAGTATAAACTGTGCGATCATTATCAAGATAGCTACCGAAAGCCAATTTAATGATATCTATGAACGAAAGTTTTTTCTCTCTCACAATTTTTGGGCGGCCGTTAATGATAATGGTAATTTCATTTTCTGGCTCTGATTGATTATGTTCAGTTGTAGAATCTATTATTTCAGCGCTAGGTGCATTGACCATAACTGATTCAATACCATTGTCACGGCCTTGTCTTGACTTGTAGGTTTCACTGCTACCAATAACTTCACCATTACCGGCAACCAAGTTAAAGTAGTCTTCTCCATTTTTAGCTACTAGTAGCTTAAAATGCTTGAGGTTTTGTGAGTTTTCTTTTACTGACGCAATACCATTCAAGCAACTTGCTTTAGTAGTATATCCTTCGCTATCTAAAATTATTTCGCCGTTTCCAGCTTTAAGATGGAAATAGTATTCATCATTTTTTGTGCTTTGAAATAGCACGAATTTAGCTTTGCGCATTTTAAATGCCTCATTTAATAAAATTAAATAAAGACACAAGTTGAAATGTATTACCAAATAGACTAAATTCAGCCTTCCAAGGTTTGGTTAAACATTCCTAAGTGTGTTCTCTATGTGATTGCATACTGGTTACTTAGTGGCGTTCCCGCGCCATTAAGTAACACCCTAACTTCCAGAATTTCATATAAAATCCATTCATAAAGTTATACATCTTGCATTCATCCTACAAGGATTGCTCTTGCCTAAAACACTACATTTAGTGTCAAAACAAAATTAACAACACAACATGTAGTATTACAGTACATTAAGATCTTAACATTGGCAAGAGGATCTTAAATATACTCATCGCTAATTATACATGTAAAGAAACCTAGATCAACAGAACACATCCAATAATTACACGTGTTATTTGCTGTTTGTTGGGTTATTCACTATAATAACGCATGGAAATTATTATTTAATGGATAATTAATAATGAATAACTCTATGAATTACCTTATGCTTCAATCGGTTGTAGGATCTAATGCAGAAAGAATTGCATTTATTGATTTTAAATTAAGGTTTACTGGGATTGTAAAAAGAAGTGACTTACTTGATGAGTTTGATCTATCTGATGCAAGCGCATCTAAATTAATAGCTCAATACAGTGAACTTCGACCGGATAATTTAGAATATGATAGAAGCCAAAAAGTTAATAGTATTCGAACTGAGACATACCAACCATTAATAGAAATTAGTGTAAATATAGCTCTTGGAATGCTAACCCACGGCTTCAACAAAAATAAACTTTCTCGTAACCCATTTTTACCTTATTCAAGAATAGGTGTAGTTCCGGACCAAACTGACATTGATGATGTAGCAAAAGTCACTCGTGCTATGTTTAATTTACATGCTATTAGCTGTACCTATCTATCTGCAAATAGTGATAAGCATACACCTCGTCCTTTAGTTCCATTAACTATTTTAAGTGATGGAAAAAATTGGATCTTTAGGGCTTACGATAGAAGTGAAAAAGAAAAATATGCCTTCAAAAACTTTAATTTCTCACGTATAGATAAAGTTGAGAATATAAATGGTGAAGCTAAGTTGCAATTACCTTATGAATCATTAGCTCAAGATCGCAATTGGAATTTATCAGTCCCAGTAATACTAACAATACACCCTAATTTAAATGATAAGGCAAAAGAAAATTTACGCAGTGACTACGGAATGAAACCAGATCAAAATGAATTAATCATAATGGAAAAGGCAGCATTAATTTGGGTTATTACTAAACAATGGCATATAGATACTAACGAATCTACATCAGATGATAAATATTATAAATTTGCCTTAAAGAATAGAGATATGCTATTGGATTATATATGATTTCATCTATGTTAGCTTATAAAATGAAATTGTAAAACTTTGGGTTTTGTCATGATTTTCCTTACTTTTATCTGACTGTTAACTTATGATGCCTGACCGTAAAGTCAGGGTAAAATCACGAGGGGGATATGTCTTTACTATCCCTCATATAGTTAAATAATCATCACTTAGCTTCAACCCTGAGTAACTCTGTATTAAGGTCTGCACCTGAAATCCAATAATCAAATATTTCATTAGTGTTCAATAAAAACCAGTTAAAGTAATTACCACAAAAGTGACTGCTAACTAAAGATTCGAGCGGAGATGTTTCAACTGTATCTGGTAATCTTTTTGTATATGTGAGTGACCAACCTCTATCTGAAGCCATAGTAAGATAATCGTCAAACAACTTAGTGAACAGCTTATTTGCTATGTATATTGGTGTATCTCGGCTATGAAGCTTTGCTGCCACCTTTTCCGCATTTGAGTATATACAATAGCAAATGGCAAGAAGCGAATGATTCTTTGCACAATGATTAAGTAACCCTTCTAACTTCAAAGAGCTCTCAATATGGATTCGAAACTCTTCGCTTACCCAAGTAATGATGTTATAAAAGTTGTTTAGTCTTATATCATTTATCAGTATGCGGAGCTCTTCAATATCGCTTTCTTTAAACTTTCGAGAGCATATTTCAGAATACAATTTTTGTTGAAGCTCAGCGGATGATTCAAATTCATTTGTATAGCGCAGATATATACCAGGGCTAAACTCACTATCACCTCGCTTTACCTCTGCTGGAGCCCAAAAACTTGTTACTCGATACCGATTGTAATTTAATTGATTATTAGCTTGAATAACCTCATCAGGAACCGAATCAACTATAGCCAACACACCTTTCGATTTAAGGCTTCGTATGTATTTTATATCGACCTCATCGCAACCAGTTAAATGTAAAGATTCAGGGTTTATTCTCAACGGTTGCTTATCCGCTGAGTGATATTCAGTAAGTAGTATAAACAAGCATAGCTTTTCAACGTATGTTAAAGACGAAAAACTGTAGTCCGATTGCAACATCTTGTTTTTGTAGGCGTTAATAATATCTAATGACTCTTTTTTAATTTTCTCTACCGCTATCATTTCACAACGGTCACATGTATAGGATGTTTGTTTTAACCTAGACAAACACACATGTCTTGATGAAGTAGTCATTTTTGACTTACAACTGTCACATATAAAGCTAGGATGACAGCAACTAACACTGCTCTTTTTTTTAATTAAATTAGCAAGATTTCCAACATCACTTTTATAGATCTTATAGAGTTCGTTATGCTCTTTAACTGAATAAGTGAAACTCGGTATCTCAGAGCTTGCTAGGCTCCAATACTCATTAATTATTATAATCTCACGCTCATTTACTTCTTGCTCATAACAAATGTATAAATCAGTCATATTAATTTCAATGTATTAGATCAATGAACTGAGGTTAGTTGAACTTTTACCTAAAACCCAAATAATAGAGCGGAATAATATTCCTGTTTTTCTGCACCCTCAGACTTCTTTTACTAGAGCAATACATGCAGTAGAATGATTTGGTAAAAACGGTGTGATAACAATAAGGTGGAGAGGTATAAAGCCTTCTTTATTAAATTGTTGTCATTAATGTTCGAAATTAACTATTTGAAGAGATTGGTGTGAAAACAAACTTAGTCACTCGCAAAGGCTTTAACCAATTAAAAGAAGAACATGAATACTTATGGGAAAAAAAACGTCCTGAGGTGACTAAAATAGTCGCTTGGGCTGCTAGCTTAGGAGACCGTTCGGATAATGCTGACTATACCTTCAATAAACGCTTACTAAGGCAAATAGATAGAAGAATTAGATATTTAAGAAAATGCTTAACTGATCTTCGTATTATTGATCCATCTCCCCAACAATTCGGAAAAGTGTTTTTTGGTGCTTGGGTTGAAATTGAAAATGAAAACGGAGATATTAAAAATCTTCAAATAGTTGGACCTGATGAGCTCTATGAAAGAAAAGATTGTATTTCAATCGATTCACCTATGGCCCGAGCACTTCTAAAAAAAGAGGTAGATGATGAAGCTATTGTTGATGCCCCCGAAGGCAAAACAAGCTGGTTTATTAATAAAATAAAGTACGAATAGTCAAAGCATCTTTTCACTACAAACTCAAGCTAAAAACACTCAAAGCCAAAGCGCAACATGAGCTTGCTGAACTAAAATAAATATAAAAGAGCTATTGACTTTTAAAACTTGACATGTTGACTTTAAACATATACACTTAGAGATTAAGTTATAATAAAATTAGTTGGGTTGTGGTTAAAGTTTCTAAATTTTTTAGGTTTATATAATTAGGTAGGTTTTAATTTAATAATCAATAAAGTTCGATTTATAAAATCGAGAGAAGATGTAACAACAAACCAGCTGGTTTGGCTTTAGGCCTTACCAGTTTTTTTCGTGCTTGTAACTAATCTTAATTGACTAGTTACACAACAGCGGATACGAAATATTTAGACACCATAATAGTACCTATGAATTCTGGTATTGTCAAACATCTATGAGGAGGTCGATATGTAAGTTTTAAGAAAGAAAGAAAAAAGTAATGAGAAAACTAGCGAGGTAAAACCTCAACTTTTAATTATTCAACAACTTGGAATTTCCAATATGAATTTTTATACACATGAAGAAATTAATATGTTCATACGACAAAGGAGTACTATATGCACGAAAATGAGAGTAATAATAACAAAAACGGAGAATCAAATGATTTAAATTCAGGTCAAATATCACTTAAGACAGCTGATACGAAATATTTAGACGATATAAGTATTAGTAAGTCGTGGGTGCTTTTGAGGCTAATTAATCTATCGCTGGCTCTTACCGACCCTACATGTATTAGTTTAACCGTGTGGGTAACTAAGACAACTACTGATTTAGTCGCTAACAGAAATAGCAAAAGACCTAATCGAAGCGATTGGATTGGTTTAATTAGAAAACTTTCTGAGCTTTTATAGCTTTTTGTAGCATCACCATGCAGAACTTGCACTACTTGGTGATGCTACGACAATAAGATATAACAAACACTATCCATGGTCTTAGGCCATGGGTAGTTATCAGTAAAAAATGAACAGAGTATTATTACTCTACCTAAGGATTACTTGTGCAAAAACCTGATATCGGATTAATATTTGAAGAAAATTTACCTGATGAAATTTTCAGGGAGTTTGAAATTGGAGTAAAAGCAGATGGTTTAAAAATTATAGTTGAAACTAGAGAACCTATGGGCGCAATGATGTGCGCTGAATGGTTTATCTTTCCTACTATAATGGCATACATTGCTAAAAGCTATTTTGATGTTTTTCTAAAAGAAATGGGTAAAGAGCACTACTCACTGCTAAAAGATAAGTTATCAAAATTGACCGATAAGGCTATGTCAGAACCTAGAATTGAGCCAACTTTATTTGCAACAGAAGGGAAGATAAGCTCTAACAACCCATTTTCACTTGCGTGTTCAATCCACGCCGAGGCTGAAAATGGAAAAGTATTCAAGTTATTACTTCCAAAACATAATAATAACTCCAACTACAAGCTGATTGTTGATAGATTTATGGACTTTATATCTGATTATCACTTGGGGTTGCAAACTTTAAACTCAATAGGCTGTCCGTGGGAAATAGAGGATCTCACTAGCGATATGATCTTTGTCCATTACAACTGCGAAACTAATGAAATAGAATGACTAAACCATAAAGATTACAAATAAACAGACAGGCAAATTAGATTTGAGTGTGTACTTATAAATATTGTGACTATAAAAACTCTAAAGCTTTTTTTATAGCGTCAAGGGTAGCCGCTTTAAAAACTGCCTGCTTATTTTCATCAATAAGCTCTCCATAATCGGTTGACGTTAATTTCCATTTGCTTTGAAAGCTATTTGATAATAAGTATTCTAATGCTCTGCGCTCTTGAGTCGATAGTTTATGCTCAGAACCAAGCCCAGTAGACTTGTAGTCATAAATATCAATTTTAAGGTTTGGTGGAATAATTTCTTGTAACTTTTTTCGAGTCGCAATTAGCTCGGAAGCTTGAATTTTTGCTAGCAATCGATGCTTTGGATTGTTTATTTCATCTATCCAATCCAACTCTTGATGCTTTTGCTTACCAAGATCTTTTACTGGGCTGCTCTCTGCAAATGATGCAATAAGTGCTCTATACTTTTCACCCGATTTATTACGAATACTTTGCGCTTTTGGAACCCCTCGTTGAGTGCCTAACTTTGATATTGTAGAAATAGAATAGTCATCAACACCTCTTTTTCTTTGCTCCATACAAACCATATAGATTGCTTCGAGGGTTTCACTAATCTTAGCAGAGCAACCTTTTTGTAATTCAGTTAGTAGATCTTCAGGTGAAATACTCATAACTCACTATTAATTAACGTATTATTCTTATTAATAAATTCGATTTCAGACTTTGAAATCTGTTCATCACCAAAAAGGTCTGAGAGCTTAATATCACAATTAATTACACGACTAACTTTTGACCATGTTTTTAAACGAGACTTTAAAAGGCGCGCTAATTGATTTCCAGCGTGCAATTGTTGCTCTTCTGTGAGTAAGAATAAGCCGGGAGATATTTCATTGAATACAGCCATTTTATCCAACTGTTGAGATCTTGGAATTATGGCATGCGATGCATTGGCCGACTCATAAATCGTTGCATTTTCGCAAACCTCTTGAAGTTGCTCAAATGAAGATGTCTCTTCTAAAGATATCTCTATTTCTGAATCACTCATTTTAACTAGGGACAAGCTGTCTTTTTGATTAGCTATTGATTGTGTCATTTTAATTAGCTTGTAGGACGACTGTAAGTCACATAAAAGCATATCCATTTTTTTTGCTGCACTTTCATATTCTGACTCAGTTTTTCTTATTTTTAACTCAAGAATTTTACGCTCTGATAAGTCAATTTTTTCATTTTTTAAATTAGCTACATACTCTTGGCGATCTAATTCATCTAAACTTTTCTCAAGCATAGTAATTTTACTTTGTAGCTTTGTGCATTGAGATGACTGGGTGTTAGAGTGAAATAATATTTCATTAGTGATGGATAGCAACCCACCAATAAATGCGGGGCCTGTAATAAAATGACGACAACGAAGACAATTTTGCGTCCCTAGATAACCAGATGGAGCCGGTACACGTAATGATGTTCCACTACCATTAAGTTCTCCGCCATCTTCACAACGAGTCGCGGCATATGGGCAGATACCATAATCCCTGAAAATGAAGTTCCCTGCTGGAATAGAATTTGTTAGTGAATTTAGTAACTCTTCATTATTTGATACCAGCTCATTTTTTACTTTCTCTATTTTATTTTGTTCAATTAAACTCTGAGTGGCGTCAACCCTCGTTTTTAATGCTTCTTTCTCGCCCTGCTCTAGCCGCTTTCTAATATCACCTTGCGTAATTTTGCAGTAATAAATAGACATTACAATTGATGAGTGCCCCACAACTTTCATAACTATTTCAATAGGCATCCCCATTTCCATGATATAAGCCGTTATAAGGCTCACACGCATTGAGTGAGGGGTATATTTAGACTTATACTGATTTAACGTTGTTTCCTTCCCTGATAGCGTTGCAAGCTCTAAATTTGATGGTTGAACATTATAGAGTGCGGCAGCTAACCTTGGTGTTAGCGAATTACCAACACTTTGTGGCTCAACATCCTGATACGCCCTAAATAAAAAACAATTTATTCCTTTAGCCTTAAGTTGCAACTCATTTAAATTTGTTCTTTTACAATTAGACCAGTTCGTAGGGTTATCTATAGGATTATATTTTTGCTGCCATTTACGAAGTTTTACTAACCAATAAATAAGGTCTTCAGGTATCCAAGGTATTGAATAACCTTGACCATTATTACTTGTTTTGTTTGTAGTGATAAACATCCCTGCGTTATCGTCAGGCATTCTTTTGATAAACGCTTGGTTTTTTGTTAACCCAGAAAAAATAGATTTATTTTTTTCCCAAATTATTTTTCCATTCTGATCAACATTTGCTATTACATCATCTGCTTCACCTGAATCATTATATGCAATCTGACGACCCCGCAATGGAACTTTTGTCAAAGTAAACGTATGCAACCAATTTATTGGAGACCACATATAAAGCTGATCTCCAATCTTTTTTATCACGCAATCAGGGTCACTTCGATCTACTTCCTTCGATGATACTTTCAGCCAATCAGCATCAAATTTTTGCAAATGCTTTAGGTCTTTAAAAGTTTTTGCATTAGCTGGAATTATCCACTCTTGGGCCTTTTTAACAAAGTAATACTGCAAGCAAGGTTTAGTTGATTCAGCGCGCTGCGGAGACATCACACTTGCTGAATTTGATAGAAGCGATAAAGGATTTCTAGCATCCATTACTCGAATGATCTCGCCAGTCTCCTCATCTTCACTAGTTAGATCGTTGGTAATCACAAAGTCTAAAAATTCATTCACTGCAATTATCAAGTTACGCCGCATATTATCGGTATTCAACTTTTCTAATTCTTGCTTTAAGGGTCTGATATTAACCTTTTGCTTTGTAAGAAATGCTTCTGGAGTTAAGCTTTTATCGTGTTTTTCTATATAGATTCGAACGAATCGACAAAGCAAAGAGTTTTTAGAACCTCCGCCTAATGCTTGGGTCATAAATTCTTCTATTTTTACAGCCCAAGCTATATATGGTTTTGCAATAAATTTTAAATTGTAAGGCTCTTTTTTACCTAAAAATTTAAACCAATTTTCCCATTCACTTTCCCATACCCCCTGTGGGTCATTTGGTATTTGAGGGTCATCTTGCTTTTTAACAAATGCCCTGTATTCCTTTTGTGATTGGAGAGCTAATGGCTTAAGAATATTCTTTAATTTGTCATATGAATAAAAATCAGGGACATCAAATGTATCTTTATAGCTTACCCACTCATCCTTAAAAACTCTCTCTGGATGTGCAACTAGACCTGGTATGCTTTTATAATTTTCTAAATGTAGCCTTGAGTTAGTGATACCGTTGCTTTTGCATATTGCTTTGTATTCATCCAATGTTTTTATTGATACTGGTATATTTAATGGAGGATTTGAGGTCAGGCTTGAGTTACCTTTACGCTTACTCATTTGATCTCCCTCATCTTATTACGAATATCTTCTGATGTTGGTTGTATATATACCAAGCAGGATAGAGAGCTCTTATGATGCATTGCTTTTTGAATTTCAACTTGGCTTAAACCAAGCTTTCGTGCTCGATAACCATATGCATGTCTGTGTCCATGTTCAGTGGTTCCGAGTTCTTTTTTGGCTTCAAGCCCAATTTTTTTAACCGCTCTTTTATGAATCCGCTGAAAGTTTTTTATCGTTTCAGGCGTTCCTGTGGAGTTAGTAAATGCAAATGGGTGAGTATCTGTTTTTGCCGGCTCTACACGTTGATATTTTAGATAGTTAGCCCAAGATATTAAAAACTCTTTTGCTTTTTCCGGTGGATTAAATATCACTTCAAAATAACCATCTTTATTTGTGAGTAAAGGTGATTTCCAACCCGCATATAATCTTTCCGATAATCGGTATGAATTTCTTGGTTTATAAGAAGTGCTTTCGAGTAAGTATTCTCGCCTATTTGCAAAACTACTATCAGGTGAGCGACCTATTTCAGGATGATAGACCCTAACTAATGCTTCATCTTGATATATTGGATGTAAAGTTATATCTGAAACATAAAGATGAAATAGCTCACTTTTACGCAACCCACCATAATTTAATAACATGGTCATAGCTTGAGATTTATAATCTGGTGTTGAGTCTTTTACCATTCCAATATAAAGAAGCTTTTCAAAGTGATCATCGGGGAATTTCATCGCTTTTTCATTATTGATTTTAGGCTCTAATAACCGATCAATAAACCTTACTCTCTGTGCGTTAAAGGCAGCGTCTTTTTGATTAGATAAGTGATTTAAGAACACATTTGCATGCTTATGATAATAAGCACACCAATTTAACCTTTCTTCATAACTTGTTGCTTTTCTAAAGGGGTTTATCCTTGATGAGTCAAACCCTTCCTGTAAGGCCAAAAAATCAGAGTAATGCGTTATATGAAATAATATATTATTTGCATCTCTAGGCTTTCTCGCCTTCCAATACAATCCAAGTTCATCATCCATTTTTTCATAATCGATTGTTCCTACAAGTAGCGCTTTAGTAAAGCCTTTTAATAATAAAGTTGAGCTTTCAAAGTTAGGTACGGCATCAATATATGTGAGTAGAAGCTTTAAAGAAAATATCGAACGTTCTTTCCAAGATTCGCTTTTAGAGCTGTACCACGCAAGGTATCTAATATGTGATATCACGACACCTTTCTCTGTATAAAGAGCTGGTAACTCACAAACACTACCAGTCTCTCTGTCATGATACTTTACGTTTATTTTTTGGATATATGCCATACTTTTTATTATATAGTATATTTACTTTTACTTAATCTTAGCTCTCTTTTAGTATCTAGCAAGTATCAAAATAGTGATTTTAGTATGTATTTGGGTGGGGTTCTAATATCAATATAATAAGCGATTGCTGCGCCAAATAGACCGACGCGTTCGTTATTTACGAAAGCGTATTCCCGATTTAAATATTATTGATTACTCCCCCGTGCAAGACGGAAAAGTATTTTTTGGTGCGTGGGTCGAAATAGAAAATGAGCAAGGCGACATAAAAAAGTTCAGAATTGTCGGCCCAGACGAAATTTACGACAGAAAAGACTATATTTCTATCGACTCACCCATGGCCCGGGCACTGATTAAAAAACAAGTTGATGACGATTTTGTAGTAATGACACCGCAGGGAAAAAAAGAATGGTACATAAACTCAATTGAGTATCAAAAAACGGCTAAGTAGCATTTGATTCAGATCATATTAACTTTTGATTGTTTAAATTATGGCATTAGGCTATATATAAATAGCTCGCACATAATTTTAATGTGAGATTAGCAAAGGTTGTAATGGTTATGTCAAACGTAGTACAGCGCATATTTAGTAATGCCGTATTGCTTGCACTTTTTATGAGTGTGAGTTTGACTTTGCATGCCAGCAACCAACACACCAACCTAGAACACCCAACCGTTTTAAATAATTTAATTGCCCTAGATATTCCCGATCAGGCAACCCCTGACTTTGACGAAGATTCATTTGTTGATGTCACTTCCCTTAAGGCAGCTCAACCACTCCCTAAAGGCGCTCACTCTTTTTACAAGAGTTCATCTTTTAGTAGACCGTTTAGCACTGCGTACCAACGTGGGCCCCCTGTTATTTAATTTAATTTATTACTTTCAATTTAATTAAATTTTTAACTAATAGGTGGATATTATGTCTAACTTTAAAGAATTACGTACTCAAAATGTTTCTCATGGGGTTATTGCAAAACCATTTGCTGACAATCAACCGTTAATCGATTTAGCCTCACCCGCTTTAAAAATGGTGAATAACTTTACGCAAAAAACACCTGTTCGAGCACATCACGAAACAACAATCGCTGATGCGCTTAAACAAACGAGCAGCCAGCAGTCTGACTTTGTATTAGTGATAGATGATGACCACAAGCTAATAGGTATTGTTTCAAGTGCTGATTTACAAAGCGCTAAAATTACTATTATTGCTCAACGTTTAAACACACCACGAAATGAAGTAAGCCTTCGCCATATAATGACACCAATAAACCAGCTAATGGGTGTCAGCATGCAAAGCTTAAGTTATGCCTGTGTGGGCGATGCTTTGCAAACAATGGAGCATCAAGGGTCGATGTTTTTATTAGTCACAACAGCTAATAACGAAATATGTGGATTAATTTCAGCTCGCCAAATAGCTAAAACATTGCATATTCCGCTGCATATTAGCCCAATTGCCAACTCGTTTAGCGACGTACTAGAAAGCGTAGACCACCCTCATTAGAGGCTGTTTTATCGCTTAACTGTCTCAACTAAAGCAACCGTCTTAAAGCAAGTTAAATAGCTTGCTTTAAGAGCTTTTTATTACAACTTCATGTGATATTATTCAAGCAATTAGCCGACCCAGATATTTATTTCTGGTCTTATTTTTTGTTTAAAAAGGTTTTTGCATGAGCGATATCTCTGCACGTTTAGCCAGTGAGCTAAATGCACAACAACAACAAGTTGTTGCTGCAACAAAATTACTTGATGAAGGCGCAACAGTTCCCTTTATTGCCCGCTACAGAAAAGAAGTCACCGGCGGTTTAGATGACACTCAATTACGCTTGCTAGAGCAGCGCTTATCTTACCTTCGAGAACTTGAAGAACGTCGTAGCTTTATTTTATCGACCATTGAATCTCAAAAAAAGCTCACCGTAGAGCTTAAAGCCGACATCACTAGCGCGCAAAGTAAAACAGAACTCGAAGATTTATATCTTCCCTATAAAGCAAAGCGCCGCACCAAAGGCCAAATAGCCATAGAAGCAGGCATAGAGCCCCTAGCCGATGCGTTATTTACCGACGCGAGTTTAAACCCTGAGCAGCACGCTGAGCAGTACATTAATGCCGAAAATGGTTTTAATGACATAAAAGCCGTGCTTGATGGTGCTAAGTTTATTTTAATGGAGCGTTTTGCTGAAGATGCAAAATTACTCGCTAAATTAAGAAGTCACATAAGCCAAAACGGTGCAATCCAAAGCACAGTAATTAAAGGTCAAGAACAAACTGGCACTAAATATCGCGATTACTTTGATCATCAGGAGCTACTTACTAAAGTTCCTTCTCATCGTGCATTAGCCATGCTGCGAGCTCGCAACGAAGGCATACTTCAATTAAATGTGAACCCAGAGCCAAGTTCAGAAAACCCCGCTCAACTTTGTGCAAACATGATTGCACAGCACTACCGCTTAAATATTACCGACCAAACAGCGAGTGCTTGGCTTTTAAGCGTGGTGCAATGGGCGTGGAAAATTAAGCTAGGTTTACACTTAGAAAACGAGTTTTTTGCAGCCATGCGCGAAAAAGCAGAAGCAGGCGCTATTGATGTATTTGCTAAAAACTTAAAAGACTTACTAATGGCGGCACCTGCAGGTCCACGCACAACACTTGGACTTGATCCCGGTTTACGTACCGGTTGCAAAATTGCTGTTGTAGACAGCACAGGTAAACTGCTAACTACGCAAACTATTTTTCCTCATGCCCCGCAAAACCATTGGGATAAATCACTGCGTACATTAGAGCAACTTTGCCGACAACACAAAGTAGAACTGATTGCCATTGGTAACGGTACAGCGTCGCGCGAGTCAGATAAATTGGTTGCTGAGCTAATGAAAGCAAATACCGAGTTAAAACTAAATAAAATTATGGTGAGCGAAGCGGGTGCGTCGGTTTACTCGGCATCTGAATTTGCAGCTAACGAATTTCCTGACTTAGATGTATCTTTACGTGGCGCGGTATCGATTGCACGTCGCTTGCAAGACCCGCTTGCTGAGCTTGTTAAAATAGAGCCTAAATCAATTGGTGTAGGCCAATATCAACACGATGTATCACAAAGCCAACTGGGGCAAACACTCACCGCGGTTGTGGAAGACTGTGTAAACTCGGTAGGTGTTGATTTAAATATGGCGTCGGTTCCTTTACTTACACGCGTATCAGGATTAAACAAAACCTTAGCGCAAAACATTGTAAATTACCGCGATTCTAATGGGTCATTTTCAAAACGCAGCGAGCTGAAAAAGGTTGAACGTTTAGGGCCGAAAGCATTTGAACAAGCTGCTGGTTTTTTACGAATAAACAATGGCAACGACCCGCTTGATAACTCATCAGTTCACCCTGAAGCCTACCCTGTTGTTAAGCAAATTTGCGAAAAGAACAACGCAGAAGTAACCACGTTAATAGGTAACAGCGAATTTTTAAACAAGCTTGTTGCTAACGACTACACCAACGAAAAATTTGGTTTACCTACGGTTACCGATATTATTGCTGAACTTGATAAGCCGGGTCGCGATCCACGTCCAGAGTTTAAAACTGCTGAGTTTAAAGCGGGTGTAGAGAAAATAAGTGACCTAAAACCAGGCATGATTTTAGAAGGTGTTGTATCGAACGTTGCTAACTTTGGTGCATTTGTTGATGTGGGTGTTCACCAAGATGGTTTAGTACATATTTCGGCGATTACTAATAAGTTTATATCTGATCCTCGCGAAGTAGTTAAAGCGGGCGACATTGTAAAAGTTAAAGTAGTAGAGGTAGATGCCTCGCGTAAACGTATTAGCTTTACCATGCGTTTAAATGACGAAATAGACACCAGCAACAAACCAGCCCCGGTTGCACAAAAACAACAGCCGCGCACTAGCAACGCGCAACCAAAGGCAGCTAAACCTAAACGCGATAGCGGTAATGCGGTTATGGGTAACGCGTTTGCCGATGCATTTGCGAATGCCAAAGTAAAAAAATAGCAGGCCATATAGCTTGTTTAGCTTTTAAGTAAAAACTGGAAAGCGCTCTACGCTTTAAAATAAAAAAAACCGCGAAAGCGGTTTTTTTATTCAATTCAAATCAGTAAGCATTAAAAGTAATTTATTGAGGAGAGTTTAATAGTCGGTGTTAAGGCTATTCGCTAAGAGATTGCTGAAAAACCACTTTGTGTGGATGGCGAAGTTACCATTTGATAAAAATTAGCAATTCGCCCTGCGCGTGCTTCTACGTCTGCATCTCGTGTTTGCTGTTCACTTTCTGCCGTTTTAGTTTCTTGCGTTTCACTGCTTGTGAATGACGCTTTGCTGTTGTTTTCAGCACTGTCGTCTTCATCATTTTGAGGTGCTGCAAGTTCAGCTTGAGCTGCTACCAGCTTTTGAGTTGCGTCTGCCGCTATTGATCGGTCAGCGCCCGAAGGCTCGGCAGGAGCTAGGGCTGCAGCTCTAACCGTTTGCATTTTTTCTATGGTTGCTTGGGGATCACCTGGGATTTCAGCAACGTCAATTTGTACCTCGCCGCCTACTGCATAGTTAGTGCCGTCGGGGCCACGCTGGTATTCGTAACTTGGCGAACCTGCGTATTTACCACCTACAGAAGCATGCGCTTGTTCATGAATACGCACTTCAGTATCGCGCGCTTTTAGCTCTTTTATTTGCTGCTGCTCTTGCTCTAAAACTTGCTGTTCTTGTTCAGACTCTTGTTGCTGCGCTTTTTGCTCTTCAGAGCTCTCAGGGTTCTCGGCGTTTTCATCATCGCGTGCTTGAACGACTTTTTCGTCAGCTAACTTACCCGACGCGCTATATGTTGCACCTTCATTATTGCCCGGTAATTTAGCTTTTTCAGCATCGCTTTGCGCTTTGGTTTCGGTATTACTTGCGCTATTTGCAGACGGAGCAGGGATCACTTCCCGTAGTTGGTTGTCACGCCGAGCGGTTTCCGTATAAACATTGGCTGTGTTTATATTAATTGATGGAAATGGCGTGACAATATTCATTACATTACACTTTAATGTCGACTAACGTACCCAGTACGTCATCAGCTGTTTGAATTGTTTGCGCATTGGCTTTAGCGTTAAATTCTTCAACTTTTAGGTTAACAAGTGATTCGTCAATACGCGCAGGCTGAGCAACCGGTGCTGTTACAGCTTCATCCGGCGTTGCTGCGACTAACTGTCGCTGTTGTGCAAGTTGCGCATCATCTTGCTGTTCTATACTGGCACGGTTAATTTCTGCGCTGGCCTTTTCAATACCTTGGCTTGCACGATTAAACCCTTCAACACCATTATTAAATACAGATCCGATTGACATGGTAAACCTCCACCACTTAAATATTGTTTAATTATCGCTCAGTTTATGCGCAAAATAAAGCTTTACTAGGCACAATGACCGTTGCATTTTTAAAGCATTGATTTAACGATAGATAAAAACTCACTTTTGTGAGAAATAAACGGTGCATGAGATGCTTTATCTATTACTTGGTATTCAAACTCAGCATTTAGTACTGACATTTTAGCTATTGCTTTATACGGCACTAATGCATCTAAGCGACCAAATATACCCATAATTTTTACCGGACACGTTGCAAATAAATCGCGTAAATCGTCATTTTGTAAAATATCTAAACCGGCTGTTAACGCCTCACTGTTGGGTGCTGAATATTGGTTTAGCAATTGTTTAAGCTGCTTTATGTCATCTCTCGCTGACTCACTTCCCATAGCCTGGATAGCCAAAAAGCGTTCAATGGTTTTTTCTCTATGATTAACCAATTGGTCTTTAAACTGAGTTAGTACTTTTTCACTAATTCCCGGCCATTTGTCCTGCTCTGCAAAATAAGGCGTAGATGCAACTAAAATAACCTTAGACACTTTTTCAGGCCAATGCTTTGCAATGTATAAAGCAAACAAACCACCTAAAGACCACCCCATTAAAATAGAATCAGGTTTTAAATGTTGGCTTAATTGCATAGCGGCATCATGCAAATTATACGGGGTTGGTAATGTGGTTGCGCTATTGCCAAACCCTGGTAAATCAAGGCTACGCACTTGTCCTGTATATAAGTTTTCAAGCTCTGGCTGTATAAGCTGCCAAACGCCTTTATTCATTCCCCAACCATGTAAAAGTACTAACTCTTTTTGCATATTTGCATAATCTTAACCAAACTTAGGCTCATAATAACGTTTAAAAAGATGATTGCAATGCAGGGCACTATCTCATGAAAGGTCTGTTTAACTGGCTGTTTCCATCCTACTGCGTACAATGCAAAAGCCCTGTATGCGCTGATCTGGGTTTATGTGGTTATTGCTTAGAAGATTTAGCATTAATAGATGTAACCAAACACCCAAATTTACTTCATCGCCCTGATATTGTTGATATGTTTCCTAACTGCGAATTTGAAAGGTTATTTGCTTGCGCTTTTTACCGCCCTCCATTTGAACAGTGGTTAACTCAACTTAAATTTAGTAACCAAATACATTACAAAAAAACACTTCAACAAATTGTACAAAAGCAGCTCGATGCGTTTTTTACATGTAGTACGCAATCCCCTGATTTATTTATAATTTTACCTTTGCACAAAAGCCGCTTTTTAAAGCGAGGTTTTAATCAAGTAAGCCAAGTATGGCACCCTTGTTTACGCTCTCGCGTTGTTTTAAGTAATGCGCTTATTCGCAATAAAAAAACCCATGCACAATCGCAACTCACTAAAGCAAAGCGTATTAAAAATCTGACTAATGCATTTATATGTACTGAAGACATGAGTGGCAAAACAGTTGCTATTGTTGATGATATTATGACAACCGGCGCAACATTAAATGCCGCAACTCAGGCCTTAAAAAAGGCAGGCGCCAAACAGGTGTGGGCATTTACAACCTGCTTAACGCCAATTTAGTTAATTTATTTTACTGCCCACTTGCGCGGAATGTATGGCCAAAAAACAGTGCATTACTGAGTAATCGGCTTGTACCATACCAGTAACCTCTAAATACAGGGTTGTCGGTCATAGCAATAACACTGCCGCGTCCGTACGAATGTGCTATTAAACCAGCGCCTTCAGCTACTTGCTCTACATTTACAGAGTCTGTAAAGCCTGCTAATAACGGGCGTTTTGTATAAGTAAGTACATTAACAAATGGGGCTTCTGACGCTTCCAGTAACCATGTACTGTTTTTAAATACCGGTAAGGTGTCGCGCGTCAGTGAGAAGGTCATTGGGTGCGTTAAATCCACGCTAGTATTAAAAATAGCCCCAGCAATACGCTGACGCCCCGCTAGATGATCTTTATCGCCATAGCTGAGGCCTTCAGTTTTGAAAGCGCCGGCTAAATCCTGTCGCGATAAATAATTTGCTTTAAGTAATTGCTGGTCGACTAAAAATTTAGCACCGCCTTTATGACCCCAAATAACCCCGCCTTTTCTTACCCAGCTTTTAATCGCTACTTTTTCTGCATCGGTTAAGCTAGTGTAATTACCGTGGGCCAACACAATGTGACTATAATCACTGAGCTCAAGCGAGCTTAAACGCGTCATTTCAACAATCGTAGGGGCAATACCTACAAACCTATCTAGGTAATACCACACTTCACCTACTTCGTACTGGCTAGTGCCTTGGCCGCCAACCAGTAAAACCTTAGGTGCTTTAACAACTGCCATAGAGCGTGAACCCAAATCAGCACCTTTACTCGTTAAACCTGTTGTAATAGGTTTTATGGCAATGCCAAATTCACTTTGTGCAGTGTTTAACAAAGCAATCCAGTTTTGCTGTGTTTGCAAACCAGCCGGAATAATAATACTACCTGGTTCAAAATTTATGTCGCCCGCGCTCGATTTGGCCGTTAAGGCACTCAGTGCTACTCGTGCTTTTATACCTTGCTTTAATAATGTATTTAACATTTTAGGCGCTAAGTAGTCGTCCCATGCAAAACCAAACGCGTACGCAGACTCTAAACTTGCTAAGGGTGCTTTAGGTTCGCTACTCCAAGGCGTGTCTGCAACGCCTAGCCCCCAGTTACTTTTTACTTTTGCAAAAGGTAGATTAAATGCGTGCGCTAATGTCCAGCCAGATACATCGTAAAATGTATTATCTGCAAAGTTTTTCTGCTCGCTAAATATCGCTTTAACTAAACGATATTGGGGCTGGGCTAAAGGGACGTAGTAGCTGTTAGTAGTAAAATTTATGCCACCTGCTTTTAATGGTTTAGTAAGCTCGAATGCCTCTATTTTATGTTGTTTTAATAGCGCTAAAAAGTCGGTAATGCGAGTGCTGTCTTTTGCACCTTCAACCACGTAACCTGCAAAGTTTTCGTCACCTGCAAGCTCTGTTGCTTGATTATAAAATTTAGCTTGATAGTCAAGCAACGCTTGGCGATTTTCGACCGCCGCTTTAAAGGTAGATAAGCTCGTTAATAGCTGATTTTTTATCGTAAATGGAAACGTTAAAGGGCCATTAATGGTCTCTTGTATATGGCCACGAGAGCTTGCTTGCTCAAACAAAATACCAATCCCCCCGTTTACATCTGGGTAAGTTGAACCTTTTCCATAGTAAAAATCGTCAAAGCTTTCTTCTGTAAAATACAGTGCATTATTTTCATCTAATGTTTTGGCATGATAATTAGCAATTGCTTTGGTTAATGTTACGTTTTCAACTGGCGTAATTGGGTGCTTTCTGCTTGGAATGCCCGGCTGAAAAAAGTAGCTGCTGTTCGGGCCCATTTCATGAAAATCGGTAAGTACGTTTGGTTTCCACTGATGAAATTTAGCAATACGCGCACGCGATTCAGGGTGCTGTAGTAATAGCCAATCTCGGTTTAAGTCAAACCAATAATGATTAGTGCGGCTGCTTGGCCAGTTTTCGGTATGCTCGCGAGTTTTTGGATCTGACGACAAATTCATGCCGCGGTTGCTGTTTGCCCAATTTGCAAAACGTGCAAGTCCGTCGGGGTTTAGTGATGGGTCGAGTAAAATAACCGTGTTATTTAATAAATTGTTTATTTCATCACCTTGTGCTGCAGCTAGGTAATAAGCCGTTAAGAGCGATGCATTACTACCCGATGACTCGTTACCATGCACGCTGTAACCCATCCACACAACTGCAGATTCATCTTTTGCTTTTTTGCTGTTATTACCCAAGCGAGCCAAGTGCGTTTGGCGTATTTGCTCTATTTGAGTTAACTTATTTGGCGCTGTAACCGTTAGCATTACCAGTGGTCGTTGCTCATGTGTGCGGCCAATTATCTCAAAGTTTATTCTGTCGCTCTTTTGTGCAAGTACTTCCATGTAGCGTACGAGCTGGTCGTGCCTTACATGCCACTCACCAACTTGATAACCTAATACCTCTTCTGGTGTAGGGATGGTTGGATCGAATACAACATCGTCTTCAAAATAGTACGAAAGCGGTTTTGCTACACTTGAAAAGCTAAGCATTACCACCATTATTGTTATTAATAAACGCATATAGATCACTCTAAAAATGTTTGTTAATTGCACGCTAGCATTGCTTAAAATAGATGCCAACTTTTTACGCTCAACACTAGCCGCAACACGATGAGCGGAGTATGATATGCAGTATCCGAGTAATTTAGTCAGGTATAAAGCCGTTTTTTATGATTTCTATTTCCGAAACAGCACAAGCACATTTTGCTAAACTATTAGCAGATCAATCACAACAGACCAATATTCGCGTTTTTGTTGTAAACCCTGGTACATCACAAGCCGAGTGTGGTGTTTCTTATTGCCCAGAAGACGCCGTTGAAGACAGCGATATTCGCTTAAACTTTAATGGGTTTGATGCCGTTGTTGATGCTGAAAGTGCTCCTTTTTTAGAAGAAGCTGAAATTGATTTTGTTACCGACAAAATGGGTACTCAGCTAACGCTTAAAGCACCTAATGCAAAAGCACGTAAAATTGGTGATGATGCATCATTAAACGAACGTGTTCAGCACATGCTTGAAACAGAAGTTAACCCGCAACTAGCTAACCATGGCGGCCAAGTAAGCCTAGTAGAAATTACAGCTGCTGGCGTTGCAGTGCTTCAGTTTGGTGGCGGTTGTAATGGGTGTTCTATGATTGATGTAACGTTAAAAGAAGGCATCGAGAAAGAAATGATTGCTAAGTTTGACGAGATCACAGGTGTTGCAGATATTACTGATCACGAAGCTGGCGACCATTCTTACTATTAAGCCTAGTAAATGCTAAAGCCTCTCATATACCGCTTAGGGAGCAACCCTAAGCTAAGTTTAAAGCGGTTTTTTCGCGGCATAGCACTGTTTGTGCTAGCCGTGATTTTTATTTTTGCGGGTTACTATAGCCATTATAGTTTGCAAATTATTGGTGTTTTAATTTTAATACCTGCGCTATTTTTTGCTTTTTGGGGCTACAGTGGCATTTTTGCCAATCGCTTTTCGCAAGTAATTAAAGACATAGGGCCAAAATATCACGATCCAGATCTATGGAAATAAACCTTAATCTAGCAGTTGATTATTAGCCTTAAGTTTTTGATATTTAATTATTAATGTAACTCCACGCATTAGCATAAAACAGCTCATCGCAAGCCATAACCCATTATTTTGCCAATCAATAAATACCCAAAACACACCAAAAAAACCAACAGCTGCCGAAAGCAACATACTATTTCGCATATCCTTAGCACGGGTTAAACCAACAAATACACCATCAAATAAAAAACAGCTCATAGCTAATAATGGCAAAGCAATTACCCACGGTAAATATTGCGTGGCCTCATTAATAACCTCAGGTACATTGGTCAGTAGCGTAATTATATGTGCACCAAACACAGCAAAAAACAGGCTATAAACCACGCCAAACAACATTCCCCAAAATACACTTATTTTTACCCACAGTTGTATTTTACTTACACTCTGCTGACCTTTAGCTTGGCCTACTTTAGCCTCACTTGCGTAGGCTATGCCATCTAACGCAAAACTAACTAACATCAAAAAATTTAGTAACACGGCATTCGCTGCAAGGGTTGTTTCGCCTATACGCGCACCATAAAAAGTCATAAAGCTAAAACACAACTGAAGTATTAAAGACCGAATAAAAATGTCGCGATTTAAACTCAATAACCCTGCCATTTTTTTGAAGCTAAACCAGTGTGGAGTACTTAAAGCTACACCTTGTTTTTTTGCGAGTTTAGTTATTAAAAACAGCGCAAATACGAGCGCAGTATAATCAGCGATTAACGATGCCCATGCAGCGCCTGCAACAGCCCAATCTAAAAAAACAACAAAATAAATATCGAGCACAATGTTTACACTATTTGTCACCAACAATAGGTAAAAAGGCCCTCGTCCATAATGGACGCCTAGCATCCAACCTAATAAAACTAAATTACATAATGCCGCTGGCGCGCTAAAAATTCGAATACTAAAATAAGTGTAGGCTTCGCTTAGCACGGCATTATGGGCGTCTGATAAAAATGCTATTGCGTGTTTTATTAAAGGAGACATAGCAATAAGAAATAATGCCACAATGCTGGCAAGTAATAGGCTTCGTTTGAGTAAAACCGCTAGCTGGGTTAAGTCATTTTGGCCATAGGCTTGTGCAACCATGCCAGTCGTGCTCATTCTTAAAAAACCCGCGAGCCAAAATAAAATGGATATAACGGCTGAGCCTAGCGCAATACCAGCCAAATAATGTGCGCTGCCTAAATGGCCAATAACTGCAGTATCAACTATTCCTAACAGTGGCACGGTGATATTTGATAATATCATTGGTCCTGCTAACAACAGCAAGCTTTTATGGTGTGCTTTATTATGTATAAGAAATTGTTTCATTTGGTATTATTGACTCTTATTGGTTTATCTTTACGCGCTCATGCTGGTGTTATTTTACAGTACCACCATGTAAGTGAAACCCTGCCGGCGGTTACGAGTGTGAGCGAAGAGACATTCACAGAGCATCTAAACTATTTAAAAAATAATGATTTTAATGTTATTGCCTTAAATGAACTACTTGATGCTTTAAAGCAAGACCATACCTTACCTGATAAAACCGTCGCCATCACGTTTGATGATGGTTACAACAATAATTATGATCAAGCTGCTCCAATATTAGAAAAGTTTGGCTACCCTTATACAATTTTTGTTAACCCTAAACTAATAGACGAAGGTAAACGCTATGTGATGGGGTGGGATAAACTGAAAGAGCTAAGCAAAAAAGGCGCACTTATAAGTAACCACACTGCACAGCATGACTATTTACATGTAAAACTTGACGGTGAAACTAATGCGCAATGGAAAGAACGTATAACTCAAGATATTGTTAATTCACAACAACGTATAAAAGATGAAATAGGCCACGACTTTAAGTATTTAGCCTACCCCTACGGAGAGTTTGATAACGAGTTACAAGCTTTAGTGACAGAGCTTGGCTATATAGGCATTGGCCAGCATTCAGGTGCACTAAGTAAACACGCTAACTTTAGTCGCTTACCCCGCTTTCCTGCATCTGGCGTTTACAGCGACATAAAAACACTGGCAACCAAATTAAATTCTCAGGCATTTAATATCACTCAATTAAGCTACGATAATAGCGTAACAAAGCAAAACCCACCTGCATTAACTATTTCGTTTAAAGTGGAGGATTTTAATAAATCTCAACTGGCTTGTTATGTTTCAGGTATTGGTAAAGCTAATTTAGACTGGTTAACTGATACAACAGTAGAAGTAACCTCTCCTAAAACACTTAACAAAGGCCGTTCACGTTTTAATTGTACAGCACCTTCAATTAAAAAACCGAATAGCTATTATTGGTTTTCTCAACCTTGGGTTATTCAATAAATTTAAGCCTATACTTACTTAATTATAACTGCATGGCTTAACAACTTCTCAGCCATTTTATCAAGTGCAGCCACTTCATTGGCTGCATTTAAATCAATTGCAGCTTTTGGCATCCCCCACACAACTGACGAGTATTCATCCTGTGCTAATGTGTATGCGCCGTTTTGCTTAAGTGCTAATAGCCCTTTAGCCCCATCAGCGCCCATACCTGTGAGTATTGTTGCAACCACATTTTTTGCCCCACAATGTACGAGCGAATCAAATAGTACGTCGACTGCCGGCTTATGCCGATTTACAGGCTCGCTATCATCGAGTTGGCAATAAAGAGCAGCCCCACGTTTTTGTATACTTAAATGAAGCCCACCAGGGGCAATATAAGCCCAACCAGAACTAAGCTTGTCACCATGCTGCGCCTCTTTCACGTTAATTAAACATGTTCTATCCATACGCTCAGCAAACGAAGTACTAAACACAGGAGGAATATGCTGAGTAATAACAATAGGCGGGCAATTAACGGGCATTTTTATTAGTACTTCTTTTATTGCCTCGGTGCCGCCGGTAGATGCCCCTATAGCAATCACTTTATTTAATACAAACTTAGTATCCGTAAGTATGGGCTTAGCATCGGGTAGCGCTTTTTTAAAGCTTCGTATCCGTGCACCTGCCGCAATTCTCACCTTTTGCTGAACGAGTGACGCGTAGTGATTCATTTGCGCTCTTACATTACTAGTCGGTTTAGCAATAAAATCAACAGCACCTAGCTCTAATGCCTCTAATGTTATAGGCGATCCTTTTTGCGTGAGCGTAGAAATCATAACAACAGGCATAGGCCTTAGGCGCATTAGGTTTTTTAAAAAGCTAATCCCATCCATTTTTGGCATTTCTACGTCTAAGGTAAGTACATCGGGATTAAGTTTTTTTATCATTTCGCGTGCTTGGTATGGATCTTCTGCACAACCAACAACATTAATATCGCTGGCTTGTTGCAGTATCTCTGTAAGCAACCCTCTAATTAAAGGGGAGTCATCGATTATTAATACATTTATCATAGCGACTCCTAAAACAACTCTATATTCGATACCACTTCTTGCTTTTTAAGGTTTTGCAAGTAACGTACTTCGCGCTTTTCAATGGTGTCGTTATGTAATTTTTTAAGTTTTTTCATATACACTTTACCCGTTTGTGGATGAAAAAATATTTTTCTAGGCCACGGGCCGCCCATATCATGGGCCACTAAATTTAAGGCTTCTTCTTTAACATAGGCGGTAGCAAAACTGATATTACCCAGTCCAATATCTGTCATTGCACTAATTATTTTTCCGCCACCAAATAGCTTAATTTTTAAATTATGCCGAGACGCCCCGTTTTTTAATACTTCGTTTATCAGGTACTCCATAGCCCAATTACCATAGCGGCAATTTAAACCATGCGCGCTTTTAAGCTCTACACCTTTTTGTATCGGCAACATAAAATGATTCATTCCACCAATACCTAATACTTCATCGTAAACACAGGCAGCAATACATGAGCCAAGTACAGTTGAAATCAATTCATTATTTTTAGATACATAAAATTCTCCTGGAAGCACTTTGGCAACTACATGATTTCTTCCTGAATCCCAGTAACGCTTAATGTGTTCAAAACTGGGCAAAACACTTCTAAATTCAGCCTGCATGTGCTCTCAGTTGATACATAGTTTTTCCTAAATTTTTATAATTTGAGTGCTCTTTACCCATACTTTCAGAGTGACCTAAAAATAAGTAGCCGTGCTCGCTTAGTATATTTGCATAGCGTTTAAATAAATGATCTTTAGTTTCTTTATCAAAATAAATAACCACGTTACGGCACAAAATAAGATCAAAGGGCCCTTTCATTGGCCAGTCCTGCAATAGGTTTAAACGTTTAAAAGAAATACATTCGCGTAACTTGTCTTTCACTTTATAATGTTCGCCGTCTTTGCTTTTTAAAAACCAACGCTTTAAATGAAAGTCGTCTAAGCCATTTACGTTTGCTGCGGTATACACACCTTTTTGCGCTTTTTCTAACACGTTAGAATCTAAATCGGTGGCTAAAATTTTTACATCCCAATTACTTGGAAAAGCATTATTTAGCGTCATCGCTAAACTGTAAGGCTCTTCTCCTGTTGAGCAGCCTGCAGACCATATTCTCACGCGCTTAGTGTCTTTATTTGATTTTAGTAAACTAGGTACAAGCTCAGATTTAATAAATTCAAAATGATGAACTTCACGAAAAAAAGACGTCAAATTAGTGGTAATTGCATTTATAAACGCATCAAATTCTTTGTCTTTATGCGTGTCTAGGTAGGCTAAGTAGGCTTTAAAGTCGTTTAATTTCAGCGCTCTTATTCGCCTTGCTAAACGTGAGTACACCATTTCACGTTTATGATCGCCCAAAACAATACCGCAAGCGTTGTACACTAAACTAGCAATGTCTTTAAAATCGCGATCGGTACACAAAAACTCTTTCATTAGCAGCTCTCATACATAGTAGTGAGTGTGGCCTTATTGAGCGCTTTTCCAATAAGGCCTGTAATCAAATAATTAAAATTCTTCCCACTCGTCTGCCGAATCAATAAAATTATCGCCTCTTGGCTTGCTTTGTACTGCGTTACTTTGTGATTTGTGAGCTAAACTTGGGGTATTCATCGTGGGTGACATAATAGCCATGTCTTGCTGACCCAGTGAAAAGAAGTTAAGAAGCCTGCGCATTTCATTTGCTTGCTCAGCCATTGACTCACCTGCAGCCGATGCTTCTTCAACTAAGGCTGCGTTTTGCTGGGTCATTTCATCCATTTGAGATATAGCTTTATTTACTTGCTCTATACCTGCACTTTGCTCTTCAGACGCCTCTGTAATATCTGAAATCATTTGCGTCACTTTTTGTACCGACACCACAATTTCTTTCAGCGTTGCACCTGACTCATTCACAAGTTGAGAGCCATCTGCCACTTTACCTACGCTATCTCTTATCAGCTCTTTAATTTCTTTTGCTGCACCTGCAGAGCGCTGAGCTAAATTACGCACCTCACCCGCAACCACCGCAAAACCACGCCCTTGCTCTCCCGCTCTAGCTGCTTCAACGGCCGCATTAAGTGCAAGCAAGTTAGTTTGAAATGCAATTTCGTCAATCACACCAATAATGTCGGCAATTTTCTTACTCGATTCATTAATCGCTGACATACTCGTCACAGCACGATTCACCACTTCACCACCCTGAATCGCTTTATCACATGTTTCTTCTGCGAGCGTATTTGCCACTTTGGCATTGTCTGCATTTTGACGGACCGTACTCGTCATTTCTTCCATGCTTGAGGCGGTTTCTTCTAATGATGATGCTTGCTCTTCTGTGCGCTGACTTAAATCTGCGTTCCCCTGAGAAATTTCTTCTGCGCCACTGGCCACTAAGGTCGCTGATGAGCTTATACGATTAATAACTTCCGTTAATTTATCTGCAGTGGTGTTTGCATCGCGTTTTAATTTATCAAACGAGCCTTTGTATTCTTTTTCAATTCGCTTAGATAGGTCGCCAGTTGCCAAGGCATCTAGCATATTGCCGGTATCTGCGACAGCATCATCTACAATTTTAACTAAACTGTTTAACCCTTGTGCCAAGCGTAAAAAGAACCCTTCTTTACCTTCTTCTATCACACGCGTATCGAGGTCACCCTCTCCTGCAGCACTTACTAATTGCGCTATTTCTCTTTCTATTGCAACTTCTGCGGTTCTGTCTTCCCACTCTACAACGGTGCCAATTCTCTCTTGTTCTGGGGTTATTATTGGGTTTGCAACCAAACCAAATGTGCGTCCACCAACCTTTATTTGCGTGCTGTAAGTCTCTTTTAACGCTGCTAATAGATTTTGTTGATGCACTGGGTTTTTATGAAATACATCAATATTTTGATTAAGTAGATTTTTGCTATCAAAATTAGGTAAGTCTTTTCGAAGGTCGTTTTCAGCAATGCTCATCATGCTTCTAACGGCTTTATTCATGTACACAATGACATTTGATGAATCTGCAATCATGGTATTAGTGGCAACAGTATCAAGCGCTTGGCGAACACGAAGGTTTTCTTGCGCTATAGCACGCTCAGCGTCAGCTTTAGCAACCTTATCAGTAATATCGTCCCACTCAACAATAGTACCAAGTTTTTTACCTTCTTGGCTGTACCATGGCGTCGCTATTAATGTAAAAATCAGCCCCGCTAAACGCAGCTCTGCTTTGTAAGGTTTATCTAAATTTTTTAGTAATTCTCGTTGATGCGACGGCTTTTTATGAAAATCATCAACACAAGTCCCCACTAAATTATCAACAGAAAAGTGTGGTAATACCGTTTGTAGGTCTTTTTCACGCGCTTTTAGCATGTCTTGCACGCGCTCGTTTACAAAAACAATATTAAGATCTTGATCTGCAATCATTACATTTGCTTGGCATACTTTTAAGGCGCTAGCTAGGTCTGCAGCTTTGCGTGAAGATTTTTCTAACTCTTTTTGAGCTGTTATATCAGACGCATATTTAATTACTTTAAAGGGCTTACCATTCATGTCGTAAATTGGGTTATAAGAAGCCTGAATCCAAATTTCTTGACCCTGCTTTCCTATTCTTAAATACTCACCCGAGTCAAATTCACCACGCCCTAATTTAGCCCAAAAAGTTTTATATTCATCACTTTCTGCGTATTCAGGTGTAACAAATATTCGATGGTGCTGCCCCATGATATCGTTAAGCTGATACCCCAAAGTATTTAAAAAATTATCGTTTGCATCAATAATAGTGCCGTCTAAATTAAACTCTATTACTGCTTGAGACTTACTAATTGCATTTATTTGTCCTATTGCCTCTGCTGAAACGAGCTTTTGTGCTGTTATATCAGTCGCAAATTTCACAACCTTAATGACTTGGCCCTGAGAGTTCACAATTGGATTATAGGTGGCCTGAATCCACACTTCTTTGCCACTTTTAGTAATGCGTCTAAACTCTTGAGATATAAATTCGCCGTTATTCAATCGCAGCCAAAAATGTTTGTAGTCACTTTCTTGAGCTTCAGTATCATCCACAAATAAAGAGTGGTGCTGGCCTTGAATTTCTTCTAGTTGATATTCCATTACGCGAAGAAAGTTAGCATTAGCGGTAATAATTTTTCCGCTTGGCTCAAACTCAATCACAGCTAATGACTTATTTAATGCACTTACAATTAAATCATTATTTGATTCAGACTGTTTTGGATTACTAAACCATCCCATGCTCATCACCACCTTTAAGTTATTTTTACTTTATTTAGCAAATACTGACTCTAAATATTCATTGTTTTTTGTAAGTCGATTAACGCCACCATTTTCTCGCCCACGTTAACTAACCCTGCCACATAATCGTCGTTATTTGTTTCTGAAATACTTGGAACCGCTTTAGCATCTTGCTCTGAAATACTGTAAACCTCAGAAACCGCATCAACGGTAATACCAATAATCTTACTGTCTTGTTCAAACTCTATTTTTACTACAATCACCACTGTAAGCGGCCCATACTCTATACTGGGCAAACCAAACCGCAGCCTTAAATCAATAATCGGCACTATGGTGCCACGCAAATTAATAACCCCTTTTACAAACTCGGGAGCGTTGGGTAAAACGGTTATCTCTTCCCAGCTACGAATTTCTTGTACAGTTAAAATATCTACGCCATATTCTTCATCAGCCATAATAAATGTTAAAAACTGTTTCACGCCCTTTTGCTGCTGCAGGTTAAGCTCAGAAATCATAACGCCTCCAAAGCAGCTTGCGACTCAATACTTAACTCTTGACTGCCCGGTTTTTTTAAACCTGAAAGTTTTATCAACCCGCTTATATCAACTATCAGCGAAACCCGCCCATCACCCAATATAGTCGCGCCGGATATGCCATCTACTTTTTGATAATTTGCCTCTAAACTTTTAATTACCACCTGTTGTTGCGATAAAAGGTCATCTACCAATAAACCCACTTTTTGGTTGTCGGTTTCTACAACAACAAGTAAGGTTTTATCGAGAGATTCAATGGCGTTATCATGATTAAAAATATCGTAGAGCCTTAAAATTGGAATATATTCATCACGTAACCTAAGTACATCAAGGTTTTTTCCTACACGACTTACCTTGGCAATATCAATTTGCAGCGATTCAACAATAGAAATGAGCGGAATAATATAAGTATGCTGGGCAACTTTAACTAACTGACCATCTAAAATAGCCAGTGTAAGTGGCAATCTAATTGTAAATGTTGAGCCTACCCCTGGTGCAGATGTGACTTCTACAGAACCATTTAATGACTGGATATTACGCTTAACGACATCCATACCAACACCCCGACCAGATAAGTCACTCACCTCGTCCATAGTGGAAAAGCCTGGCATAAATATCAGCTCGTTAATTTCTTCATCGCTAAGGTGGTTGTCGGCAGAAATAAGCTCATTTGCAATGGCTTTTTCTTGGATTTTTTTAGTGTTTAACCCTTGTCCATCATCCATTATTTCAATAACAATATTTCCACCTTGATGGAATGCATTTAAGGTCACCGTTCCTACAGGATCTTTTCCGGCTTGCAGTCTTTTCTCAACAGTTTCTAAGCCATGATCTAATGAGTTTCTAACTAAATGAACCATAGGATCGGAAATTTTTTCCATTACCGTTTTGTCTAATTCGGTTTGCTCGCCTATCAGCTTCAATTCAACCTGTTTATTTAGCTTTTGCGCAATGTCGCGTACCAAGCGTGGGAAACGGCTAAATACAAAATTAATTGGCAACATGCGGATACGCATTACGTTTTCTTGTAAATCGCGGGTGTTGTGCGCAAGTTGCGCTAAGCCTTCTTGCAATGCAGTAATTGTAGCCGGCGTAATGTCTTGCTCACTAAGTTGATTAAGCATAGCTTGGGTAATAACAAGCTCACCGACCATGTTTATTAATGAGTCAACTTTATCAATCCCGACGCGAATGGAAGTCGATTCGGGCGTTGTTGATTTTTTATTGGCACTCGCAGAGTTGGGCTTTATGGGCTTAGCCTGTTTCGTCGGCTCTGTTATTGGCTCTTGGGTCAAAGGCTCTAAGGTAGGTGCTGCGTCATTACCAACATCGCTGCTATCGATTATGTTGGTTGCTGGTGCTGGTATATCATCGGTAAATAAGCCACCACATAATTCAATAGTGATATCAGCGTCATCTTCAACCCATTCGAACACTTCTTTAATCGCGCTTTTTCCATGACTGGTAGTTAAGAAAAAACGCCAATGTAAAAAGCACTCATCACTACTTAAATCAGTTATTTCAGGGACCTCATCGTAAAAAACAGTAGTATCTAGCTCGCCTAATTGCTCAAGCTCACTAATCATAATGAGTGGCTCATTGCCTGTTTTAAATAAGTGATGATGGGGCTTAAAGTCTATTTGATAAGTATCGCTATCGGGTTGCTTGTCAGAGGGTTGAGTGGTGGACTCTTGTGTTGCGCCCTTTATTCCTAGCACCTCTTCAAATTGTGCTCGTAGTGTATCGGCTTCAGTTAAGTCGGGCGCTTGCTCTGCTTGCAACCCAGCGAGTAACGATCGAAGGCAATCAACCGCTTTAAGTAATAAATTAACGTGCTCGGTTGTCAGGGTGCGCTCACCTTGACGAATTTGATCTAGCAAGGTTTCGAGTACGTGAGTAAAGTCAGACACCGATGAAAAACCAAACGTCCCACTCCCCCCTTTTATTGAATGAGCGGCTCTAAAAATAGTGTTAATAGTTTCTAAGTCTTCCTCACCAGGCACTAAGTTTAAAAGCTCAGCTTCCATGGTATCTAGGCCTTCAAAACTCTCTTCAAAGAAAACTTCAAAAAATTGACTTAAATCTATGCTCACTTTGCGCTCCTTGACTAACGAATAACCTTTTTAATCACCGCTAGTAACTGCTCAGGATTAAATGGCTTTACTATCCAGCCTGTTGCACCAGCCGCTTTACCTTCTACTTTTTTTTCTAGACCCGACTCGGTGGTTAGCATAAGTAGTGGCGTAAATTTATAGTCGGGTAATGTGCGGAGCTCCCGTATTAATGTAATGCCATCCATAATGGGCATGTTTACATCTGAAATAACCGCATCAAAACCTTGCTGCTTAGCAATAGCCAATGCTTCACTGCCGTCTTTGGCCTCTGTTACATCAAAGCCTGCGGTTTTTAAAGTAAAGCTCACCATCTGACGCATAGACGCTGAATCATCAACTGCTAAGATTTTTTTCATATAAACCTCTAACTATTTATTTCGATTGTTAAATAATGGCTCAAGCCAAGCTGATTAATGGTATGTGCTAATGCTGCACTGCTACCTACCCATATAATTTTATGCTGTATAGTAAGTAAGTGTTTTTGAAGCGCGCATAACAGCTGAATAGATGCAGTATCTGCAGACACTACATCGCTAATATCAAGACTGATGTCGTCGTTGCTATTGAGTTCTTGTAGTAAGTCTTGGTGGAGCGTTTCAACTCGGGTAATCACAAGTTCGCTTGGAAGTTTTAACATTTAAAATTGTGTAATCCCTTTCATTTCAATTCATAACAAAAGCTTAGCTCTAGTTGTTAAAATTGCCATAAAAGGGTCAAAAAAAATTTTAATAAATTTATAAACAGGAATGAAAAAACAAAAAAGGGAGCCTAAAGCCCCCTTAAAATACGTGAAAAATTAAAAAGTCAGTTTTTAGTAGTAGTTTGCAATAACTTTAAACTCTTGCGTTAATTGAGTTGAATTAATAAGCGGTACACTACCTTGCTTAAACTCAGGTTTAAAAATAGCCCTTAGCGCTCCAGTATCATCAACCAACGCAACTGATGCACTATGATCAACCGCATAATCAGCTTTTGTTGTATCACTAATTGCGTAAATTAGCCCAAGTTCTCTCACCACTGGAAAAAGATCTTTATGTTCACCAGAAACAGCCAAAAAATTCGGGTTAAAGTAATCTATATATTGTTTTCGCTTTTCTGCTGTATCTCTATTTGGATCGACCGACACAAACCATATTTGCAACGGGTAATCAGCTTCCAGCTCTTTATAAACAGCGTTTAACTTAGCTAACGTTAACGGGCAAATATCGGGACAACTTGTGTACCCTAAAAATACTAAATTCCATTGTCCCTTAAATTGCGCTTTTGTAACTGGTTCGCCGTGCTGATTTTTTAACGTAAAATCCGAAAGTGATTTAGCGTTTTCATAAACAAGTGCATTTAAATTTTGAGGATCGTTTTCACTTGAGCATGCTGATAAAAATAAACTTAAAATAACAATTACTAAAAGCCAGAGTCGCTTCATAAAGGGAGCCATTTATCTATAAATAAGATCACGAAGAGTACCATTAAATGCACTATCGAAAAACGGAATAAATCCATAGCCTTGTCGTTATTAGCTGCAAATTTTAACTTAATGGCTTTATACATAAACACACTATTAAGCACACAAGCACCGACTAAGTAAATACCTCCTGACATACCAATTAAGTATGGCATCACACACACTAAAGCGAGTAAAACTGAGTATGCAACCACACATGTTTTACAAAAGTCGATACCATGTGTTACCGGCAACATTGGAATTTTTGCACGCTCGTAATCACTTTTTCGAGCAATAGCTAAAGCCCAGAAATGGGGTGGGGTCCAGGTAAATATAATCATAACCAGCAACCATGGCGCTGCTGCCATTTGGTTTGTTTCAGATACCCAACCAAGCAATGGCGGCATCGCTCCAGCAAGTCCGCCTATTACAATATTTTGAGGTGTCGCGCGTTTTAAAAATGACGTATAAATAAAGGCATAACCCACTAATGCAAATAACGTTAATATTGCTGTAAGCGTATTAGCCCACACCATAAGCATCACAAAACCAGCAACGCCAATACTTGCCGCAAACGTTAATGCATGTGTTTTACTTAAACGCCCTTTAGCAACAGGCCGATGACGCGTTCTTGCCATTTTAGAGTCTATTTCGCTATCCACTACATGATTAATAACGGCGGCTGCAGCAGATAACAGACCTATTCCTAATAAGCTAATAACTTGAACGCCTATTCCACGCCCAACATCAGGGGCTAATGCTAATCCAACCCAGGCTGTTAAAACCAACATAGCCACTACTTTAAATTTACTAATGGCTAAGTAATCTTGTAATAAGTCGTAAGCACGCACACTAAGTGATTGAGTATGAACAGGCTGTATTGTTTTTTTGTTTATTGTTAGTGCCATTATATTTCTCCTTTATGTGCGTGATTTTAGGTAATAACACAACCTAACCATACTTAATAACAGTATGGCAGCCATTAAGTTATGCGCCAGTGCAACCCCCAACGGAAAGTGCCAATGTACCAAAATAAGTCCTAAGCTAATTTGGCAAAATAAAGTAACCAATACCGCTATTACGCAGCTTTTAATTTTTTGAGAATAAGCGTGGCTGTAAATTTTCCACATAACAAGCGCCAATACGATGCAGGTCACTAATGCCCAAATGCGGTGTAATAAATGGATAGACATTCTTGCTTGCTGTGACAGCACACCAAACTCGTAGTTGCTGTGCTCAAGCGGTAATTGAAAAACACTACTCAACGAAAAAGGCTGAGCGTAATCACATAAAGGTAAACCATTACAGTGTGGTGCTGCGTAATTAGCTGCAAGCCAGCCGCCAAGCGCTATTTGTAAAATCAGCACAAAAAGCGCAATCAAACTCAATCCGAAGTACTGCTTAGCGCCCTCATCTCCGCCCATAATAGGTTTTGCTGTTAACCTTAAATACAGCAAAGTAATCAGCGATAAGATACTAAAGCCACCTAGCAAATGCCCCATTACAATAAGTGGCTGCAGATTCATAGTGACAGTCCACATTCCTAATGCAGCCTGAAACACAACAAGCAATAACAACAAAGATGTTAGCTTTAATGGGGTAGTTGGAAATTGGCGTTTTAAAAAAGCAACAATAAACAACGCTAGAATCATCAGCCCTAAGGTGCCAGCAAAATACCTATGAATCATTTCTTTCCAGGCTTTCGCTTTTTCAAACACCATGTCAGGGTAACTTTGTGTCGCTAAAGCAATATCAGCTTCGTGTTTAGGTACCGTTAAAAAACCGTAGCACCCCGGCCAATCTGGACAACCCAGCCCGGCATCACTCAAACGAGTGTAAGCACCCAGAGCAACAACCACTAAAGCAAAAAGTCCAGTTAATAAAACCCAATTTTTATAATTTTTATACATCTTTTACCTCACACTAACCGTGTTAGCTTGAACGAGAATAGTTAAGTAGTTTTTTTAAATCCTTTAATAACCCCTTTTGAACTAAGCGGTTTTCTTGAGGCTGTACTTTATAAGGGTACTCAAGCACCACAAGCCCCATATGATCAATTAAATACAAACTAGCTGGCGTTAAATTTGGTTGCTGAGCCATTTTTTTCCATGGTAAATCTGCTTGTGAAGGGCTTCCCATAACAGCCATATCAACCTTGCCTTGGTTTTTTCCTAGCGCTATATAAAGATTATTAAGCGCCTCAAGCTGCTCGCTACATGACGCGCTACATGACGCGCTGCACTCACGCGAATAATTAAGCGCTATAGTCCATTGTTTAGGGTTATCGTTTTGCCAATTTTTTAGCTTTATTTCTTCATTTAGAAATTCACCATGATTTGTAACCGCACTGGGTAACCAATCAAATTTGAGCGCGCCATAAGCTAAAAGCAAAGGAATAGCACAACAGGTTACAAACAATAAAAGAGGTTTATTTTTCATTTTTTGTCCTTTTTTTACTCGCAAAAATGGCAACAACAACACATGAAAACGCGATTAAAAACCACTGTAAGGCATAGGCATTATGTTTTTGTGGGCTCATTACAACCGCTTCGTAATGCGGTATCGCCATTTCACCACCATCACCTTGGCGATAAGCCATAAAGTTAACTAATGGAATGTTTGTTTGCGATTTTATAAAACTTAAGTCGATTGATTGAATGCGTTTGGGCAGATCACCACTCGCGGTCTTATCTTCTAGAGTAAAACTACTGAGGTTGTTCTCTTTAATTTGTGCTTTGACCGTAAACTCACCTTTGGGCAAAACCACTTTGGGTAAAAAATCACGTGATACTGGGGCCATGACCCAGCCTAAATTAACCAATACTGCACGCGTATCATTGTTTGGTTTTAACAGAGCTAGTAAGTCGTAACCTACTTGCCCGTTATATACTTGATTATCTAACAACCAGTAATGCTCGCTTAAAAGTGTCCCTTTAAGCTCAACTAATACGCCGGTTTTATTCCATTGTTTTGGTAACTCAAGCAACTGCGACCAATTCATAACACCATGAGTTTGTATTTGAGCAATGGCAGTAAGCTGTTGCTGTTTTTTTTCACCTCGTTCTAATTGCCAAAAGCCTAGGCGCACACATACCAGCACAACAACCACAACCATACAAATTGTGATTATTGAACTAAGCTTTTGTTTGTGCCTTAAAACTACTTGCATAAAGGGTCAACTCAGTGATTATTAAAATTATTATTGTACTGTTGTTAATGTTTATACTTTTTAACTTATTTAGAGCGTTATTTATTATGGTGTCAGGGAAAACAAACGGACGACCTATGTCTCATTTTTTAGGTCGCCGAGTGTTGTTTTCGGTTATTGTATTAGTGGTTGCAATTGCAGCAGTTAAGCTCGGTTTTATAAAGGCAAACAGTTCGCCCATAAACGTTACAGCACATATACAAATACAAATAGACACAGCCATACCACATCAACAAAATGCCAATACCAAGCAGCAGCTTGAAATGCAAAGTGCTTTTCTTTTGTAAAATGCCCTTTTAATATTCGTATTAAAATAACAAATAAAAGTACGGCTCCAAGCGTGACATGCATGCCATGAAAGCCAGTAAGCAAAAAGAATGTGTTCCCGTAAACACCGGCATCTAATGTTAAGTTTAGGTCGTTATATGCATGAACATATTCTTCTACTTGTAATGCTAAAAAGCACACACCTAATAGCACCGTAAGCCCTAAAAACACTTTGAGGGGTTTGCGTTTATTGTTTTCCATTGCTACATGAGCGAAATGCAACGTAACTGATGACGCGATTAAAATTAACGTATTAATTAGTGGTAGCCCTTGCCAACCCATGGCTTGCGTTGTGTCTCCCGAAGGTGTAACAACTAAAGGCCACATAGCTTCAAAAGTAGGCCACAAAACCTCATTGGTCATAGCGTTGTTGCCCGCGCCCCCTAACCAAGGCACCGAAATCATACGCGCGTAAAATAACGCACCAAAAAAGGCCATAAAAAACATAACCTCAGAAAAAATAAACCAACTCATGCCTTGTCGAAAAGAGCGATCCATTTGCGCAGAGTACAAACCCTGATCTGACTCATGTATAACGTTTTTAAACCAGCTAAATAACATATACATAAGAACGGCTATACCGGCATAAAGCAAATAAACACCGCTACCCCCTTCCTTTCCAACCTCCATAACAGTTAAGCCTGCGCCTACGGCAATAAAAAACAATGCAACCGCCCCTACGATAGGCCACGGGCTTTGCTCTGGTACGTAATAATGCTCATATTCTTGATTCATTTTACTTGCTCCTAGTTTCACACTAGTATTAAACGCTAGTTATTACTGGCTACTAGCTGTTCACTAATATCAAATACGGTATAAGATAAAGTTAGCTCTTCAACATCACTTGGAAGCGCTGTATCAACATAAAAAAGCAATTTAAATTCGAGCTCTTCTCCCGCTTTTAGGGGTTGTTGATCAAAGCAAAAACAGGCCATTTTATGTAAATATTTTGCTGCTTTCCCAGGTGAAACAGACGGTACAGCCTGCATAACTTTATCGAGTTCGCTACTATTTTTTGCGCTAAAAACGACTTCTCGCATTTCTCCGGGTTTCACAACCACACTGTACTCTTTTGATTTCACTTCAAAAGGTGCACCGCTTTGTGCATGAGTTGTAAAACTCACGCTAACGTCTCTTGTTTGCTCAATCACGCTACTTTGCTGCGCTTGCTCTAACGATGGCTTCCCATTAAGCCCGGTTAAGTCACAAAACACGTCGTATAACGGCACTAAGGCAAACGCAAACGCAAACATACCTATGCTGATAAGTACTAAGCGTTTAAGGAGCGGTGCATGGGTCATTATTTAATTTCCGGTGGTGTTGAAAAAGTGTGATAAGGCGCTGGCGAATCAACTTCCCACTCCAACCCTTCAGCGCCATCCCATACTTTTGCAGGGACTTTTTCGCCGCCTCTTGCACATTTAAAAACAACCACTACAAACAACAGCTGAGATAAACCAAATGCAAAACCACCAATACTTATAATTGCGTTAAAGTCTGCAAATTGCAGTGCATAATCAGGAATACGGCGAGGCATACCAGCCAAACCTACAAAATGCATTGGAAAAAACAGCACATTTACACTGACTAACGACAACCAAAAATGCCACTTAGCCAGCGTGATATTAAACATATTGCCGGTCCATTTTGGCAGCCAGTAATAAGCACCCGCCATGATAGAAAATACCGCCCCTGTCACTAACACATAATGAAAGTGAGCCACTACAAAATAAGTGTCGTGGTATTGAAAATCAGCGGGAGTAATAGCAAGCATCAACCCTGAAAAACCACCTAATGTGAACAGCACTATAAAAGCAATACTGAACATCATAGGGACTTCAAAGCTAATAGAACCGCGCCACATGGTGGCTACCCAATTAAATACTTTCACGCCGGTAGGTACCGATATCAGCATTGTGGAGTACATAAAAAATAGCTCTGCAGCTACCGGCATACCGGTGGTAAACATGTGATGCGCCCACACAATAAAGCTTAGCAATGCTATAGATGACGTGGCATAAACCATAGATGCATAGCCAAATAGCTTTTTACGCGAGAAAGTGGGCACTATGGTTGAAATGATACCAAAGGCTGGCAAAATCATGATGTAAACTTCGGGGTGACCAAAAAACCAAAATATATGCTGGAACATTACCGGATCGCCACCGCCGGCAGCATCAAAAAAGCTAGTCGCAAAATATTTATCGGTTAAAACCATGGTCACCGCCCCTGCCAAAACGGGCATAACAGCAATGAGTAAAAATGCCGTTATTAGCCATGTCCATACAAACAGGGGGAGTTTCATCCACGTCATCCCAGGTGCACGCAAATTAACTATAGTCACAACCACATTAATAGCACCCATAATTGAGCTAATACCCATAATGTGCACCGCAAATACAAACAAGGCAGTATTGTCGTTACTGTATGTGGTTGAAAGCGGAGCATAGAAGGTCCAGCCAAAAGCAGGACCTCCTCCAGGCATAAATAAAGAAGCAAGCAAAATTAAAAATGCGAAAGGTAAAATCCAAAAGCTCCAGTTATTCATTCTAGGTAATGCCATATCTGGCGCACCTATCATTAACGGTATCATCCAATTGGCTAATCCCGTAAAAGCCGGCATAACGGCACCAAACACCATTATTAAACCGTGAACTGTGGTCATTTGATTAAAAAAGTGAGGGTCGACTAACTGTAATCCTGGCTGAAATAACTCGGCCCTGATCACCATAGCCATTGCGCCACCAATTAAAAACATGGTCAGCGAAAATATTAAATATAAGCTACCAATATCTTTATGATTAGTTGTATAAAGCCAACGTTTAAAGCCTTTAGCTGGGTAATGAGCATGGTGCGCTTCGTTGGCATTAGGTTGTTCTGCTATGCTACTCATTAGTTAGCCTCCGCGTCGGCATCAAGTGCTGCTTGAATCTCACTAGGCTGAATAACATCACCGGTATCGTTACCCCATGCATTGCGCTTGTAAGTAATAACCGCAGCCAATTGTTTTATAGATAACTGCTTGGCAAATGATTGCATTGCCGTGCCTGGGCTCCCATGAATAAGTATGTCTATATGACCTTTTATATCGCCAAGTACAATTGGGCTGCCTTTAAGAGCCGGAAATACGCCCGGTAGCCCCATACCTGTAGGCTGATGACACGCGGCACAACTTGCCATGTATACCTGAGCACCCAGTTCCATTAACTCTTCTTTTGGTAATGTTTGATCAAGTAAAGCTGCATCAGCTAAAGCTGCTTGTTGTTTAGCTTGTTTAGCGTCGGCAAGCCATACTTTAAAATCAGCTTCAGATTTAGCCTCAACTACAACAGGCATAAATCCATGATCTTTACCACACAGCTCAGCACACTGGCCTCGGTAAATTCCTTCTTCGTTTATGTTGGTCCATGTTTCGTTAATAAAGCCCGGATTTGCGTCTTTTTTAACGGCAAAGTCTGGTACCCACCAAGAGTGAATAACATCATCTGAGGTCATTAAAAAACGAATTTTTTGATTAATTGGCAGTACGAGGGGTTTGTCTACCTCAAGCAAATAATTCGGGTTTTTATCTGCTAAATTGGTAATTTCATCTTGAGAGGTTGCAAGCATTGAGTAAAACTCTACATCTTCTCCCATGTATTCATAATGCCATTTCCACTGCGAGCCTGTCACTTTAATTGTTAAGTCGGCTTTACTGGCATCTTCCATCGCTATTAACGTTTTTGTAGCTGGCACTGCCATCGCAATTAATATAACAAATGGTATTGCAGTCCAAAGAATTTCTACTTTAGTACTTTCATGGAATTGAGCGGGAACCGCCCCTTTAGATTTTCGATGATGAATGAGTGCCCAAAGCATGATGGCAAACACTATTATTCCAATTACACAACATATAAAAAATATGGTCATGTGTAATTCGTAAACATTTTCACTTATATCTGTAACGCCCTTGCGCATATTATATTGGCTGTTGGCCAACGCTAACTGCGGAAAAACACACAATATAAGCCACAAGGTACAACTAAGTTTACCCATGTGACGACTCCTTTGATGCTGTTGCTAGTGCAAAGCGAAGAGGCATACGGCTTAAACGCCAATTCGTTATTTTTATTTTTGTATTAATGCCATTTGATTTATAAAAAAATTGGCATTCACTGCGCTAGCAACAAATTTATTGTGTGTGCTCAAAACTTAAAAGCGATGAGTATTGCCAGCGTCAGTTCATTAACAATTAGTTAATATTTAACCAGCATGCAAGTTTTTTGTATTAAAAACAAACAATAAATATGTAAAAAGTAGAGAGTTGATTTAGTTTAGCGTAGAAAAAAGTAGCTAAAATCGAGAGGTAGTAAGGGCTGAGAATGAAATAAGGAGTATGAATAAAAAAAACAAATTTAAAAAAATAAAAATGCGCACCAAAATAGTGCGCAATTTATAAAATATGGTAAAGCTACATCCAGTCTGCGTTACGAATAACACCCACTGCCAAGCCTTCAATGTTGAATGACTCAGTTTCGAGGTCGACCTTAATTGGTGCAAACTCGTCATTTTCGGCATGAAGTAATACCTGACGACCTGCCTTTTCAATACGTTTTACTGTTACATCGTCATCAACACGGGCAACCACAACTTGGCCATTTTCAGCCACTTGTGTTTTATGTACAGCAAGTAAGTCGCCATCCATAATGCCTATATCTTTCATACTCATACCATTTACGCGCAGTAAAAAGTCAGCAGCTGGTTTAAACATTAATGGATCAATTTTACAGTGGCTCTCAACATGCTCTTGCGCCAAAATGGGTGAACCCGCCGCAACTCGACCAATAAGCGGTAAACCTAATTGCTCCGGTTCCTCTTCTTCAACAAGTTGAATCCCTCGGCTTGCGCCTGGCTTCATTTTAATCACCCCTTTTTTGGCAAGGGCTTTTAAATGTTCTTCAGCGGCATTTGCACTTTTAAACCCTAACGTTTGTGCTATTTCAGCACGTGTAGGCGGCATACCAGTGTCTTTAATAAACACTTTAATTAATTCGAGTATTTGAGCTTGGCGTTTAGTTAATGGGCGCATACAACTGGTTTTCCATACAGTACATTTAACTGTGAGTATATACAGTTAAATAAAAATCGCAAATTTAAATTACCCGTTCAAATAGCCAAATTACTTCCTTACGTGTACATTTTAGGTGCTTTCTAAAATAGCCTATAAAAATAGTAACTTGCTTCATTAAATTTAAAGGAATCTATATGAGTATTTGGCATCAACCGATTACATTAGCACTGTGCAAACAATTGGACGAAGGCATTAATGGCCAAGGTACCCTAATGAAAACCATGGGAATAGAAATAACAGAGATAGGCGATGATTACTTAGTCGCAACTATGCCTGCAATCCCTGCACATCATAATCCTATTGGCATGGTTCATGGCGGCGCTAACGTTGTACTGGCAGAAACGGTAGCCAGCTATGCTGCTAATTTTGTTGTCGATTTCACAAAATTTTACTGTGTTGGGCAAGAAATAAGCGCAAGCCATTTAAAGGCTTCTCGTAATGGTACATTAACGGCAACAGCACGCGCATTTCATATTGGAAAGCGTAGTTCAGTATGGGAAATAAAAATCACAAATAGCCGTAACGAGCTGTGCTGCGTATCAAAAATGACCGCAGCCGTTGTTGAACGAAAAGCGTAGGTTACTTCTCGAGAGGGTAAATTGTTATTTCCATACCCGCGCCAATAGCAGATATACGAAGTAGTGTATCTGCATGTAAAGCTTGATTAAAACACTTTGGCGATGTGCCTGACTCAAACCCTATATCAAACGTTCTGCGTGAACAGCTTAACCATTGCTTTAATGCATTGCGTGAACACGATTCAATAAGCTCACAAATATGGTTTATTGCTTTGTCTGGTGATTTAACATCGCCAGCTACCTCAATACGCGCTAATTGACGGTATTCGTCTTTGTCATAATGTAAAATCGTTGCGACTTTTTTTAGGTCGGCCACCAGCACACTAATATCTTGTTTTGACTCAAGCTCTAGATCTACATTTAAAAATTGAATTTCCGACATTGTTTCGTATTTATCCTCTAATGGTTACCTTGCAAACTTTAACGCAGTTTTATCGTTATACCAAATCAACACCCTATAAATAGACACTTTATCAGTTAATACTCTTATTTTAGAGTGTTATTGCTACTTACTATTCGCGCTATTGTGCTGCAACTCAGTTTTAATGTACTAGTGCGACATTTTGTCGCACTCACCTTGCCTACCATTCGCGTAAAATGTTTATTAAAAATAATAAGATAAACACCTATGAAAAAAATATTTAAGCCAGCACGTAAACTTCATAAATGGTTAGGCTATTTATTAGGCCTACAAATTTTAGCTTGGTTGCTTGGCGGTTTAGTGATGAGCGCTATTCCGCTTGAAAAAGTACATGGAAAACACCTAGCAACACGCAATCTAGCCAACCCTTTTAAAAGCCATCATTACGTCGCATCAATTGATGATATTGTTTCGCAAGTCACTAATCCGACTAAAATAACCTTTGCGCATTTTTTATCTACCCCACTTATAACCGTAACCAGTAAAGACAACCAACAAAGCTTTAATGGCATCACTGGGCAACCATTTAAAGCACCTAACAAACAGCAAATAATTGCTAATGCGCACGCACATTTACTTATTGATGCTCAACCCGAAAGTACCGCATTATTAGCGGTAGGACCACGAGAAAGCGGTTATAAAAAAAATGTATGGCAAGTACAATTTAACGATACATTTAGCACCACCCTCTATTTGTCATCAGATACAGGCCAAGTGATTACTGTGCGCAGTACACTGTGGCGAATTTTCGACTTCTTTTGGATGCTTCATATTATGGATTACGATGAGCGTGAAAACTTTAATAATCCTTTATTAATTAGCTTTGCAGCAACCAGTGTACTTTTTTGTTTAAGTGGTTTTTTGCTGCTATTGCAAAATATAAGGATTAAACGCAGTTTTAAATAAGTGTATGTTTGCCTGTTAAGCCAGTAAACTAGGCGCTCCTGTAGTTCACGTATGTGATGGATATGACCCGATTGATTTTGGCCTTACTGGCTTGCTGTGTCTGTTTTTCGGTATCAAGTAAAGACTTTACTCGTTTCTCTACTGCTAAAAAGCACTTAATAAAAACACTACCGAACAATGCAAAAAGCCTGTATTGCGGTTGTGATATTAAAAAACAAGGTAAAAAACTAGTGCCAGATCCAACGGGTTGTGGCTATGTACCTCGTAATACGTTCACGCGCTCTGGCAAAATAAATCAGCGCGCTTTACGTATTGAATGGGAGCACATAGTGCCGGCATGGGAGTTTGGCCATCAACTACAATGTTGGCAAAACGGCGGGCGAAAAAATTGCCGTAAGGTCAGTGCTAAATTTAGGAAGATGGAAGCCGACATAAACAATTTAGCCCCCGCCATTGGCGAAATAAACGCTGACCGTTCTAATTACCGCTTTGGTATGCTGGGTGAGCCCGCGACCCAATATGGCCAATGTAATGTAAAAGTAAACTTTAAACAACGTGTTGTAGAGCCTCCGCTTTATGCCCGAAAACAAATTGCCGACGCCTATGCTTACATGCAAAAAACATATGATTTAAAAATTTCAAAACAGCAACAAAAACTCTTTAATGCCTGGCAAAAACAAGACCTAGCACTAAAAAACACGACCAATAAATTGTAATAGCGCCTACCCGCTAATAAAGAAATTCAAGCCCCTGCTTTGCAAATAAAAATGACACACTTATTTACATAAAGAAAAAGCTAAACGTTGAATAAATAATCAGGTGTTGTAGTATTTTAAACAACTTATTTACAGGAAGTACTTAGCATGTTTAAAAACAACACACTATCGCTTGCAATTATCAGCGCGCTCTCAGTTTTTGCTTTAACAGGTTGTGGTGGAGGCGGAGGTAGTAACAATACACCATCTCCTGTTACGCCACCAACAAGTAGCACACCGACATGGACTGCTGGTGTATTTGAACCTTCAGACGAACTTAAAAACTTTTGTGAAACACCACGCACAGGTAACGACCCGTTTAATAATAACCAACCATACCCTGACCAAGCTGGTTCAGCCTTATACGAAAAACTATGGCTTCGCTCATGGAGTGACGAAACCTACCTTTGGTATGATGAAATTGCCGATAACAACCCTGAATCGTTCGATACCGTGGCTGAGTATTTTGCTCAACTAAAAACTGAAGAACTAACCGATTCGGGTGCTAAAAAAGATAACTTTCATTTTTCAGAACCCTCTGAAGATTACTTCCAAGAAGCACAGTCGGGCGTCATTTCTGGCTATGGTATTAACTGGGCATTTATTGGTGATTCAGCCGATAGAATTTTACGTGTTGCTTACCTTGAAGATAACTCTCCAGCAAGCCAAATTGGCTTTCAACGAGGCGATACTGTACTTGAAGTTGATGGTGTGAGTATTAATACCAATACCCAAGCAGGCATAGACACTTTAAACGAAGGCTTATTTAGCCCAACCAACGGTGACTCACATACAATTGTTGTACGCAGTAACGACGGCACGGAAAAAACGTTTAATGTCACTGCAGGTAACATCGAGCAGACTCCAGTTCAAAATGTACAAACGATTGTAACAAGCAATAACACGCGCGTTGGGTATATGCAGTTTAATAGTCACATAGGTATTGCCCAAGAAGGACTCATTGATGCAGTAAATAAATTTAGAACCGATAACGTGGACGAACTCGTTATTGATTTTAGATACAACGGCGGTGGTTTATTAGCACTGTCTTCGCAGCTTGCATATATGGTGGCGGGGAGCGCGAATGTACAAAACCGTTTTTACTATCAAACGCAACAAAATGATAAGCAGCCTATTGATTCTCCATTCCCGTTTATTGACGAAGAAATAGACTACTCAACGTTTTTCAGTACTGGCGATAAATTACCTGATTTAAACTTATCTAAAGTGTATGTATTAAGTACATCAGGTACCTGTTCAGCCTCTGAAGCGTTTGTAAATGGCTTAAAAGGGATAGATGCAGAGGTGATACTGATTGGCGATACAACCTGTGGTAAACCATACGGATTTACGCCTACACACAACTGTGGAACAACCTACTACACCATTCAATTTAGTGGCGTTAACAGCAAAGGCTTTGGTGAATATGCCGCTGGCTTTACCCCTACACCAACGCCACAATTTAATGCCGATGTACAAGGGTGTGTTGTTAACGACGACTTTGATAATCAACTTGGTGATAGCAACGAAGCTTTACTATCTACGGCACTTTTTCATATAGATAATAACGGTGAGTGCCCAATCACAACAACAGTCGCTAATAGTAAAGTAGATGTACCAAGCTTTGCTACAACTAGCGAAAAACTGCAGCCTTTAAACGCACCAAATGATCTTACCCGCGGTAACATGGACCTAACATGGCCTACGTTGTCTAAGGAGCAATAATGGTAAAGTTATTGGCAATACTCACTGTATTAATTAGCCTAGGGGGGTGTAATAGTATGAGTAATGTCGTTGCAAAACCTGCGCTATTAACAGAGGTTAACCCGGGCGTTATTACTGTGCTACAACAGGCCATTATAAAAGCCAAAGGTGGCACGCTAGTTACACTTGCCGACACTGTGTTTACCAAACGTAGCGAGCTTTTACTAAGCCATGGAAATAGTAAAGACCCAAATGGCATGCCCATAATGGGCGCGCATAATATAAAGTCTGAAAAATTTGTTTTACAAATAATCGGCGAGCAGTGCGTGCTTTATTATCCTAAAAAAGATATGTCTATTGAGCTTAAAAACGTAAGTTGTAAAGCGCAATAAAATACTATTAAAAAGGCACACAGCATTAATACTGTGTGCCTTTATCATTTTTCACTTGGTTTATAAGTCTTGATGCGGACCAAACACTTCGTAATGAATATGCTCATTTTTAACGCCTAGTGCCAGTAACTGGCTTTTCACAAACGCCATAAACCCAGCGGGGCCACATAAGTAAAAATCGCTATTTGTAAGAGGTAACTGTGTTTTTATGGCTGTTAAATCCATTAACCCAGTAAAGTCAGCCCCATCACTGCTTTGATTAAACCACGTCATAGTTTGTAAACAGTTATAAACCGTACTTAATTCATTTAAATAGTGTGCAAACGAGTGCTGTTGAGTATTTTCGCACGCATGTAAATACAGAATGTCGTGATTAGGGTTATCGCTTAATAACGTTTCGAGCATAGCAAGCATTGGCGTTTGCCCAACACCTGCTGAAATAAGTACCGTCGGTTGAGTGCTATTGCGTAAAAAGAAATCACCTGCAGGCGGGTATAGTTCAACTATGTCACCTTGAGCTAGTGAGTGTAAATAATTAGACACCATGCCAGGCTTTGGCTGTAGCTCTTTTTTAACACTAATACGGTAGTTTTTACCGTTACTTTTTTGCGAAATAGAATACTGGCGAATTTCTTCATATTCAGCGCCCTCTGGCTTAACTTTAATACCTAAATATTGGCCAGGTTTATGGGTAATAACCGCTTCGCCATCAACCGGCGTAAGTGTAAAGCTTGTTACTAGCTCAGATTCAACTTGCTTGTTGGTTATTTCAAATTGGCGAGTACCGGCCCAACCACCCAGTGTGTTTTTACTGTGTTCATACAAAGCCGCTTCTTCGGTAATACAAATATCAGCAAGCAATGCGTAAGCTTCACGCCATGCGTATTCTACATCTGGCGTAAATTGATCAGGAATAAGCTCTTTTAAGGTGCCAATTAAATGAGCACCAACAATGGGGTAGTGCTCTGGTAAAATATTTAAACTGGTGTGTTTATGATTAATGCGCGCTAATGCCTCTTTTAACACCGCTAAGTTATCAATATTTTGGGCGTATGCCGCTAATGCGTTAAACAAAGCAAATTGCTGGCGGCCGGTGTTTTGATTCTCCATATTAAAAATATTTTTAAGCTCTGGGTTATGGCTAAACAAACGCTTATAAAAATGATCGGTAACAACCGTGCCGGCTTGCGCTAATAACGGAACGGTGCTTTTAACAATCTCAATAGTTTTATCAGATAACATAATGTGTTCCTGTAGGTAAACTAACCACAACGCCCATCAACACGACGCCGCGTTAATATAGGTGTGCAGTAAATTAAAAATAACAAAAAAGCCACTAACCACAGCAAAGCACTTACCTGCCAAGCAAAGTGTGGCCCAATAATTAAGGGGAGTATTGAGCGAGTAATAGCTGCCACCAGCACAAGAGCAAAAGCAACAGATATATAATTAGGGGTGCTAAGCGTACGCCCTGTATGACCAAGCGATACACGGGTCATCATAGCTAAAATCATCATCCCTATTGTGCCAATAGTGATAAGATGGAGCGCATCTTTGAAGGGTATTACGCTTGTGTAAAAGCTAAATGCAATCATCATCAAGCCAACACCTAAAGCAAGATAAGAAAAATGCAGAGACCATAATAAAGGCACTTTTAGCACTTTTGCGTTCCACCAAAACCCTGATCGAATTAAGTGAAGCGCAGCAACTATTGCAACAATTAATGCAGGGCTAATTGAGCTTAAAAATAACTTACTGATAAAAAATAAAGTAATTGCCAATATTGATAAATACAGCAGTGCTTTATCAATTTTAGGAGTGCGTGTTTGCTCGCTAAGCAATAAACCTTTAGCAGTAAAAAAGGGAAGCACCCTTCCTGCAACAATGCCTACCAGTAAGCTAATAACGAGTACAGCGGTGTCAACCACAGCCAAAGCAAGCTGCATGTTGTTATTTAAAACAAGTAATAAATAAAGTGTATTGAGGGAGCACAACACACTTAAAATAGCTAAAAACTGATAGTTATTTTTACTGCGTGCTTTTAACAGCATATTAGCCAGCGCAGCAATTGCACCTATCCACCATGCTAGCTGCAGCACAATAACAGCCAATAAATTAATATTGGCAAAATCTGGCAGCACAATAAAAAAAGCTAAACGAGCAATTACCCATATTAAAGTAAGTAGCATAAGTGCTTTGCCACTTATACTTCCAATGCCCGTCCATGTTTGTGCCGCCGTAAGTAAAAAACCTACAGCAACCACTCCTGCAAAGCCAAACAGCATTTCGTGCGCGTGCCAAAATGTAGCTGGTATGGTTAAGTGCCAACTAGCATGGCCTGATAAAATAAGTAACCAATACCCTATCGAGAAAAATGCCAGCAAACCGCCGGCTAAAAAGTAAGGTCTAAATGCAAGCAGCCATAACGGCCATTTAGTTACGTGATGGATAGCTATGTGCGCTGGCATTGGCTCGGTTAAATTTAGTGGGCGCATTAGCGTACTTCCTGCCCTAAACCATGTTGAGCAACACAACGCAGCACATAACTAACTTTTAAAATAGCTGCCACTACAATAGTGCTAATATGTGCTGATATTTGTACCTGCATCGAAAAGTACTCTGCATAGGAGTAGCTAATTAAAATACTTACAACTATACAAATAACGCTCAACCCTAATACGGCATTAGCAGTAAATAAAAGCGATTCAAAAAATGAGCCTAACTCAACATTGTTGCTTACATTATTTATTGTAAGTGTGTCCATAACTACCTCAGTAACCATTAACGTTACTTAGCTATTACACATACTGTGCCAATAAAATAAAGCATTACTATTCAGCAGGTTAAATATAACCACTTTACAAAATGAGTCTTTATGACCTACCCTATTTTAAATCATAAAAACACGTATAGGTCATTTTGACATGAACCAGCAATTCAACCTCACCCAAGTAGCTTTAGAGCTTGCCCAAAGCACCCTGCACGAGCACAGCTTTGACCAATTACTGGCAACGGTTGAGCGTGTAATACCTAGCGATGCCAGTGCATTACTTGTGGTGCAGGGCGAGCAACTTAAACCCTTAGCCATTAAAGGCCTGATGCCCGACAGCCTTGGCAGGCGTTTTAAAATAGCAGAGCACCCTCGCCTTAAGGCTATTTGTAGTGCTAGCCACGCATTACAATTTGCACACGACTGCCCACTGCCCGACCCATACGACGGCCTACTGCTGGCTAAAACAGGCGATATTCCTGTGCATGCCTGTTTAGGCTTACCCCTTTACGATAAAAATGCACTACTTGGCGTACTCACGTTTGATAGCCTTAATGCAAATGCCTTTAGCAGTATCAGCACAGATACGCTAAGCACCTTACAAACGCTGTGTAGTGCACATTTTAAAACGGCTCTAGAGCTTGCCCATTACAAACAACATGCGCAGCATTCAAGTGCACTTGTGCAAGAGTTAACACGTGATGCACTTACTCGCGATGGCGGTGAAATAATTGGCCAAAGCCCAGTAATAAAAACGCTTAAAAATGAAATAAAACTAGTTGCTGCCTCTAACTTTAGTGTATTGGTTTTAGGAGAGACAGGCGTAGGAAAAGAGTTAGTAGCGCGTAATATTCACTTAAATTCTGCACGTAAAGATCAGCCTCTCATTCACTTAAATTGTGCCTCACTTCCCGAAAATCTTGCAGAGAGTGAATTTTTTGGCCATGCCAAAGGCGCTTTTACTGGCGCACAAAATGCCCGCCAAGGTAAGTTTCAGCTAGCTGATGGCGGCACATTATTTTTAGACGAAATTGGCGAGCTGCCATTGGCTATGCAAAGTAAATTGCTGCGCGTACTGCAAAGTGGTGAAATTCAAACCGTTGGTGAAGACATACCAAAATACGTAGATGTTCGAGTAGTCGCTGCCACTAATCGTGATTTAAAACATGAGGTAGCACAAGGTCGCTTTAGAGCCGATTTATATCACCGGCTAAGTGTTTACCCTATTACCGTGCCGCCACTTAATAAACGTGAGCACGACATAACCCTACTTGCTGGTTATTTTATTGAGCAAACAGCCCGTAAATTAGGTATTAAACAATTAAAGCTAAGCACTGAAGCGCAAGCATTGCTTAACCAATACAGTTGGCCTGGTAATGTACGCGAGCTTGAACATGTTATTAGCCGCAGCGCATTAAAGGCTAAGCAAAGCCAATGGCAAAACCCTATAGTTACGATTACAAGCGAGCACTGCGATTTAACCCCACAGCTAAGTAATACAGTGCAAGTTAACACGCAAAACACCATTCACACTGCCTGTAATCAGCCATTAAAGCAGGCCGTTGAATCTTTACAATTTACAGTTATAACCGAGCAACTAAAGCAGCATAATTATAACTGGGCAGCAACTGCAAGAGTGCTGGAACTCGACAGAGCAAACCTTGTACGCCTTGCTAAGCGTTTAGGTATTGAGGTTAAAAAAACTATTTAAGAGTTTGAGGCTTATTAAAATGCGCTTTTAATAATCCTGCAAAAGCTTGTACTTTCGCGGTGCGATGCACTAAATGATGGGTCACTAACCACACATCCGTTGGCCAACTTAGTTCACCATGTAAAACAGGAATCAAATCGCTATATTGCGCTGCTACATCATGCTGTAAACCACCAATCCCTAAGCCTTTAATAATAGCGCGTGTAGCCTCGGCGGTTTCTGATACACGTAATTTGATTTGCGATGCAGGAATGTTTTCGTCTGCCCAAGCAAAATAAGGCACCCGCGCATTATATCCCGCCACTCCGGATACAAAATTATGCTGCGATAAATCACTTAACGATTTGGGCATACCATGCTTGGCAATGTAGCGTTTATTGGCGTATAAACCGGATGTTAGCTTTGCTAGATGCTGAGCAATGTAGTCACCTTCATCAGGTTTAGGCCCTGCACGAAGCGCAATATGTGCTTGCCCGTGATCGAGGCGCAAGCGTTTTTGCTCCAAAATAACTTCAAGCTGTACTTGTGGGTGTAATGCCTGAAATTGTTCACATACATCGCCCATTACATCAATAAACCCACTCACCGTAGTAAGTAATAAACTTCCGCGTAAAGTACTATCGGCAGCGGCAATATCGTTATGTAGCTGTTCGAGCGAGGTATCTATAGTTTGCGCTGTAGCAAATAATTTAGCGCCTATTTCAGTTACCTTGTAACCACGAGCATGGCGATGAAACAAGCGGGTATCTAGGTTTTTTTCAAGGCTGTTAATTCGTCTTAACACTGTGCTGTGGTGTACATTTAGTGCCTCTGCCGCAGCGGTAAGCGTGCCAAGCCGAGCCACTTCAAAGGCTACTTTTACGTCTTGCCAGTCGTCAAATTTTATTGCCATGCGCCCTGCCTTAAACTTATGTGCGTATACGCACATAAGTGTTGCGTTTATTTGGGTTTTCTACAAGTAAAAGTTTGCTACATTAGGTATGTAACTTAAAACATAAAAAGGCCAAATCCATGTCAGCACCAAAAATTATCGCTCTTGCGGGCAGCTTACGAAAAGAAAGCTTTAATCAAAAACTTATTAATGAAGCAGCACGTTTTGCTTTGCAAACCGGTGCTGAAGTAGAAGTTATTCAGTTAAACGAATTAGATATTCCACTATTTAACGAGGACATTGAAGCGCAAGGCACACCAGTCGACGCCCAGCTTTTAAAAGACAAACTCCGCTCTGCAGATGGTATTTTATTGGCAAGCCCAGAGTATAACGGCTCGATCACTGCGCCATTAAAAAACGCCATCGATTGGGCGTCACGTACAGAGCAAGGTGCAGTACCGGCATTTCGTAATAAAGTAGTGGCATTATTTGCTACTTCACCGGGTGGATTGGGCGGTTTACGCGGTTTAAATCACGTACGTGATATTTTAAGCGGCATTGGTTCGTTAGTGCTTGCCGACCAACTTGCTGTACCCTCTGCGTTTTCTGTTTTTGGCGATAATGGCCAAATTAGCGACCCAGAAGTAGCCGATAAAGTATCTTCACTTGCTCATCAATTAGTCAGTGTTGCAAGCAAATTAAAGTAACCTTATACGCTTTACTTTTGCTTTGTCGCCGCTATTTTTGCGGCGATAAAATCAACATGCGTTACATATAATAGACCCGCTATTTTACGTATTACGTACTCTTCTTGTGGGTCTATTTCACCGTCTGCATAGGCTAAACGCCACAGCAATTCTATTATTTCGATGCGCTCGGCTGCACTGCAATGTTCATTAATCTGCTTTGAAAACTGAAAGTAATCAATTGCACTATCTAAACTGCTTGCTGCATTGGTGGTGAGCTCTTCAACCTCAGAATCTGTTAAATTAAAATATTTTTTTAAGGTTACAGTCAGGGTGTGTTGTTCATTATGGTCGAGCTTAGTATCGGCACGCATGACTTCAATTAGCAACGCTGCTAACGCCGTCTTTAAATCGTGCGGCTCTATACTCGGCGCTTGATCATCGAATGCTGCAAAAAGCTGTTTTATTTGTTTGAACATCACATTATCTCTTTTTGGGTGTTAGACTTAACGTACATAAACCGAACTTATATGAGTATTTAATGGGTATTAAGTTCGCAAATTAAAGGATACATTTTATGAAAGGGTTATTTTCACCACGCTTTATTATTAGTAGCGCACTGGTGGGCCTTTCGAGTATAGGCACTGCGCAAGCCGACACCATCGAAAAAGAAAAATCATACGACTTTGATAATAAAGTGCATTACTACCAAACCAAAATTGACGACAGCAATTACAAACTAGAAATACAATCAGACGACTATAAGCATTTTGCCAATCAAAGTATGTTTTTACTTCGCCATGCAGAGAGGTTGTGCCGTGGTAATACCTTTATGTTAAAAATGCTTGAAGGCGTGCAAGAATACGAACGTTTTCCTACTAAGCCACGTGCCTATCAACCACCTTTAACGGTTTTATTGCAATGCGAAGAGCCCGAACAATAAGCTTACTCTTCGTATCCCCATGGTGCAGCGGGTGGCGTAATAGATTTGGTTAAATCAAAATCCACTTTAAATTCGCGCCCTTGACGAATTAAACGGTAAGTAAATACCTCAGGGTAAATATACATTTGCCATGTATTCCCTGCCGATTGCGCAATACCTTGTGCTACAAATAATTCTTTAGAATATTGATCAGCAGGAAACGACTGCATTTGTGCATAACCCGCATCAAGTGTATGACCGCCATACATGGTTGAAGCATCGTCAGTACCATCTTCATGGCGATGGTCGTGTTTTAAGCTCAAACCACTGCCTGTTTTTGTAATGATCCAGGTACGTGATGCATCATCACCCACATGAAATGGTACTTGCAGCTCGCTATCAGTACATTTGCGTACATGCATGATTAGTTTTTTATTATCAAATGAGCTTGGGCCCTTTGCGTTATCTATGCTTACTTTGCCCTCAAACGCTTTACCACAGTGCGCTGCAATATTATTAAAAAACGCATCATGCGTCGGTATAGATACCAAAGGCGCAGGGCGCGCAATAGCTGCCGATGAGGCAAGTAATAACGCTGCTGCCGTTAATGATTTCATAAAGTACTCTTATAATAATTTTTTAATACCATAGCGGTTTAAGTTAATTTTGGGAAATAACTGCGACAAGTGGCTTCTCTGCTCTGTTTTTCATTAATGTTAAAAGTGAATGATGGAAGTCTTGAAAAATGACCTCACCCCATATTCGCGAATAAACACCAAAATTTGTATTATCTTGCACGGTCGTTTTTAAAGTTAAAATGGTATTGCCGCTTTTATCTTCACTTAACTCATACCCACCGTAAAGAGGTGAAAAGTATTCGCCGCCTAGTTTTACATGTTTATCGAGTGCGTCATCGGGGATAGCATCAGGGTCTATGTCAAATCTATAAAGCATCTGTTTATTTGGCTGCCAATCCGTAATAACTTCTTTAAATATAACCCCTTTTTGCCATTTACTGGTTCTGGTTGCACCAACACCCGTAGCATTCATATTTGCCTCTAAGGGTTTAGGTACACCTATTAATTGGGTAAGCGAAAATGGCAATTCTTGAGGCTCTATCATGCTTACATTTGCAAGCTGCTGCCACACACGGTTTATAGGCGCTTCAATAATTATAGAGTTGGTGACTTCGTACGTTTTTGATAAGTTTAAATAATTCACCTCAATAGGTGAGAGCAATACAGGAAGCAAAGCTATTGAAAGTAAAGAACGGTTAGCGTTTTTAGTTTTGCGATTTTTAATAAAACCTGCCAGTAAACCGCCAATACTTGCAAAGATCATAAAGGCAGGCAAAGCCATTGCCACACAAATACTGCCTTCAAGTAACGTAATAACACTGACAAGTAAAAAAACAAAAATTGGCTGCCAAGCAATTATCACCATTTGCCTTTTAGTTAATGTTTTTGCGCTTTTAAATTCAAAATGAATACGAATATAGCCAATTGCAACGGGCACTAAAAACATAAATGATATAGAGACTAGGCTACTTAAATTATAAGTATCAAATAGCTCTACAAACAGCCGCATAAATATGCCGTAAAGCGTACCAAGTAAAATACCAATTGATTTAGGGGAGTTGAATTGCATCTCTATTCTTTATTGTTGTTATTAACAATCAGAAAGTAACAGAAGTATTATTCCACCACAAATAAAACAAAATTAACGGCTCCTGCAAGCAAATATCCTGAAATAAAACAAATTTAACAACCACTAAGACTAAAGGATAATAACCTGTCGTTAACACGATACTATTCGGCAAATAGCTCTGCGCATCATTAATGATGCAATCAAGAATATGATTTATAAAAACTTTTAATCACCTTCTGTAATTTTATGATTTTTAGTGTAAAGCTGTTTTTTAATTAACTGTATTAAAAATAATCATACACGACCTTTTGCCTATACATTCCTGAGTAAAAGCTGTTCTACCCTGCCCCTTCACCATTCATTTGCTTTAGGGCGTTTTGAAAAATAAGCAACGAGTAACAGGAGGGACTATGCCAGTTACCCCAAAGGGTCACAACTCAGATCACAAAGATACATTGCACGACAATATCAACAGCTATCAAAACAATCATAAACCCAGTTCAGAGTTTAATACCCGCGACGAATACCTAGAGCACGAGCTGCAAATTATGCAGCCAAAGCGCTGGCGGCCTAATTTACCATTTAGAGACTACCGCTTTGAATTTGAAGACACGATTCCAGCTATGGCGGGCGCCATTGGTAAAGTCGTTATGGTAGGGGCTATTGCCGCTACTTTTGCAGCGCCACTAGGTTTAAGCGATGCGTTTGTTTTAGAAAACGTACGCTATGAATTACTCATTGTTTCTATTTTTATTATTTTGTTTTCAGGCTTTATTTTACCCACCGCTAACTTAGCCGGTACTCACGGCCCACTTATTCCTCTTATTCCTATTGTGGTTGCCGCTGGTGGCCACCCTATGGCATTTGGCTTACTCATTGGTGTCTTTGGCTTTATTTTAGCGATAACCAAAGGAGGGAGTTTGCTGGCACGCTTAACCAGTAAGGGGGTGTGCGGGGGCTTACTCATATACTTGGGCTTTATTGGTACTATTTCGCAGGTTAAAAAGCTGTTTGCATGGGCTGAGGCCATTGATATGGCGCACATTGCATTTATTGTTATTTTGGCCACCATTTTATTGTATGCGTTACTAGAGCATTTTAAAAAGCGCTGGCTAGCGGTGCCGCTTAGCTGCCTTATTGGCGGTGTGGTTGCGTTTGCACTCGGTGCCCCATTTGAATTTAATACGGCACCGGGCTTACCAAATATGAACCCAGCTTATTGGTGGGGCGAAAACACAGGTTGGATGCTTGGCCTACCGACGCTTGAAAGCTTTGTGGTTGTGCTCCCATTTGCGGTATTAGCCGTGGCTATGTGGTCACCGGATTTTTTAGGGCATCAAGTTTTTCAAAAAATTAGTTACCCGCAACGTACTGAAAAAGTACAAATGAACATAGACGACACCATGCTAAGCGCATCGGTTAGACAAACCTTTGGCTCGCTGGCCGGTGGTGCTAACTTTACCTCATCGTGGGGGACCTACATTGTACCAGCCGCTATTGCTAAACGCCCTATACCGGCGGGCGCCATTTTAACAGCCGTATTTTGTATTATTGCGGGTTTATGGGGTTACCCAATGGATTTAGCCATTTGGCAACCCGTGCTTTGCGTTGCGCTTATTGTTGGTGTGTTTATTCCGCTGCTTGAGGCAGGTATGGAAATGACACGCGAAGGTAAAACAACGCAATCGGCCGCAATAGTTGTATTTGCGTCAAGCTTGGTTAACCCTGCTTTTGGTTGGTCACTGACTATGCTGCTTGATAACTTAGGCTTAATTGGCTGTAAAGAGCGCAGTGCTAATTTAACTAAAATGAGCCGCTGGGTTGTACCACTCATTATGTTTGTGGTTTTAACTACCGTTATGGCTATTGTTGGTATGTTACCAGGCATTCCTGCGCTAATGGCTGATTTTAGACATTAATTTAGGGTATAAAAAAGCGCGGCTAATATACTCAGCCGCGCTTTGTTTTCATATGTAATTAATTGCTTTTCGTTACTGCCAAGGGCGCTCAGCAGCAAGTTGTTTTTCAAACGTATCAATTTGTGGATTTAGCGTTTCGGTCACACCAATAAAGTCTAAGCCACTTAATAAACGCTCTTTTACGTCTTTACGAATATCAAAACTAATTAGCGCAAATTTATCGCTTGTTAGTGTTTGGTTTTCAAGATCAATTTGAATGTTTATATCGTCGTGCTGCTCACTAAGTACAAACAATTGCTCAAGCGTATCCGCCGGTAATGCAATGGCTAGCATTTGGTTGTTGCCGCAGTTATTAAAGAAAATATCAGCAAAACTTTCCGCTAAAATCACTTCAAAACCATATTGCTTAAGCGCCCATGGTGCATGCTCACGCGATGAGCCACACCCAAAGTTGTCGCGCGTTAATAATATTTGTGCGCCTTGGTAGCATGGGCGATTTAAAATAAAATCAGGATTTGGTTCGCCGTTTTCTAGGTAACGCCAATCGTAAAACAGTGCCGCATCAAAGCCATCGCGACTTGTCGATGTTAAAAACTGCTTAGGAATAATTTGGTCTGTATCTACATTGTTTTTATCAAGCGGGGCCATTAAGCCACTAAAAAATACGCTCATTAGACTTCTCCTCTTATATCAACAAAGTGACCATGTATTGCAGCTGCTGCTGCCATTGCAGGGCTTACTAAATGCGTGCGCCCGCCACGACCTTGGCGGCCTTCAAAGTTACGGTTAGACGTAGATGCACAGCGCTTGCCCGCTTCTAAGCGGTCGTCGTTCATTGCTAAACACATTGAGCAGCCTGGCTCGCGCCATTCAAAACCTGCCGCTTTAAAAATATCGGCTAAACCTTCGTCTTCTGCTTGCTTTTTAACAAGGCCCGAGCCCGGTACAATTAACGCCTCTATGCCAGCTACAACTTGCTTACCTTCAACAATTTTTGCCGCGGCACGTAAATCTTCAATACGGCTATTAGTACACGAACCAATAAAGACTGTATCTACTTTTGCGCTTGATAATTTATCGCCCGCTTTTAAGTCCATGTATCTAAGTGCACTGCGTATAGCGTCGGCTTTAATTAAATCTGGTTCTTGGTCAGGATCTGGTATGCATTCATCAACGCCAATGACTTGCTCTGGGCTTGTGCCCCAGGTAATTTGCGGCTGAATGTCGTTAGCTTCAAGCTCAACACTTAAGTCAAACTCAGCGCCTTCATCTGTTTTTAAGGTTTCCCAGTATGCAACTGCGGCGTCAAAGTTAGTGCCTTTAGGTGCAAATGGGCGACCTTTTAAGTAATCATACGTAATTTGATCTGGCGCTATTAAGCCCGCTTTAGCACCCATTTCAATACTCATGTTACATAGCGTCATACGGGCTTCCATTGAAAGTGCTTCAATGCCTTCACCACAAAATTCAGCAACATAACCTGTACCGCCAGCTGTACCTAACTTACCAATAACCGCCATAATTAAATCTTTAGAGGTTACTGTTGGGCGAAGCACACCGTTAATTTGAATTTTTAGCGACTTTGCCTTTTTTTGCTGTAGGGTTTGCGTTGCTAATACGTGCTCAACCTCAGACGTACCAATACCGTGTGCTAATGCGCCAAACGCACCATGCGTAGAGGTATGGCTATCACCACATACAATGGTAGTGCCAGGCAGGGTAATACCTTGTTCAGGCCCCATTACATGCACTATACCTTGGTTAATTGAGTTTAAATCGTAAAGTACAATGCCAAACTCTTTACAGTTTGCATCTAGTGCCATTAACTGGTTTTTAGATACTTCGCTTGCGGCATCAAGTGATCGGCTTTTAGTCGATACGTTATGATCCATTGTTGCAAAGGTTTTTTCTGGGCAGCGTACCGTACGGTTTTTTTCACGTAGACCTGCAAAGGCCTGCGGTGATGTCACCTCATGCACTAAATGGCGGTCAATATAAAGTAAATCAGTTTGCTCGTTTATGCTGGCAACGGTATGTGCTTGCCAAATTTTGTCGTATAACGTTTGGGCCACTTGCTAATTCCCTACTTTGTTAAGTCGCAGCATAACGGTGCTGCGCCTTTAATAATTAAATACGTGAAACGATGGCGGCTGCCACATCGCTTGTGCTGTATCCACCCTCTGGGTAGATATCTGGCGTGCCAACGCCTGCTTCTACGGCTTCGGCTACGGCTTTTTCAATGGTGCGCGCTGCTTCGTCTTGCCCTAATGAGTAACGTAGCATCAGTGCGGCACTTAATATTTGTGCTATCGGGTTTGCTACGCCTTTACCTGCAATATCAGGAGCGGAGCCACCAGCAGGTTCATACAAACCAAAGCCCGATTGATTTAAGCTGGCCGAAGGTAATAAGCCCATAGAGCCTGTGATCATCGCACACTCATCTGACAAAATATCACCAAATAAGTTATCGCACAGTAGTACATCAAACTGGCTAGGCTGTTTGACTAACTGCATTGCGGCGTTATCTACGTATATGTAATCTAGGCTTACTTCTGGGTAGTCTTTGCTCACTTCAGTAACGACTTCACGCCATAATACGCTTGATGCAAGTACGTTGGCTTTATCTACCGAGGTTACGTGGTTACTGCGTAATTTTGCTGCTTCAAAAGCAAAACGAGCAATGCGTTCAATTTCTTTACGCGAGTAGTTTTGCGTATCAAAGGCAAACTCTTCTTCGCCCTCGCCGCCTCGGCCTTTTTCACCAAAGTAAATGCCGCCGGTAAGCTCGCGCACACATAAAATATCAAAACCTTTTTCGCTGATATCTGCACGCAATGGCGATGCTGCGCTAAGCGCCGGTAAAAGCTGCGCTGGGCGTAAATTACAAAACAAACCAAAGTGCTTACGAAGTGGTAAAAGCGATGCACGCTCAGGTTGCTCGTTAGGTGGTAGGTTTTCCCACTTAGGGCCACCTACTGAGCCAAATAAAATGGCATCGGCGTTTTCACACGCGCTTAGTGTTTTTGGTGGTAATGCTTCACCAAATTCATCAATGGCTGCGCCACCAATAGCATGATGCTCGCGGTTTAGAGTAAAACCAAACTTATTGCTCACAGCATCAAGTACTTGCTCTGCTGCTGCCATTACTTCTGGGCCAATACCGTCGCCAGCTAATACTGCAACGCTGTAGTTTGTTTTACTCATCCTGCTTTCCTTTGTTGTTTTAAATCAGACACTTTTTGTGCACGATAAATTAAGTTGTAAACACGGATCATAGCGCGTACCGACGCTTCTACCACATCCGCAGCAATACCCGCACCGTGATAAGGGCGGCCATCGTATTTAGCAATAATGTTTACTTGACCAAGCGAACTTGCACCTTGGCCTGTGGCTTCTAAGTTGTATTCAATCATTTCAACGCTCATGCCGGTTAAGCGCTCAATAGCTGCAAATGAGGCTTCAACAGGACCATTACCTGTTGCGGCTTCTTGTTTAACTTCGCCATCAATCACCATACCAATGGTAGAGCTGGCCACCGACTGTGAATTAGACGCTGAGTTAACAAACTCTAATTGGTATTTTTCGTCTTTGTCGTTAATTTGATTTAAGTAAATCATGGCTTCAAGGTCGTAGTCGTACACCGTGCCTTTTTGATCAGCTAACGCTAAAAAGCTTTCGTATAAGCTGTCCATATCGTAATCAGCTTTTTGGTAACCTAACTCTTCTAAGCGGTGCTCAATAACATGGCGACCCGAACGCGAAGTCATATTTAATTGGTTATTTGGCACACCGACGCTTTCTGGCGACATAATCTCATAAGTATTTTGCGCTTTTAATACACCATCTTGGTGAATGCCCGAGCTATGTGCAAAGGCGTTTTCGCCCACAATGGCTTTATTTGGCTGTACAGGCATATTACAAATTTTTGCCACTTGGCGAGATGCGCGATAAATTTCTTCGCTTTTAATATCAGTGTGTACTTTTAAGTGGTCTTTGCGCATTTTCATGATCATCGCCACTTCTTCAAGCGAACAGTTACCCGCACGCTCACCAATACCATTTATTGTACATTCAATTTGGCGAGCACCCGCTTGTACAGCGGCTACCGAGTTAGCTACAGCTAAACCTAAATCGTTATGACAATGTACGCTTAAACGCGCTTTATCAATATTTGGCACGTTATTCATTAAATGGCGGATCATTGCAGCGTATTCGTCTGGCGTTACAAAGCCGACGGTATCGGGCAAGTTAATAGTAGAGGCACCCGCGTTAATGGCCTGCTCAACAATTTTACATAAATCCCAATGCGGCGTACGCCCAGCATCTTCACATGAAAACTCAACATCATCAGTGTAGTTACGCGCTAATTTAATTGATTTAACCGCCATGGCCGTTGCATCATCTAGACTCATGCGTAATTTGTGTTCAAGGTGCAAAGGGCTTGTGGCAATAAAAGTATGAATACGACTTTGCTGTGCTGTGCGAAGCGCCTCACCACAGGCTTCAATGTCTTTAGCAACCGAGCGTGCTAAACCACAAATGATTGGGCCTTTAACCTCGGTTGCAATACGTTGCACCGAGCGAAAATCAGCAGGGCTCGAAACTGGAAAACCCACTTCCATCACATCCACATTCAAGCGGCTAATTGTATGCGCTAACTGAATTTTATCGTCTTCTGTAAGGCTTGCTTTAAGTGCCTGCTCGCCATCACGTAAGGTGGTATCAAAAATCCATACTTTATCTTTGTCTTGCATAACTGCCCCTCATTCCTGTGTTACCCAAATTTCAATTTATCCCAGCCGCGAGATAAAAAAAACCCCGCAATTGCGGGGTTTTTAATGTTCAACTCAATGCAAACACACTAATCCCCGCTTACTTGCCATAGCAGTAAGAGGTTAAGTTTTAGTGTAATTAAACGAATATTTTGCATCTTGTTTCTTGTGTGTGTGTTCAGTGAGGCCTATTTTTAACATTACCTAGAGATGGAAGCAAGCATAAAAATTCCACAAAACGACTTAAACTCACATTATTTTAGGTTTTATTATTTAAAAAATAATTAATTTCAGGATTTAAATATCAAAAAAAGCCAAAACCACGCTTAAATATATAACCTAAACAAGTTGCTCTGCTTATATTAACTTTTTACTATTTTTTAGGCTAAGTTACTTTATTTGTTTCTCTTACATAATGGGTTGCACCACGCGTTATGTAACGCAGCTGCCAAATAACACGCTCAACTAGTTCGTCTAGTTGTTGGCCTTCTATATCTAGCGCCTCTGCGCCGGCATTAAATACCAGTGTTACCATGGCTTCTGATTGAATGTAGGCGTGCATGGCGTCGCACTTGGTTTCGCTTTCTAAGTAGTGAGCAAGCTCTAAAATAAAGTGTTTGATTTCCCGTGCGACTGCGGCTCTAAATGCCTTAGATGTACCAGAGCGCTCACGCAGTAATAATCTAAACTGGTTACTTGAGCTGTCTATAAATTCCATAAACGTAACAACCGAGGTATTAATAACACTGCCACCGTCGTTTGCTATGCGTCTGCGGGCTTGGCGCATAAGCTGGCGAAGGGTTAAACCGGCTTCATCTACCATGGTTAAACCTAGCTCGTTCATGTCTTTAAAATGGCGATAAAACGAGGTGGGTGCAATGCCGGCTTCGCGGGCTACTTCGCGTAAACTTAAATTCGAAAAGCTGTGATCTGCACTTAGCTGATTAAATGCCGCCTGAATTAAGGCTTGTCGTGTTTTTTGTTTCTGTTGCGCTCTAACACCCGACATCAACAACTCCCTGAATAATTTTATATTAATATTTAGTGATAATAGCTCAATTCCCCAGTCTAATACTTGACGGCGAGAGTTTGAAATACTATTTTAGCTTACAGTTGTACGCTGAGATTGAGAATGATGAATAAACCACCGATTATCTGGACAAACGTCCTATTTTTTAGCCTTACCTTTTTAGCGGCTATCACACTTGTTCCTTGGTATGGCATTAGCTACGGATTTACCAGCGCACATTGGATTGCTTTTGTAGCCTGCATGTTTTTTGCGGGACTATCTATCACAGCCGGTTACCACCGTTTATGGGCACATAAAACGTATAATGCTCATCCTGCTGTTGAATTTATATTTGCTCTAGGCGGCGCGTTTGCGTTGCAAAACAGTGCGCTACACTGGAGTAGCGATCACCGTATACACCATGGCCAAGTTGACGACCCAATAAAAGACCCTTACGCCGCAACTAACGGCTTTTGGTACAGCCACATTGGCTGGATGTTACGTGACTACCAAGGCGATAGCTACGGTGATTACAGTAATTGTCGTGATTTACAGCGTAATAAAATCGTTATGTGGCAACACAAGCACTACCTAAAACTGGTTATTGCCATGAATGTTGGCCTACCATTGGTACTTGGTTTATTGGTGGGCGACGTGTGGGGTATGCTTATTTTAGCGGGTTTACTGCGTTTGGTATTAAGCCAACACTTTACCTTTTTTATTAACTCGGTGGCACACATATGGGGTTCGCGCCCATACACTGAAAAAAATACCGCGCGCGATAATGGCTTTTTAGCGTTATTTACTTATGGCGAGGGTTACCATAACTTTCATCATATTTTTGCAAGTGATTACCGTAATGGGATTAAGTGGTTTCATTATGACCCCACCAAATGGATGATCCGCTCTTTAGCTGCTGTTGGTTTAGCCAGTAAATTAAAGCGTACCCCTGTTGAGCGCATAGAAAAAGCTAAAGCCGATACGCTTATGAGCAAAACGCAAACACGCCTTGCAAAATTGCCTTTAGCACAAGATAGGCTTACATTATTACAACAAGAGTACGATTTATTGCTGAAAAAACTGCAGACTTATTGTTCACTTCAAAAACAAGTTTTAGAAGTTAAAAAAAATAATATGGCAAAGCAGTGTGAACGTTCAGCTTTAATGGCACAATATCACGAGCTGGAAGCCGCCTGGGAAAATCAAAAGCAGGCATGGCTAGCACTTAATGCGAGGTTATTAAAAGCCTCTTTTAATTAATTTAGGAGTGGCTGTGGCCAAACAACCAGAACAGAAAAAAGCACCCGTAAGTTTCCAATATGACGCAATAATTATTGGTACGGGCCCTGGCGGTGAAGGCACCGCCATGAATCTTTCAAAAAACAACAAAAAAGTAGCGGTTATAGAACGCCAAGAAACAGTCGGCGGCGGTTGTGTACATTGGGGAACAATCCCTTCTAAGGCATTACGTCACTCGGTTAGCCGCTACATTGAATACAAAGCCAACCCGTTGTTTAATATTGGTGAGCGCCCTAGTCGTTTAACGTTTCCTGATATTTTACGTCACGCAAGTTCGGTTATTTCTAAGCAGTCTAATTTACGTAGTAGTTTTTACGATCGTAATCGCATTCATATGTTTCAAGGTGATGCGAGCTTTGTTGATAAACACACGGTTGAAGTAAAACGCCTTGATGGTTCAACTGAGCGTATTACAGCAAAAACCATTGTTATTGCCACAGGCTCTCGCCCTTACCGCCCACCTGAAGTTGATTTTAGCCATTCTCGTATTTATGAGAGCGATACTATTTTAGGCCTTGAGCACGACCCTCAGCGCGTACTTATATACGGCGCAGGGGTTATTGGCTGTGAGTATGCTTCTATTTTTAAAGGTTTAGGCGCTAAAGTTGATTTAGTAAATACTCGCGACCGTTTACTTGCCTTTATGGATGCTGAAATATCTGATGCACTTAGCTACCACTTTTGGAATAGCGGCATTGTTATTCGTCATAACGAAGAGTTTGATCGTGTAGAAACGCGCGACGATTGCGTTGTTATGCATTTAAAATCGGGCAAGCGTGTAAAGGCTGACTGTATTTTATTTGCCAATGGCCGCACTGGTAACACTGACACACTTAACCTTGAAGCCATTGGCTTAAAAGCCGACGGCCGTGGGCAAATTAAAGTAAACGAAACCTACCAAACTGAGGTTGAAAACGTTTATGCTGTGGGCGATGTAATTGGCTATCCAAGCCTTGCTAGCGCTGCGTTTGACCAAGGCCGTATTGCAGCTGATGCCATAGCCTGTGGTAACTGTGATGATAAGTTAATTATTGATATCCCAGCGGGTATTTATACCATTCCAGAAATGAGCTCAGTGGGTAAAACAGAGCAAGAACTAACCGCTGCTAAAGTACCTTACGAAGTAGGCCGTGCTCAGTTTAAACACCTTGCACGCGCACAGATTGCAGGTACTGAAGTAGGCAGCTTAAAAATATTATTCCACACAGAAACCAAAGAAGTACTTGGGGTACATTGCTTTGGCGAACGTGCCTCTGAAATTGTTCACATTGGCCAAGCCATTATGGAACAAAAAAATGGTGGCAATAATATCGACTACTTTGTAAATACCACATTTAACTACCCAACCATGGCAGAAGCCTATCGGGTTGCGGCATTAAATGGCTTAAATCGCTTGTTTAAATAAGCGACTTTAAAGCGTATAAACAAAAAGCCCGCTGTTATGCGGGCTTTTTAGTATTAATGCATAAAACGCATTAATTATTTGTGATACTGACCGCTTAGCTCGTGCACGGCATTAATAAATACACCGGCATTTTCTGGGTCAACGTCTGGCGTAATCCCGTGACCTAAATTAAACACATGGCCATTGCCTGTACCAAAGTCCTCTAAAATAGTTCCCACTTCTTGGCGTATACGATCTGGTGTACCGTGCAGCATTGACGGGTCCATATTACCTTGTAACGCCACTTTATCGCCTACACGACGTTTAGCGTCACCAATATTAATGGTCCAATCTAGGCCTACTGCATCACAGCCTGTTGCTGCTATTGCCTCAATCCATTGGCCGCCATTTTTAGTAAATAACGTTACTGGCACTTTGCGTCCATCGTATTCGCGAATTAAGCCATCTACTATTTTATGCATGTATTGCAGTGAAAACTCGTTGTAGTCGCGCGGACTTAATACACCGCCCCACGAATCAAATACCATTAACGACTGTGCACCGGCTTTTACTTGTGCATTTAAGTAGTCGATCACTGAATCAGCAAGCTTGTCTAATAGTAAATGCAGTGTTTGCGGCTCTGCAAACGCCATTTTTTTAATTTTACCAAATACTTTGCTGCTGCCGCCTTCAACCATGTATGTAGCAAGTGTCCATGGTGAACCCGAAAAACCAATCAGCGGTACTTCGCCTTTAAGTTCACGGCGAATAGTGCTTACCGCGTTCATTACATAGCCAAGCTCATCGGTTGGGTCTAGCTTAGGTATTTTTTTAACATCGGCAAGCGATGAAATAGGACGTTCAAATTTAGGGCCTTCACCTGTTTCGAAGTACAAACCCAAACCCATTGCATCAGGAATCGTTAAAATATCGCTGAACAAAATGGCGGCGTCTAATGGGTAACGACGCAGTGGCTGAAGTGTCACCTCACAGGCAAGCTCAGCATTACGGCACAGGCTCATAAAATCGCCCGCTTGTGCACGTGTAGCACGGTACTCTGGTAAATAACGTCCAGCTTGACGCATCATCCATACAGGCGTTACATCAACGGGTTGTTTTGCAAGTGCACGTAAATAACGGTCGTTTTTTAATTCGCTCATGGCGTAAATGATCCTAATGCTTATAGAAATTGTGCAAGATTGTATCACCATATTCATCGCCTCTCTATTTCTTAAAGACGAAAACACCTTTACATAGAAGTAGATCAACAATATTGATGGTTTTAATCCATTTTGATTATAAAACGAGCAAAAAACACTAACATTTAAAACTTTTTGTTAATATGTTTGCAACATAATAAAAACCTTGGTATTGTCTTTCCCGCGTTAACAAAAACAATAATAAATTATTAAAACAATAAAAATAAAAAGTTTTAAATAATAACAATAAAAATCATTTAATAAAAATAAGAAAGCTTGTTATAACAAGCCACTTGAAGAAATTAGACCACCTTAACCGGTGGTTTTTTCTTGCCTGCAATAAAATTTTGCCCCTCCTATCAAATAAAGCTTATTCGCAATTAGAACATCTGCATTACTTGTTGATATACACGCAAATTAAATATATCTTGATGTACATAAAAACAAATGTAACTAACAACCAACCCAGCTTAGGAGAACAGTTATGCTGACGCGTGTAGAAAAAGCTCAACAGAAATGGGGTGGTAGTCATACAGTAATCGATAACTGGCTCAATGAACGCCAAGAACTTATTGTACTGTATTGTAAGATTGCAGGGTTTGCGCCTTATGATAAAAAAGATCACGCGCTACCAGAGCCTGAACAAATTCAATCTTTTTGCCAACTGCTTATGGATTACCTGTCTGCAGGCCACTTTGAAGTGTACGATGATATTGCTAAAGCCTGTGAAAAAAAGGGGTTAGAGAGCCAAAAGCTGGCAAACTCAATTTATCCGCGTATTTCTAGCACAACCGATGTTGCACTTGATTTTAATGACAAGTACGCAGAAGTAAATAAAGATGATTTGTTAGAAGGGTTTGACAACGATCTTTCAGTTATTGGCGAATCATTAGAGCTTCGTTTTGAGCTTGAAGATGAACTAATCGATAACTTGTTTTCTAATCATACTGATTAAATCACGTTTAAATTAAGTTACACGAATTAAAAAAGGGACCTTAAGGTCCCTTTTTACGTTTTAAGCTTGGCTTATTCTGCTGGTGCTTCTGCATTTTGAATTTCTAGTAATTCAACTTCAAAAACAAGTGTTGAATTAGCTGGAATTTTACCAAGGTCACGGTCGCCGTAAGCAAGCTCTGAAGGAATAGTAAACTTGTACTTAGAGCCTACAGGCATAAGTTGTAAACCTTCAGTCCAACCCGCAATTACGCGATTAAGTGGGAATGTAGTTGGTTCATTACGTGCGTATGAGCTATCAAACTCAGTGCCGTCTAATAGAGTACCTTTGTAATGTACTTTAACAACGTCTGTTGCTGCTGGCTTTTCGCCTTCGCCTTCACTTAATACTTCGTATTGTAAGCCAGACTCAGTTACCGTTACGCCTTCTTTTTTAGCGTTATCAGCTAAGTATTGAACACCTGCCGCTTTGCTTTTTTCAGACTCAACTTTCGCTTTTTCTTCTTGCTTAGTGCGTACTGAGGTATCTAAAGCTGTTAACACTTCACGAATTTTTTCTTCGTCAATTTTTGCATTGCCAGCAAGTGCATCTTCAAAACCACGAATTAATAGCGCTTGGTCAAGCTCAATGCCAATTTCAGATTTGTCTGCTAGGTCTTTATTTAAAAAGTTACCTACAGAAGCACCAATACCGTATGCTTGTTGTTGCTCTACAGTGTCTAATGTTACTTCAGCTTGCTCTTTTTTTGCTTCTTGATTACAAGCTGTAAGCGCTAAAACCGACGCTGCAATCAATGACAATCTAATCGTCTTTTTCATTTTAAATCTCCGACATACTTTGCAGTTGTCATTTATTGTAATATTACTAGTTAAAGATTAATGCCCTACATGGTAGGCTGTTTGTTTAATAACTAAAGTCTGTATTGTTAGCTAAACTTAGAAATATATATCCAGTGATTAGACAAACAACCTAGGCATTTAACGCACCTAGTCTAACCTCTCAGTCACTAAGAGTTAAGAGGAAATACCTGTAAGATGTCGATATTTCGTACTTTTTTAATCGTTTTTAGCTGTTTTTTAGCCATTGCTTGTACCGATAAAAAAAATCAATCGGTAGAAAGCTTTGAACACACCGCACAAGGTGCATTTTCGTCAGCACTCTCTCACGATGGAAAGTACAGTTTAATCTCTTCTATCAACCATGGGGTCACGCTGTGGGATAATCAACAGCACGTTTTAAAATACCAATGGTTTCAGCAGCAATCGCAAGACAACTTAGTTTACAGCGTGGCTATTGCGTTTGATAACAGCGTGGCGGTTACCGCAGAAAAAACAACGTTCGCAGTGTGGGATATCAACACCGGCGAAAATAAAGGCTATTACAAAATACAAAAAGCCACGATTCGAGATATTGCCATTAGCAACCAAGGTCGCAGTGTGTTGTATGGCCGCAGCGATGGCGTGGTTGTATTTTTAAACCTTGAAACCGGACGTCGCATTGAGTTTTTAGGCCACCAAGATAAGGTAAATACCGTTGATTTAGCGCCTAACGGACGCTTTGCATTAAGCGGCTCTAACGATTACGTTGCCTATTTTTGGGATACCAATACTGGGCAAGTTATTCACCGCTTTAGCCACCCAACACGTGTTACTCAAGTAACCCTTGATCCACAAGGTCGTTTTGCGTTTACTGCCGATAGTATGAAGCAAGCACATGTATGGAAGCTGACTACAGGTGATCTTGTGAGTAAACTGGCGTATATTGCGCGTCAGAAAATTTTTACCGCCGTGCGCTTTAACGAGCAAGGCACATTGCTGGCAACGGGTTCGCCTAATAAGCGAGTTGATTTATGGCAAATATCAAGCGGTGAAAAAATTCAAACGTGGCAAGTTACGCCGCGAGAAGGTAGTAAACCAAAATCGGCCGTTGTGCTTGATGTGGCATTTATAGATAACGATAAGTCGTTGTTAACCGAAAGCTCCAGCGGTATCGCAGAGCGATTTATTATACGAGACACTAATGAACACGATTGAACACCGCGTAATGGAACTTGAAGCCAAAGTGGCTTTTCAAGATGAAACAATTGAAATCTTAAACGATGAGATCAAAGTACATCAGCAAATCCTAGCTAAAATGAAGCGCCAAACAGAACTGCTGGCAGAAAAAATTAAAGAAGCGCAAACCTCGCCTTCAATGATGTCTGAAGTACCTGAGCCACCGCCTCCACATTATTAAAAGGTGTGTAGCTAGGCAATAAAAACCGGGTTAGTCGCCCGGTTTAAACACACCAATGACTTGCTCAAATTGGCGAGTTGACGCCTGAACAGCGTTTTCTGGTTGTGACATTTTATGCCCACACTCAACACACTCTACTTTTTCAACATCATGTTCTCTGTATAGCATCATAGTATCCATGGCTTTACAGTCAGGGCACGATGCGCCAGCAATAAATCGCTTCTTTTGTCTCACAACATTTTTCCTGTGGTTTGAACTACTACTATTTTATCGTATAACATCACTTGTTGATACGCTTGATAAGCGCATTAAGTTCTATGGTATGATAGCGCCAACTTAACAAGGGCACAGTAAAGTAACGCATTCATGATCCAAATATCAGAAATAGAACTCCTTCGTGGCGGAACAGCCTTATTAAAAAATGCATCAGCTACGTTATTTCCAGAGCACAAAGTAGGCCTTGTGGGTGCCAATGGCTGCGGGAAATCAACCTTATTTGGTTTACTAAAATCTGAATTGCAACTTGATGCCGGTAATTGCAGTATTCCTAAAGATTGGTCTATTGCCTCGGTTAAACAAGAAACCCCAGCCCTCGAAATAAGCGCCATTGATTATGTATTGCAAGGACACCCTGAATACTACGCGCTGCGTATTGCGCTGAGAGAAGCAGAACAAAATAACGATGGCGATACCCAAGCCAAAGTGCATATTCAGCTAGAAAATATGAAAGGCTACAGCATCGAATCGCAAGCTGGCGAACTTTTGCATGGATTAGGATTTGCTAATAACCAAATAGAAAACCCCGTGAGTGCGTTTTCAGGTGGTTGGCGCATGCGTTTAAACCTTGCCCAAGCACTTATCCGTAATGCTGATTTGTTGCTACTCGATGAGCCAACAAACCACCTTGATTTAGATGCCGTATATTGGCTTGAGCGCTTTTTACGTGCCTACACAGGCACATTGGTACTTATATCGCACGACCGTGAGTTTTTAGATGCAGTAGTTGATCAAATTTGGCACATAGATAAACAACTTATCAATGTGTACAAAGGTAACTATTCGCAATTTGAACGCCAAAAAGCAGAGCGTTTATTACAACAGCAAGCCATGTTCGACAAGCAGCAAGAGCAAATTGCCCACCTAGAGCAGTTTATTACTCGCTTTAAAGCAAAAGCCAGTAAAGCTAAACAGGCGCAAAGCCGTGTTAAAGCACTTGAGCGTATGGAAAAGCTTGCCCCTGCACATGCCGACTCACCATTTAATTTTGAGTTTGCAGAGCCTACAGCCCTACCAAACCCGCTAATGAGTTTAGATAAAGCTAAAGCGGGTTATGGTGAAGTGACTATTTTAAATAATATAGAGCTTAACTTAGTGCCTGGTAGTCGCATTGCTTTACTGGGACGAAATGGTGCAGGTAAATCAACGCTCATTAAACTACTCTCTGGTGATTTAGAACCGCAAGCAGGTAAGGTTGTGCAGCACCATGGTTTAAATATTGGTTACTTTGCCCAGCATCAACTTGAATCGCTTGATTTAAACGCCAGCGCAATTACGCATTTACAACGTTTAAACCCAAAAGCTACTGAACAATCACTACGTGACTTTTTAGGTGGCTTTGCCTTTATTGGCGATAAAGCGCTTGAATCTGTAGCGCCCTTTTCGGGCGGTGAAAAAGCCCGTTTAGTCCTTGCTATGCTGGTATATCAAAAGCCTAACCTGCTACTACTTGATGAACCTACCAACCACCTTGATTTAGAAATGCGCCACGCGCTAGTGATGGCATTGCAAGGCTTTGAAGGCGCCATGGTTACCGTATCGCATGACCGCCATATGCTTAAAAACACTGCTGATGAGTTTTATTTAGTCGATGATGGCAAAGTAACTCAATTTGGTTACGACTTAGATGCGTATTACCAGTGGTTACTGAATGCGAATAAAGAAGCTGTAAAAGCCCAGCAAAGTGATGAGCCTAAAGCTAATTCAGGTGTGAACCGAAAAGAGCAGAAACGCTTAGAAGCCGAATTTAGAAAAGCGATTCAACCGCTGAAAAAGCAAATTGAGAAACTTGAAAAACAACTCGACAAACACTCTGCAGAGCTTAGCGAAGTGGAGGTTGCACTTGGCGATAATGAACTCTATAACGATGACAACAAAGCCCAATTAAAAGAATTAATAGCTAAGCAAGCCACGCTTACGCCTAAACTTAACGACATTGAAGAAGAGTTACTTATGGCGCTTGAAGAAATGGAAGAAAAAGAACAGGCCTTTGCCGATGAACTTGCTCAATAGCGATGACTTTTGGCAATTTGCATGCACTTTGTATGCAAAGCCTGGGCAACAACACACCTTGCTGGCACTACAAAACCAGCAAGGTAAAAACGTTAATCTGTGCTTGTTACTTTATTATTTAGATTCGTTAAATTTGAGCATTAATACAGCGCAATTAAGTCACTTACAAAAAGTGATTAGTGAGTTTGATACTGAGGTTTTAAAGCCATTGCGCAGGGCTCGGGGTTACTTAAAAGCAAATCAAGCCGAGATTGCCGATTACGCAAACATTCGACAAGAACTACTGAGCGCCGAGCTCAAGCTCGAAAAGCAGCAGCAAAAGATGTTGATCAATGCCGTTAATGGATTTGAGTTAGTAGCATGTACAGCAACAGATAATAGTGCGCTGTATTTGTAAGCAATCCCTAATTAGCTATCATTTTCAGCTGTCAGCGACCAGCAGCCTGGTTACCTTCATTTGCTACTCATTGTTTTTCTTTATGTGTAAAAGATCTTTAAGCCAATGAATCACAAAGAGGGCTAGAGGCGCTGCGCTTTAGAGTGACCAATAAAAACTAATATTAACCGTGCAACTGCTTGGCAGTTCTCATTTACTCCTCATGTTTTCTCTTTGTGCAAAAGATCTTTAAGCCAATGAATCACAAAGAGGGCTAGAGGCGCTGCGCTTTAGAGTGACCAATAAAAACTAATATTAACCGTGCAACTGCTTGGCAGTTCTCATTTACTCCTCATGTTTTCTCTTTGTGCAAAAGATCTTTAAGCCAATGAATCACAAAGAGGGTTAGAGACGCTACGCTTTAGAATGACCAATAAAAACTAATATTAACCGTGCAACTGCTTAGCAGCTCTCATTTACTTCTCATGCTTTTCTCTTTGTGCAAAAAGATCTTTAAACCAATGAATCAAAAAGAGGATTAGAGACGCTACGCTTTTAGATTGGGTGATAAAAACTAATAGTAACTGTGCTACTGCTTGGCAATTCTCATTTACTTCTCATGTTTTTCTCTTTGTGCAAAAAGATCTTTAATCCTGCAAGCTCGCTAACTTCTTTTGGCAACTTTGATCCAAATCAACTTCTTTACAGCTCTTTTTATAATCAGGAAAATAGCTTGATCTGGATCATATCAAGCACTGCTGAGCCAGCCTATGATTAACCCATAGACATCAGGAGGCAATTATGGACGTATTCTTTAGAGATTTTTTTAGCGACCCAGTGTTATTTTTATCATTTGGTTTTTTAGGCGTCGTTATTAGTTTATGCCTATTTTTTGTGTATTTTTTCATGAAAAAAGTACACGACGCTGATCTGACAGAACAACATTAAAAAATTAAGCACGACGCACAAAGCGTCTAATTAGTTACTAATTAGGCGCTTTTTATTCTTTTTGATACACTAACGCTTCGTTTTTGCAAAGTGTGTAGTACAAACATGATCCATACGTTTAAACCAGCATGGTGGATGACCAATCGTCACGTCCAAACCATAATGCCGCGTTTTTTCCGCCCTTTTCATAATACTCGCTACGAATTAGAGCAACTTGATACACCTGATGGTGACTTTATCGAGCTTGCATGGTCACTTCCGCATAACGAAACTGCCCCACTTGCCATTGTGTTACACGGCCTTGAAGGTAATATAAATAGTTTTTATGCCAAAGGCATGATGAAAGCGCTAAAAAAGCAAGGGTATGCCGTTGTACTCATGCACTTTAGAAACTGCTCGACCGAGGTAAACCGGCTTCCTCGCGCCTACCATAGTGGTGATACGGACGATTTAGCTTTTTTTATTAATCACCTAAAGTTACTGTTTCCAAACAGACCTTTATTTGCTGTTGGTTTTTCGCTAGGTGGTAATGTATTAGCAAAATATTTAGGTGAGCAAGCCCAGCGATGCCCACTAAATGCAGCAGCCGTTATATCCGCACCGTATGATTTATCATCATCAAGTGATGTAATACGCAAAAGCTTAGGTAAAATTTATCAAAAGTATTTGCTTGATCGTATGAAAAAATCGATGCAGCGCAAATTACCTCAAATTAAGCAGCAAATACCTATTACCACTGATGAATTAATGGAAATTGATGATTTATTAGAATTTGATAACCATATAACAGCTCCTTTGCATGGCTTTGAGAATGCACACGATTATTATCGCCAAGCCAGTGCTATGCCCTACTTAAAACATATTGCTGTACCCACCTTAATCATTCATGCGAAAGACGACCCAATGCTGTCGATTAAAGCGGTGCCAAGCAAGCAAGATGTGAGTGAAGATGTTACCCTGCGTGTTTCTGAAAAAGGTGGGCACGTTGGATTCATTAGCGGAAACAATCCGTTTAAACCCATTTTTTGGTTAGAAAAAGCCGTACCCAGTTATTTTGGCCAACACATAATAAATAAAGCGAGCAACCAGTAGTAATGATTATTCCTTTTGAGCAACTTGATAAAGACACCCTATACAATCTAATTGAAAGCTATGTACTGCGTGAAGGCACCGATTATGGCGAACAAGAATTCAGTATTGAAAGTAAAGTCGCGCAGGTAAATCAACAATTAAAAAGCGGCGAAGCCATGGTGTTTTTTTCAGAGCTGCACGAATCGGTCACTATTATTTCAAAGGGCGAATTTAAAGCACTGCAAAGTGAAGAGCATCAACAAGCATCGTATGATTAAAGTGTAATACTTGTAACTTTTTAGCTGAGCGTACACAATGGCTTTTTACCCAAAGAGCCAAAACATGATAAAACTCAGCACTCTAGTGGTAGCCATATCACTAGCTTTAACAAACCAAGCCTTTGCAGAGCAACCAATTAGCGCGTCAGACAAAGCGGTTAAACTTGCCAAAGACACTATTTTAATCGACACCCACATTGATGTTCCTTACCGCATTCACGATACGTGGGCTGATGTAACCAAAGCAACTGAAGATGGCGATTTTGATTACCCTCGCGCAGTTGAGGGGGGATTAAACGCGCCATTTATGTCGATTTATATTCCTGCTCATTTAGAATTTGAAGGTAAAGGCAAAAGCTATCAGTTAGCTAACCAGTTAATTGATGGGATGGAAGCCATTGCACAACGTGCGCCTGCTAAATTTGCAATGGCAAGCTCTACAAACGACATAGAGCAACAGTTTAAAGAGGGTAAATTGTCTATTGCTATGGGAATGGAAAACGGCTCCCCTATTGAAGGTGACTTAAAAAACCTTCAGCACTTTTTTGATCGTGGCGTACGTTATATCACCCTTGCACACTCACAAAGTAATCATATTTCTGACTCGTCTTACGATATTCGCCGTAAATGGAAAGGCTTAAGCCCCTTTGGTAAAGAGCTGGTCACTGCAATGAATAATATGGGTATGTTAATAGATGTATCGCATATTTCTGACGATGCGTTTTATCAGGTAATGGAATTGTCTAAAACACCGGTGATTGCATCACATTCATCGCTTCGTAAATACACTCCAGGTTTTGAGCGTAATATGAATGACGATATGCTACTAGCGCTAAAAGAAAATGGAGGCGTAATTCAAATTAACTTTGGTTCGAGTTTTGTTACAGCAAAAGCAGGTGCATGGGGCAAGCAACTAAAAAGCACAAAAGAGTCTGCCAAAAAACAAGGCACTAAATTAAGTAATGATTTTGATGCGGCTTATCGCGCTAAAAATCCATATCCGTTTGCAAGCCTTGAACAAGTACTTGATCATATAGATCATGTTGTAGAATTAATTGGCATTGACTACGTTGGCATTGGTTCTGATTACGACGGCGTTGGCGATTCACTACCCATTGGCTTAAAAGATGTATCTAGTTATCCAAACTTAGTACAAGGCTTAATGGATAGAGGCTACAGCGACGCCGATATTAAAAAAATCTTAAGTGGCAATACACTAAGAGTATGGAAGCAAGCTGAAGCGTATGCGAAAAAACACTAAGCTGTAAAATTTGTCAGTTGTCAGTTGTCAGTTGTCAGTTGTCAGTTGTCAGTTGTCAGTTGTCAGTTGTCAGTTGTCAGTTGTCAGTTGTCAGTTGTCAAAAAGTTTAATTAATAGCACGGCTTAAAGTCGTGCTTTTTTATGTGTTAAGTATAATTTAACACCAAGCTACTAATAGCTGAAAACGAAACAGTTTTCTTTAGGCATTAAAAAAGGCCACCTCAGTGACCTTTTTCTAACAATTAACTTATACGCTAAATATTACTCATTGAACGTTGCTACAAAGCACCTACGCCTAAGGTAAGAGCGCCACCTTCACGTGATGTAAATTGCAGGCATTAAAAAACCCGAGACTAAGCTCGGGTTTTTTAGTATTAATTAACTTAAAAGTTAACTATTACTCTACGATAGTTGCTACAAAGCACCTACGCCTAAGATAAGAGCGCCACCTTCACGTGACGTAAATTGCAGGCATTAAAAAAGGCCACCTAAGTGACCTTTTTCTAACAATTAACTTAAATGTTAATTATTACTCTACGATAGTTGCTACAACACCAGCACCTACAGTACGGCCACCTTCACGGATAGCAAAACGAAGACCTTCATCCATCGCGATTGGTGCGATTAGAGTTACTGTCATCTTGATGTTATCACCAGGCATTACCATTTCTACGCCTTCTGGTAACTGTACGTCACCTGTTACGTCAGTTGTACGGAAGTAGAACTGTGGACGGTAACCTTTGAAGAATGGAGTATGACGACCACCTTCATCTTTAGAAAGTACGTATACTTCTGAAGTGAATGTAGTGTGTGGGTTGATTGAACCAGGCTTAGCTAGTACTTGACCACGTTCAACGTCTTCACGCTTAGTACCACGTAATAGTGCACCAATGTTCTCACCAGCACGACCTTCGTCAAGAAGCTTACGGAACATTTCAACACCAGTACAAGTCGACTTAGTAGTCTCTTTGATACCAACGATTTCAACTTCGTCATTCACGTTGATGATACCCGCTTCAACACGACCAGTTACAACTGTACCACGACCTTGGATTGAGAAAACGTCTTCGATAGGCATGATGAATGGCTTATCGATGTCGCGCTCTGGCTCTGGAATGTAAGAATCTAGTGCTTCTGCAAGCTCTACAATCTTGTCTTCC